>NZ_JACTUZ010000026.1 GCF_014490445.1 Pseudoroseomonas ludipueritiae | reverse complement strand
CAGCGCCAGCAGGTGGCCAAGGCGGTCACGCGCGCCGCCACCAGCCTGGTTCGCGCGGGCGGGCCCACAGCGCTTCGGGCCCTGCCGAAAGTGGCGGCCAGCGTGCGCAGGACGGCGGCCAGCAACGGCACCCCGCCGGCGGCACGCCCGAAGGTGCTTGTGCGCACCATCGCCCGCCTGGCGCAGAACCCCAGCGCGTTGCGCAGCCTCTCGGCCCCGTCGCAGCGGGCGCGGCAGATCATGTCCTCGCTCGGCGGTATCGGCGGGGGGCAGGATGGCTGGGGCAGTGGCCAGGGATGGGGCCGCCAGGGCATGCGCGGACGCCGCATCCGCATCCAGGGCCCGGCGACGATCTATATCCGTCCGGACTTCTAGGCACGGCATGAGGGCAAAGAGGGCACGGTCATGGACGGAGGTGCTGCATCCATGCCGGATGGCCGCGGCGCAGCGATCGAGCGCTTCTTCGACGCGAAGCGCCGTGGCCTTGCCAGCCGTGCCCGCCGCCTTGTCGGCCTGACCCGGCAATCCGTCGGGCTGCGGCAGGAGGACCTGCCCTTCGCACCCTCCCAGGCGCATTTCGCCGCGGCGAACCAGCGGCTCTGGGCCATCGACCGCGCCGTGCGGATGCGCCTCACCGCCCTGGCCCGCCTGCCGCGCGGCGCTTCCCTTGAGGACCGTCTCCTTGCCATGGCCATGGTGGAACGCGAAGTGGACCGGTCGCGGCGGGCATTCGGGCTGTTCTTCGAGGTCTTCGCCCAGCGTGGCACCGCCTTCGCGCGGCCGCTGGCGGCGCATGACGCCATTGCCCGCGATTGCTACGCGGCGGTCACCGCGGCGGCGCCACGGATCTTCCCGGGAACGCTCCTGCCGCCATTGACCTACCTGGAGCACGGTTACTCACCCGCCACCATCCGGCGCGGCGTGACGTTGAGCCGCCTGCTGGGCGAGACAAACCCCTTCCCCCTGATCCGGATCCCCTTCGACCGGGACCGGCCATGGCAGGCCGTGTTCCTGCACGAGGTCGCGCATAACCTGCAGGCAGACCTTGGCCTCTGGGTGGAAGTGCAGAACGCCGTCCTGCTGCGCCTTTCGGAGATGGCGATGCCGCCACGCGTCACCAGCGTCTTCGGCCGATGGCAGAAGGAGATCTTCGCGGATCTCGCGGCGCTGTTGCTGGGCGGGCCGGCGGCGGCCTGGGGCATGGCGGAATTCCTGTCCCACCCCGCCGACAAGGTGATGACCTACCGCCCTGGCGGCGCGCACCCGACAGGATATCTCCGCGTGCCCATCATGGCGGAGATGCTGCGCCGCATGGGCTTCGGACAGGATGCGGCGGAACTGCTCGGCGTCTGGACCGGCCTCTACAACCCGCGGCGGGGACACCGTATTCCGCGTGCCATGCTGGCCTCGGCGCGCGAGGCGATCCCCGCCGTGGTCGACGAGATTGCCTTCCAGCCCCGCCGCGCGCTGGCTGAGCGGGTCCTGGCGAGCGTGATTCCCTTCACCAGCCGTGACCAGGCGGCCATCCGGCGCGGCGGGCTGCTGCTCGCCCGCGGCCGCATGCCGGGCGACCTGCCGCCGCGCTTCCTGGTCAGTGCCTGCCACTACGCGCTGGCCGCCGGGGTGGCACCCCATGAACTCGGCAGGATGATGCTGGAGCGCCTGGTGCCAGTCGGTCATGGCGCCGGCACCGCACGCCCCGCACCGGCCCAGATCGAACCCAAGGTCGCATGAGGACGCGCATGAGAGACGCCCCTTTCTTCCGGACCAATCCGGCGGCCACCGGTTCCCCGGCACGGCCGGGCCCCGGCGCGGCGGCTGCCAGCCAGGGCCCGCAGGTCGATCTGCCCGAACGGAGCCGCGGCGTGGCAGCACAGATCGTCGACAACATCATCCGCCAGCGCCTGCGCATCGGAAACCCGAACGACCCGGTCGAGGTAGCGCGGGGATTGCGCCAGCTCTTCCCGGGTGAGGCGCGGGAGCTGGAGGCGGAAGCCGCCGGCTTGCCCACGCCCCTGGAAATCGCCGCGGCGCCGAATGTGCGCGCCGTGGAATCCATGGCGACGAGCGCCGAGATGGCACAGGCCGAGCAGGCCGTGGACCGCGACCTGCTGGCCCTCTCCACCGACCACCGCCTGGGCGACATCACGCAGGAGATTTCTGGCTGGTGGAACTCCATCCGCGGCATCCTGGCGGAAGGCCAGAGTGCCGCCGCCCTGGCGCTGGACCCCCGCGCCCGCGACAGGCTGCTGGGTGCCCGGCGCCAGTTGGGCGAGTATTCGCGGCTCGCGCGGATGATCGGGGCGCTCAGCCCTGACAGCAACTCGTCCTACCGGCGCCTGGGGAGCGACCTCGACGAGGCCGCCTCCCTGCTGCTTGTGCTGGCCGGCGAGAACCTGGCCGGGCGCAGCCTCGGCAACCTGCGCGTGCTGCCTTCCATCGCCGCCAGCGACCTGCAGGCACGGCGGGACGGCGTGATCGCCGGCCTGCGCGCCATGTTGCAGAACACCGAGGGAACCTCCTCCTCCGACGGCTTCCCCTGGGCCATGGAAGGCTACCGCAAGTTCATGCAGCAGATCGAAGCCAGCGGTCATCTCGACCTGCGGGCGCTGCTGGACGAGGCCACCCTGGGTCGCGCCCTCGACGGGCTGGTCGAGCAGGCCGCACGCAACGACGCCGCCGGATTGCGCGCCCTCGGCGCCACGGCGGAGCTTTCGACACAGCAACTCCATTGGCTGCTCAACCTGGGCGGCAAGGTAGCCTCCGCGCCAGGGCTCGCGCAGTTCCTGAAGGCGCTTCAGCTTTTCCTCGACAGCTTCACGACCAGCGCGGCGGGCCACCGGTTGTTCTACATCACCCGCCCGCTGATCGCGCAGCGTGCGCGCGCCAGCATGGGGCAGAACAGCGCCGTGGCGCAGCGAATGACGCGGCTCGCCAGCCTACGCACGCAATTCGCGGCCCGCGCCGACTGCTTTCTGGGTTGCAACTGCGACGCCAAGGATGTGCTGCTGCAGATCATGGTGGACAAGATCCTGCATGACCTTGACCGTGCCATGGACCTCTACATCTCCGGCCACGACATTGAGGGCAAAGGGGAGCCGGAGTGGCGCGCCGCGGCCTATGGGCTGCTGGCCTATGTTCTTGCCACTGCTCTGCGTGGCAGGACAATCCTGAAGGCCGGGGCAATCAATGTAGCCCCGATCAGGATAATTGCCGGAATAGGGCGCCGCAGGACGGGTCCGACGACCGGAGCAACCAGTGCCGCTCTGATCAGGCTACTCACCAAGGTGGGGCGCCTGCTGGGGGAGGGCAAGATCGACAAAGTGACCCACCGCCCGCTCCCGGGGACTCCCGAGCCGATGTTGCAGGCCATGGAGGACGAGCTCTGCCTGCAGAGCCTTGCCCAGCAGCGCCTCGCCTCTGTCATCGCGACCATGAGCTTCGGCTGCGTGCCGCAGGAACATGTATCCAGCGCGCTTTCCGAGATGATCGGCGACGCGCTCGAGCTGATCCGGGGACGAGGCGCTCAGACCTGCTCGCCGCCGGAAATCGGCCTTCCCGATATACCGCCCCTCTCCGCGCAGCGGTCCGCGCGTGCTCTGGAACTCATCCGTGGGGAGGCCTTCCGTGCCGCCGGGAGCTTGGCGGGCATCAACACCGATACCTCCGCCATCGCCAAGGCTGTCGACCGGGTCGGGGCAGCAAGTATCGATGCCGCGCAGCATGTCGGCCCCGCCCGGAAGGCCATCGAGAAACTCGCTGACGACTTCAGCAGGATGCAGAACAACAGCACGACCATTGCGAGGCTTATCGAAGAGCTTCGCAACTGCGTCTGCCGCATCGCCGATAACACCGATATCTCCACCATCGCCAGGGCCGCCGACCAAGTAGGGACTGCCGGCGCCGATGTCGCGCGGCATCTCGGCCCCGCCCGGGACGCCATAGAGCAACTGGCCAACGACTTCAGCAGGATGCGGAGCAAGAACACGACCATCGCGAAGCTCATCGAAGAACTCCGCGACGGCGTCCACCGCATTGCTGAGAACCGGGACGAGACGAATGGGCAAGCCAGTTCCTCAACGGGAACAAGCCCGCCCACGCGGTCGGGCGGTCCTCCGAAAAAGTCATCGTGATCCAGAAGAGCAGCCGCGCAGGCGGCGCCATCACCGAGGCAAAGGGCTCCGACAATGGCACTGGACGACAAACTGACGCTACGGAGCATGTTTCCGGGCTTCACCGACCAGGCGCTGCAGGATCTCGATCCCGCGCTGCGTGAGCGCGTCGCGCGTGAACTGGAGGAGCGCGCCCGCCGCCTGGCCGGTGCTGCCTCCGGAGATCCCGCCGGCGCCTTCTCCGATCTTCTCGGCCTCGCCGCGGGCGGCCCCTCCGGCTTCGGGGCGATCTCCTGGCCGGAGATCGCGGCGGATTTCGATGATTCCATCATCCCCGCGCAGATCCAGGCCGCAGCGGAACTTTACTTCGTTTACCAGCACGAGCGCATGGGCGTGTTCCGGGTGGTGGACCTGTTGCGCCGCCTGTTCCACGAAGGGCGCATGAAGGTGCATCGCGGCCCTGGCGCGCGCGGCCTCTACCTGCTCGACAAGTGGCAGCCGCTCCGCTACGAGCCGCGGGACCGGCTCGCGGCCTATATGCGCGTCTTCAACTACGGCCGCGCCCCGCGCCCGCCCGGCGCCATCGTCAATGTCAACTTCCACTTCCAGCTCGTGGCGCTGATGACCGCGCTGGCGCAGTATTTCCGCGACCTCACGATCTCCGAGGTCATCAAGGGCAGCCCGGCGCTCGACCAGAGGCCCTTCGGCACCCTCGCCGTCGTTCAGCGCCTCGGCACGGACCTGCGCTACGCGCTGGACCGGGCGAGCTACGGCAATGTCATGGCCCTGGCGATGGAGGCGAGCGTCTACCTGAAGCAGATCCTGGAGATTCTCGACGCACCGGACATCAAGAAGTCCTTCGACGCCCGCACCAAATGGGATGTCGTGGAAGCGGTGCTGAACCAGCGGATGGGCGGCGCGCGCGAATTGTCCCAGCGGGCCAAGATGGCCGAGGCGGGGCGGGCCGTGCTGCTCTGGGTCTCCGGCAGCGCCTTCGACACCAACCAGACGCCGGCCGACTTCCAGGCAACGGCGCAGACCGCCGCGGCGCAGGCCGAGGCCTGGATCGCAGCCTACCGGATGACGGATGAAGGGCGGCGCTTCCCAGGTGTCACGGAATCCCTGCGCTGGGCTGTGGGCATGCCGGCGCGGGATGCGCGGATGGTGCCGATCTGATCGCGGATCTTGTTGAGGTTGCCATGAACGCGCTCTGGAATCCGCCTGGCGCCGCCACGAACCTGGCACTGCCCGCCTCGGTGGAGGGCTGCGTGCTGGATGTCAGCCTGTCGCTGCGGCCCTGCGGCCTGTTCTGGACACTGGGCCTGGCCCGGGCGATGCCCGTCTGGCTTCCCCAGGGCCATTGGACGCTGGTGCAGGACAAGAGCTATGCGCGGGAAGAGCGGGTAACCACGAAGCTTGGTGGCATGGACGGTGTGGCGGGTGCCAGGGCCTTCGGGCAATCCACGCGGGAATGGGCCTCGGCACGGCAGGAGCTGCGCCTGGAGGGCTGCCCGAACATCTACTGGACCGCCGATAGCTGGGCGGAATCGGTGCTGCCCAAGGACGACGACCCTGGCCTGATGGACCGGCGCGATGCGCTGGCGGCCGCCTTCGATGCCCGCCTCCTGCCCCGGAACCATGGCGAGGAGCCGAGCCCGGGCGCCCCCCTCACCGCCCCCGACATCCTGGCGGATTGTGCCCGGGATGCGCTGTCGCTGGCCGCGGCGCTGCGGGCTTCCCGCCCCATGATCCTGGCCACCATGGACCGGGAGGCGGAGAGCCCTGCCCTGGCCCATTGGCTTGAGCGTTCCGGCATATGCTGCAAGCCCCTGGCGGAAGGGCCTGTGCGGCAGGCCCTGCGCCGCTGCCTGACGCCCGCGCTGCTGCGAAGCGGGCTCGCTGTGCCGATCGAGGCCGGGCAGTTCCGCGTCGCCGGCCTGCTGCTGGTGGCGCCGCGCGTCCTGGCCGCGACGCTCGATGACAGCCTCGACTGGGGCGCCGCCTCGGCCAACGAACTCCGGGAATTCTGGGACGACGCGAGTGCAGTGTGGTGGGAGGTACCATGAGCGGACTCCTTTACGACAACGACCTGGGCCGCGCGCCCGGCCATGCATGTGCCTGCGGCTGCAGGCAGTGCAGGAAAGGCACCGGCGCGATCGACCGGCTGGCCCGCCGTAGCCTCAGCGCCGCCCTCGCGCATGCGCAGAATGGCCGCTTCGAGGCGCCCCTTGGCGCCGAGGCCGGGCACCCGAGGCGCCTGACGCTGCCTGGCACCTTCAACGGATGGCGCGACCCTGTGCCACTGATGCGGGTGATCGGGCGCGCGCAGCCCGCGCCGCCAGCCGACTTCACGGAACCCAACCGCTTCCTCCTCTACAGGATCGCGCGGCGGGGCGAGGCAAGGCCGCTCTATATCGGCATGGCGCCCGCCGCATCGGTTCAGGGGCGCGTGTCCTCGCATGTCCTTCCGGTGATCGCGCCGCAAGGCAAGCCCCTGCGCCGCCCCCCCAATCCGGCGGGCAGCGAGGTCGCCAGGCTGCAGCAGGAGATCGCGGCGGAGTTCCGCGCCGACAGGCGGCTGGCGGCGATCACCGTGCAGATCGGCGGCGTGAGCCCGGACCCCGGCACGCCGCTCGACACCAAGCTGCTGCGGGCCTTCGAGGTCACGCTGCAGGTCCGCGAGCGGCCCAAATCCTATGTCGGCAGTGCCTGGACCTTTGAGGAGAAGAAGCCATGAGGCGCCTTCACCGTGTCGCATCAGGTGCCGCCGGGCCTGTGCGCCGTGGCGGCTGGAGCCCTGGCGGCGGCTTGCCCCCGCCCATCACAAGGCCATGGGGTTACCCGCCCTGGCGGCGCGGCCCGCGATGGCGTGGCTGGGGAGGAGCCATCCCCTGGGGTTCGGGCTGGTGGGACTATGTGCCGTGGGACCCGCAGGGCCTGCCGCCGGTCGACCCCTGGAGCAATCCCCCGGGTGACGATCCCCTGGCCACCGCACCGCCGCTGCCATGGGATGGCGGCTACTGGCCGGACGAGCGCCGGAGCGCCGAACAGCCTGGGGAGGAGGATGCGGACCTTTCGGTGATCGGCCCCTCCGATGACCGCGTGCAGGAAATCCGCACCAAGCTCTACCCCTGGAACACGATGGTTCATCTGTGCCGCGACTTCGGCGGCGGCGGGTGCTCCGGCTGCAGCGGGGTGCTGATCTCGCCGCGCCGGGTGCTGACGGCGGCGCATTGCATCTGGAGCCTGCAGCGCAGGCGGGCACCCGTCCGCATCATCGTCGTGCCAGGGCGGAGCGACCGGGGGACCATGCCCTACGGCACCATGGAAGCCCGGCGCTTCTGGGTTCCGCGCGGCTTCATCGAGGGGCCGGAGCGTGGTGTCTGGGACTGGGGGTTCATCGACCTTCCACGCCCCTTCCCGGGCCTGCGGCGCTTCATGCCGCTCCGTTCGCTGCCGGATGCGAGCATCGCGCGGATCAGGGAGCGTGGGCGCATCACCGTGGCGGGATACCCGTCCGACCGGCCACTCGGCACCCTTTGGCGGCATGCGGAGCGCCTGGTGCGCTTCAGCCCAAGGCGCCTGTTCCATTCGGTGGATACCTGCCCGGGCCATAGCGGCAGCCCGATCATCACGCGCCTCGGGAACGATGCCGCGATCATCGGCGTGCATACAGCCGGGCTGCTGGATGCGGAGGGGCGTTCCCATGGCTGCAAGCGCGGGGCGTTGCTGGCCCCTCCGGGCACCGTGAACAGCGGTGTCCGGATCACGGCGGAACTGGTGGCGGCGGCAGCGGACCCCTCACGGATGATTGCCGGGGCTGGCGCCATGGTGGCGATGCCGTGATTGCACTTCGGCAACGGAATGATTGAGCCGGGCGAGCCGGTTGAGGCATCCTGGGCGGGCATGGCAGCAGGCTGCAACTCCATCCGGCGGTTGGGGAACCATCCTTTCTCCGCCAGAACATCGCCCCGGCGGAACCCTTGGAGACTTCAGGTGAAGCCACAGTCGGGCCACTTCGGCGCTCATGCCGTTCCAAGGCCGTTGATCGACGCCATCCGGTCACGATGGGTGCGCCGCGCAGAAAGCGTGGAGGCCGGCCATACTCCAGGACCGATACCGGGCGATGGCGAGGCAGACACGGCGTGGGGAAGCGCAGCAGCGCAGCCGGAGGAGGTTCCGGTGGCCTGCTTCAGCATCGCCGGGCATTCCTGCGAGGTGGTGCCCGACCATGCTGCTCCGGCAGGGAAGGAGATCCTGGGCAGTCTCGCGCTCTGCGGCCGGCGGTATGTCGTGCTGAAAGGCGGCTTGGAGCAGGAAATGCCGAGCCTGCTGGATGTTCTGACCCCACGCGAACTGGAGATCGCCTTGCTGGTGTATCACGGCTGGGACGCCAAGGCGATCGGCCGCCGCCTGGATATCAGCTTCCACACGGTGCGCGTCCACACCGGACGCATCTACGCCAAGCTCGGCATGAACAAGCAATCGGAACTGGTAGCCTGCGTCGCGCGTCAGTGGTGGCTCGTCGAGAAGAAAGCCGATTGCGGCAGGAGCCTCACTGCACATGGCAGAGCAAGGGAAACCTAGACCGGCGTCAGGAACCGTCGGAGCCCGGCGCGGCCTGTCGCGAGGCAGGATTCGCTCAGGGGTGCCATTCCTCGGAGTGCATCGGGGCAGCATGGCGATGCCTTTTCCCGGCGGCATCGGGCGTGGATTCCTCTCAGCGGAATATCGGGTTGATGGTGGCCGTTCCCCCACTTGACCAACGCGCCCGGGTTGATGGCAGATCTTCCGCACCATCGGCCCAGGACAAGCGCGGCACGTCCATCGGCCGCCTCTACCACAGGAGAGACGCTGCATGGCCGCTGAACGCAAAGTGGCCCTCATCACTGGCTCCGGCCGCAATATCGGCCGCGCGGTCGCGTTGGGCCTGGCGCAAGAAGGCTTCGATATCGTGGTGAATGGTTCATCCAACCGCGCCGCCTGCGAGGCTGTGGCACAGGAGGTGCGGGCGCTGGGCCGTGAAGTGCTGGTCGCCATGGGCGATATTGGCGATGCCGCAGACTGCATGCGGATCGTGGAAGAGGCCCTCGCGCGTTTCCGGCACGTCAACGTGCTGGTGAACAATGCGGCCATCCGGCCAGCCGCTCCTTTCCTGGCTACGGATGAGGAGACTTGGCGCCGGGTACTGGCGGTGGACATGGACGCCGCGCGCTGGCTCGCCAGCGCCTGCCTGCCAGGGATGCTGGAGCGCGGCTGGGGGCGCATCATCAACTTCACTGGCATGAATGCCATTCAGGGTTATGCGGGCCATGCGGCTGTATCGGTCGCCAAGCATGGTGTCTGGGGCCTGACCAAGGCACTGGCGAAGGAATTCGGTGGCCGCGGCATCACGGTGAACGCCATCTCGCCCGGCCCGATCGCCAAGGATGGGCAGACCCGCGCAGGAATGCCGCGAGACCCGGTGGCCGTGCGCATTCCCACAGGAAGACGCGGAACACCAGCCGAGGTGGCCGTGCTGGCCCGGACCCTGGCTTCGGATGCAGGTGCCTTCATCAACGGGCAGATGCTGCAGGTGAATGGCGGCGCCCAGACCTGAAGGCTGCCCTGGCCTTCGGGCGGCGAGGATCAGCCGTCCACATGACCCACGCGTGGATCAGCCGCACGATGTTGACTGATGCCTGCTGGCGGCGTGCAGCACCGCCTGCCGGACCTTCAGGTTGTTGAAGGGTGGCCGCAGCCAGTTCATCCGCAGGGAAAGCGAATTGTTGGCCAGGCGCGTCCGCAGCTTGATGCCGTGCCGGCCGCGCATCATGTCCATGTCGTCGGCGCCGATATTCGTCACCACCTGCACCTCGCTGGCGGTCAGCGCATTCACCACGCTCTGCTGGTCGGGGATTTCCATCCACCCGACGCGGTCCACTTTGACTACTTTGCCGCCGCCATGCCCAACAACCTCTACTGACCCAGCCTTGCGACATGGCCCGGGGCCGGCCGCTGCAATACCTCGGCGAAGCGTTGCGGTAGGTCCGCCAGCCAATGCGCCGTGTCCTCGGCCATCACGGCGCGCGCGGCGGTCGCGTCGCCGGCGATCATCGCCGCCCAGAAGCGGCGCAGCACCGCGAGAATCCACTCCTGCCGCACCGTGTTGTCGGTTACCGGCACCACGGCCGAAATGACATAGAACTTGCGGTAGAGCGCCGCCATCAGTTCCGCCAGGAAGCGGTTGCGCAACTGGCCGCAAACGCGGCGGCGGAATTGCAGCAAGCTTTCCCCGAAATTTTCGCGTTCGGAGACGTCGATGCTGTCGATATCAGCCAGGATCTCCTGCCGTGCCGCCATCGGCAGATGCGCAGCAAGGTCGGTGATGAAGGCGTCTTCCAGCCAGTTCTTGGTTTCGTAGATGTCGCGGATCTCGGCCGGGGTGAAGTTCACCACATAGAAGCCTTGACGCGGCCGGCTCACCAGCACCCCCGCGCCCTCCAGCTCCCTTGCCGCTTCGCGCACAGGGCCGCGGCTGATGCCGAAGCGCTCCGCCAGATGCACCTCATTCAGCCGCCCGCCCGGCCGCAACGCACCCTGGGCGATCATGCGCATCAATTGCCCTCTCACGGCCTGCGCCAGGCTGGGAGGATGGAGGGACATGGTAGCGGTGAGATCCATCTGTTGTCCTCCGGAGGTGGTCCGCTGGCGGGCGCGTCACCTATTCGTCGACATCCATCGCGTCAACTGTTGACAGTTAACTTAGGCATCTTTAGCACTGATTTGGCTAGCATGTCGCGCACGTCGCAGGAGTTGTTCCATGACGATCACCGCACCTGGCCCCCTGAGCCTCGTCCCCTTCGTCAGCGTCGAGCACATGATGGAGATCGTGCTGGACATCGGCGTGGAGCGCCTGTTGTCGGAGCTGGCTGGCTATATCGAGGCGGATTTCGCGCGGTGGGAGCTGTTCGATAAGACGCCGCGCGTTGCCGCGCATTCTGCTGAAGGCGTCATCGAGCTGATGCCGACCAGCGATGGGGAGACCTACGGCTTCAAATACGTCAACGGCCACCCGAAGAACACGCGGGAGGGCCGGCAGACCGTTACCGCCTTCGGCATGCTGGCCAAGGTCAGCGACGGCTATCCGGTGCTGCTTTCCGAGATGACGATCCTGACCGCGCTGCGCACCGCCGCCACCTCCGCCCTGGCGGGGAAGTATCTGGCGCCCCCGGGCAGCCGCGTCATGGCCATGATCGGCAACGGCGCGCAATGCGAGTTCCAGGCCCTGGCCTTCAAAGCCCTCTGCGGGATCGACACCGTGCGCCTCTATGACATCGACCCTGCCGCGACGCGCAAGGCCGCGCGCAACCTCGCCGGCAGCGGCCTGACGGTGGTGCCCTGCGGCAGCAGCGAGGAGGCGGTGCTGGGCGCGCAGATCATCACCACCTGCACCGCCGACAAGCAGTTCGCCACCATTCTGACGGACAATCTTGTCGGCAGCGGCGTCCACATCAACGCCATCGGCGGAGACTGCCCGGGCAAGACGGAGCTGCATCGTGACATCCTGCTGCGCGCCGGCATCTTTGTGGAATACACCCCGCAGACACGGATCGAGGGAGAGATCCAGCAGCTGCCGCCGGATCATCCTGTCACCGAGTTCTGGCAGGTGGTCGCCGGGCGGGCGGAAGGCCGGCGGGATGCGGCGGAGGTGACGGTTTTCGACAGCGTCGGCTTCGCGACGGAGGATTTCTCCGCCCTGCGCTATGTGCGGGACCAGCTGCTACGCACGGGCAAGTACACGCAGCTCGACCTGTTGGCCGACCCGGACGAGCCACGCGACCTCTACGGCATGCTGCTGCGCGCCGGCTTCCAGGCCGCCGCCTGACCATGTTCCTGACCAACCGCGACACCGTGGAACTGGCCGAATGGCGGCAGGGCCTGCACCGGATGCCTGAACTCTCAGGGCAGGAGAAAGGCACCGCCCAGGCGGTCCGCGCCATGCTGGCCGCCGCCGGCGCGGACCGCGTGTTGTCCGGCCTCGGCGGGCATGGCGTGGCGGCGGTGTTCCATGGCACGGCACCCGGCCCCACAGTGATGTTCCGCGCCGAGCTGGATGGGCTCCCTATCCAGGAAATCTCGGACGCACCCCACCGCTCCAACGCACCGGGCCGGTCGCATGCCTGCGGCCATGACGGGCACATGGCCATGCTGGCGGCACTGGCGCGTGGCTTCGGGCGGCAGCGGCCGCAGCGGGGCCGTGTGGTGCTACTGTTCCAGCCGGCGGAGGAGGATGGCACCGGCGCCGCCGCTGTGATCGCCGACCCGGCCTTCGGCGCCATCCGCCCGGATCTCGCCTTCGCCTGCCACAATATGCCCGGCCTGCCGCTGGGCGCCGTGGCCCTGGCCGAGGGGCCGGCGAACTGCGCTTCCGCCGGCATGCGGATCGTGCTCTCGGGCCGCACCGCCCATGCCTCGGCGCCCGAAACCGGGCTTTCCCCCATGGCCGCCATGGCACGGCTGATGCCCGCGCTGACGGCGCTGGGTGGCGGCGCCTGGCTGGCGCCGGATTTCGCCATGGTGACGGTGACGCACGCGGCATTGGGCGAAGCCTGCTTCGGCGTCGCGCCCGGCCGAGCCGAGGTCTGGTGCACGCTGCGCAGCCTGAACGACGCCCAGATGCGGCGCCTGCGCGCCGAGGCTGAGGCCCTGGCGCGGCAGGCCGCGGCGGATGGCGGCCTGGGCATCGAGATCGGCTATCAGGATGTTTTCGACCATTGCGAGAATGCGCCGGAGGCCGTGGCGCATCTCCGCCGTGCCCTGGAGGCCGAGGGCATCCCGCACGGCCCGCATGGCCTGCCGCTGCGGGCCTCCGAGGATTTCGGCCGCTTCGGGCAGCTCGCGCCATCGGCCATGTTCCTGCTTGGCGCGGGCGAGGACCGGCCCAGCCTGCACAACCCCGATTACGACTTTCCCGACGAGCTGATCGCGATCGGCGCGCGCGTCTTCATGCGCACGGCACGGGACATCCTGGGCTCCGCCGCTACCGGGGCCACCGCTCACGCGACACCCGCCCCCGCACCGGAGGAACCCGCATGACAGCCCTGCCCCGCCGCCTGATCCTGGGCGCCGCCCTGGCGCCCGCCCTCCTGCCGGCGGCACGCCCCGCGCGGGCGCAGCAGGCGGGCCGCCTGCTCGACCTCGCCGTCGGCGCCCCGCCCAGTTCGGTGGACCCGCATTTCTATACCCTGACCCCCAACAACGCCCTGGCGGCGCATCTCTTCGATTTCCTGGTGCATCGCGACGCGCAGGGCCGCCTGATGCCTGGCCTCGCCACGTCCTGGAAGCTTCTCGACGACACGACCTGGGAATTTGAGCTGCGAGAAGGCATCCGCTTCCACAACAACGAGGCTTTCACGGCGCGGGATGTCGCCTACACCATCGATCGCGTGCCAAGGGTGGTGAACAGCCCTGGCTCCTTTGCCGTCTATACCAAGGCGATCCAGCGGGTGGAGATCCTGGACCCGCTGCGCGTCCGGCTGCATACCGCCGGCGTCTATCCGCTGCTGCCGGCGGACCTGTCGCAGGTGGCCATCATCTGGCACGGGCTGGGTGAAAATCCCGCCACGGGCGACTTCAACAATGGCAAGAACGCCATCGGCACCGGGCCCTTCCGCCTTGTCTCCTTCCGCTCCGGCGACCGGGTGGAACTGGCGCGCAACGACGCCTACTGGGGCAGGAAGGCGGCCTGGGAGCGGGTGAACTACCGCATCATCGCCAATGACGGCGCCCGCACCGCGGCCTTGCAGGCGGGCGATGTCACCTTCATCGACGCCGTGCCAACCAACGACATCGCCCGTCTGCGTGGCGAGGCCGGCCTGGCGCTGTCGGAGATCACCAGCCTCCGCTCCGTTTATCTCCGCACCGACTTCCGCACGGAATCCCCTTACGTGACGGGGCCGAATGGCGAGGCTATCCGCAACCCTATGACGGATCTGCGCGTGCGGCAGGCGCTTTCCGTGGCCATCAACCGCCCGGCCATCGCGGACCGCGTCATGTCCGGCGCCGCGCTGCCGACGGGCCAGCTGATGCCGCCGGATACCTACGGCTATGTGCCGGACCTGCCTTTCCCCGCCTTCGACCCGGACAAGGCGCGAAAGCTGCTGGCGGAAGCCGGGCTGCCCAATGGCTTTGGCGTGACGCTGCTGGCCTCCAACGACCGCTATGTGAACGATGCGCAGATCGCGCAGAGCATCGGGCAGATGTGGAGCCGCGTTGGCATCAAGACCAAGGTGGAGACCCTGCCCTTCGCCGTGGTGGCGCAGCGCGGCGCGCGGCGCGATGCCAGCATCACCATGGGCGGCTGGTCCAACTCAGGCGGCGAACCCTCTGCCGGCCTGCGCGGGTTGCTCGGCACCCGCGACATGGAAAAGGGCTGGGGCACCGTGAATCATGTCGGCTATTCCAGCGCGAAGTACGACAGCGTGCTGACGCAGGCGCTGGCCACCGCCGACGATGCCGCGCGCGAGAAGCTGTTCCAGGAGGCCACGCGCATCGCCGCCGCCGATGCCGCCTGGGTGCCGCTGCACATCCAGAAGAATATCTGGGCCATGCGGCGCGGCGTCAGCCATACGCCCCGGGCGGATGAGATGACGCTGGCCATGGATGTGCAGCCCGCCTGAGCCTCCGCCTAGCGTGCCGCGTCCAGGATGCGGCGCGCCAGGCGCAGGTGCAGACCCTCGACCATCTGCCCCTCCAGCGAGATCACTCCGGCTTCAGGCTGGGCCGTGAAGGCCGCGACGACCTTCGCCGCCCAGTCCAGCCGCGCCGCATCCGGCGTGAAGGCCGCGGCCACGGGGCCGATCTGGTCCGGGTGGATGCAGAGCTTGCCGGCGAAACCGTCCCGCGCCGCTTCCGCCGCCTCGCGCGCCAGGGCCTCGGGCCGGCGCGGGTCGGGGAACGGCGTGTCGATGGCGGGCAGTCCCGCCGCGCCGGCCGCCAGCAGCATGGCCGCGCGCGCCTGCCGCACGGGAGCGGCGTAGCGGCCCTCGTCATCCCGTGCCACGACCCCGAGGTCGGAGGAGAGATCCTCCGCCCCGAAGCACAGGGCCTTCAGGCGCGGCGGGGCATTCCGGTAATCCAGCCCGTGCAGGGAGGCCGCCGTTTCCGTCACCAGCGCCAGCACGCCGATCTGCCCGGCCTCCAGCCCGGCAGCGGTTTCCAGCGCCTCCAGGTGATGATCCAGGGCCAGGATATCGGCCATGCCGGTGCATTTCGGCAGCATCACCGCCATCGGCGCGCCGGGCACCACGGCCGCCAGGTCCCGCAGGTACCATGGGGTGGTGCGCGCATTGACCCGCACCACCACCTCCCGCCGGGCGCGGCCGGGCAGCAGGGCCGCTATCTGCTCCCGCGCTTCGTCCTTGCTGTCCGGCCCTACGGCGTCCTCCAGGTCCAGCACCACGGCATCGGCGGCGCTGGCCAGGGCCTTGTCCCGCTTGCGGGCGGAATCGCCAGGCGCGAAGAGCAGGTTGCGCAGCCGCATCACGCCGCCTCCGCCGGGCGGCGATGCACCAGCACCGTGCGCTCGCAGCGCGCCACCACCTCGTCCCGCTGGTTGTAGGCCTCGTGCAGCAGCGTCACGACGCCCGCATCGGGGCGGGACTTGCTGGCCCGGGCATTCAGCACGGTGCTGCGCACGCCCAGCGTATCCCCCGCGAAAACCGGCACGGGAAAGCGCACATCCGTCATGCCGAGATTGGCGACGGCGGTGCCATTGGTGGTGTTATGCACGCTCATGCCGATCATCAGCCCCAGCGTGAAGAGCGAGTTCATCAGCGGACGGCCGAACTCGCTGTTCTTCATGTATTCGGCGTCGAGATGCAGGCGCGCCACATTCATGGTCATGCCGCAGAAGAGGGTGTTATCCGCCTCCGTCAGCGTGCGCCGCCAGCCTGCATCGACCACGAGACCTTCGGTCAGTTCCTCGAACCACAAGCCGGACATGCCGGTCCTCCCTTGAACAACGGCCATCAATAGGATTTCGGCAGGCCCAGCACCTTCTCCGCGATGAAGCAGAGAATGAGCTGCGGGCTGACTGGCGCGATGCGCGGGATCATCACCTCGCGCAGGAAGCGCTCCACATGGTATTCCTTGGCATAGCCGAAGCCGCCATGCGTCATCACCGCCTGCTGGCAGGCCTTGAAGCCGGCCTCGGCGGCCAGGTACTTGGCCGCATTGGCTTCCGCACCGCAGGAGAGGCCCTGGTCGTAGCGCCAGGCGGCCTGCATGATCATCAATTGCGCGGCCTGCAATTCCATCCAGTTGGCGGCCAGCGGGTGCTGGATGGACTGGTTCTGCCCGATGGGGCGTCCGAAGACTTCGCGGGTTTTGGCATAGTCCGTGGCGCGCTCCAGCGCGACGAAACCGAGGCCCACAGCCTCGGCGGCGATCAGGATGCGCTCTGGGTTCAACCCGTGCAGGATGTATTCGAAGCCGCGGCCTTCCTCGCCGATCCGGTCCTCCTCCGGCACTTCCATGTTGTCGAAGAAGATCTCGTTGGAATCGACGGCCTTGCGGCCCATCTTCTCGATTTCGCGCACGGCGGCGCGGCTGCGGTCGAGCGTCGTGTAGAAGAGGCTCAGCCCTTCCGTGCGGCGCTTCACCTGCTCCACCGGCGTGGTGCGCGCCAGCAGCAGCACCTTTTCCGCCACCTGGGCGGTGGAGATCCAGATCTTCTGACCGTTGATGACATAGCGGTCGCCGCGCTTCTCGGCGCGGGTGCGGAGCTGCGTGGTGTCCAGGCCGGTATTCGGCTCCGTCACCGCGAAGCAGGCTCGCTCCCGCCCCTCGATCAGCGGCGGCAGCATGCGGCGCTTCTGCTCATCGGTGCCGAAGACCACCACCGGGTTCAGGCCGAAGATGTTCATATGCACGGCGGAAGCGCCGCTCATGCCCGCCCCGGATTGCGCGATGGCCTGCATCATGATCGCGGCTTCGGTGATGCCGAGGCCGGCGCCGCCATATTCCTCCGGGATGCAGATGCCGAGCCAGCCGTCCCGCGCCAGCGCCGCGCAGAAGTCGCGCGGGAATTCGCCGTCCTTGTCGCGTTGCAGCCAATATTCGTCGCCGAAGCCGGCGCAGATGCGGGCAATGGCCTCGCGCAGCGCGTCCTGCTCGGGGGTATAGGCGAAATCCATCAGCGGCTCTTCCAGGTAGTGGAGGCGGGGGCGGGCCAGGGCGGCGGGGGGCCGGGCGGCGCGGGCGGCGTGGCGGACCAGCGGCCGAAGGGCGCAGTGGTGTGCAGGGTGCGGCCATCCGGCAGCGGCACGTCCCGCCAGAAGCCGGTGGCCCGCAGATGCGGGTCCTCCCGCAACGCCGCGATGTCATTGACCGGCGCGGCGGGAACATCGGCTTCTGACAGCAGTTGCAGCCATTCCGCCGTGTCGCGATGCGCCAGCGCCTCCGCCACCTGGGCATAGGCATGGTCGATATTCGCCTGCCGCGCCGCGTGGGTGGCGAGGCGCGGGTCCTCCAGCAGATCCTCGCGCCCGATCATCCCGAAGAAGCGGTGCCAATGCGCATCGTTGTAGAGCAGCACGGCGATCCAGCCGTCGCGCGAGCGATAAGGACGGCGCTGCGGTGACATCAGCCGGGGGTAATAGGCGCCGCCTTCCGGCGGGTCGAAGGAGAGGCCGCCGAGGTGGTCGCCCGCCACGAGGTCGGCGAAGGTCTCGAACATCGGCACCTCCACCTGCTGTGCCACACCCGTGCGTTCCCGGCAGGCGATGGCGGCGGTGATGGCGAAGGCGAGATGCGCCCCCACCACCCGGTCCGCCAAGGTCAGCGGCACGTAGCGGGGCTCGCCGCCGCCGGCGCGGCCAATCGTATCCGCCAGGCCGCTGGCCGCCTGGATCAGGTCGTCATAGGCCGGGCGCGCGGCATAGGGGCCGCCGGCGCCATAGCCATAGGCGCAGGCCACCACCAGCCGGGGGTTCAGCGCCGCCAGGTCCTGCTGCCGCAGGCCGAGGCGGGCGGCGGCATCGGGACGCATGTTGTGCACCAGCACATCGGCCTCCGCCGCCAGCGCGCGAAAGGCCTCGCGCCCCTCCGGCGCCTTCAGGTCCAGCGCCACGCTGCGCTTGCCACGGTTGAGATGCGCGAAGATGGCGCCACCCTGGCCCGCGCGGCGCATCACATCGCCTTCCGGCGGCTCCACCTTCAGCACCTCTGCACCCAGGTCGGTCAGGAGGCGCGTGGCATAGGGGCCCATCACCACCGTGCTGGCATCCAGCACGCGCAGGCCGGCGAGAGCGGTCATTCCTTCTCGATCCCGGCGGCCTCGATCAGCTCGCGCCACTTCACCAGCTCGGCGCGCACGAAGCTGTCGAGCTGCTCCGGCGGGCCGGAGAAGGCCTCGAAGCCGATGGCGGCGAAGCGCTGCTTCACCTCCGGCCGGGCAACGGCCTGCTGGATGGCGGCGTTCAGCGTCGCCACGATCTCCGGCGGCATCTTCGCCGGGCCGAAGACGCCGTTCCAGGAGGTGATGTCGAAGCCCGCCAGCCCGGCCTCGGCCATGGAGGGCGCATCCGGCATCAGGGCCGAGCGTTCCTTGGTGCTCATCGCCAGCACGCGCAGCTTGCCCGCCTGCACGTTGGAAAGCCCGGCGGCGATATCCACGAACATGCAGGTGACGCGGCCGGCCATCACGTCGGTCATGGCGGGCGGTGTGCTGCGATAGGGAACATGCAGCATCTCGGCCCCCGCCATCCGCGCCATGGTGGCGCCGGCGACGATGCCGGTGCTGTTGCCGCTGGCATAGCTGACCTGGCCCGGCGACTTGCGCGCCATCTCCAGCAGCTCACCCAGGCTCCGCGCCCGCGTTCCTTCGCCCACCACCAGCATGAAGGGCAGGTTGCCGACGCGGACGATGGGCGTGAAATCCGCCACCGGGTCATAGTCGATGCGCTTCATCAGCGCCGGATTGGCGGAATGGGTAGTGTTGGTGGTGACGAAGAGCGTGGTGCCATCCGGCGCCGCGCGGGCCGCCTGCACGGCGGCGATGGTGCCATTGGCGCCGGCGCGGTTGTCCACCACCACCGGCACGCCGATGCGAGCTCCGAGCAGGTCCGCCAGGATGCGCGCCACCGCATCGGTGCCGCTGCCGCCGGCGAAGGGCACCACCAGAGTGATAGGCCGGTCCGGTTTCCATTCGCTGTTCTGCGCTAGGGTGGCCCGTGGCAGGAAGGGCAGCGCCGTGGCCGCGCCCAGCAGGCTGCGGCGGCGTATCACGCGTGCGCCTCCCCGGCGCGGCGGACCACCTTGGCGGGGTCCTCGCCATAGGGGGGCGAGTAGATGACCAGCAGCTTCACCGGCTCATCGCCCACCACCGTGAAGATGTGCTCCTCGCCAGCCGGGAAGAAGCACATCTCGCCGGGCCCGATCTCGCGGCTCTGGCCGCCGACCTCGGCGCGGGCGCGGCCGGAGAGGATGTAGCAGGCCTGTTCCATGCCGGGATGCGCATGCGGCAGGGCGCCCTGGCCAGGGTCGATGCTGCCGAGCAGCACCTCCATGGTCTTGGCGCCCACGGTTTCAGGCCCGATCAGCCGCCGGTTCACCGTGCCGGTGTGGTTGGCGGGGCTATAGCCCGGCACGTCTTCCGCACGCACGAAGTAACGGCGTTCCAGGGTCGTGGACATCGGCTTCCTTCCTTCCATTCCGCCCTTCGATGGGGCTTTCGGTCAGATTCGGGCCGCCCTGGCGCCATAAATCAATTGAAATGATTTGCTGCTGCTATAGAGGATTCTTATGCCTGTGACGCTTAAGGGCCTGCGTGCCTTCAGCACCGTGCTGCGCTACGGCAGCTTCACCCGCGCCGCCGGGCTGCTGAACATCACGCAGCCTGCCCTGACCGTGCAGATCCGCCAGTTGGAGGAAGGCCTCGGCCTGAAGCTGCTGGACCGCACCCCCCGGGGGGCCGAGCCGACGGCGGCGGGGCGGGAACTGGCACGCTCGCTGGAGCCCCTGTTGCAGGAGCTGGACCACACGATCGCCAGCCTCCAGGACCTCGCCGCGCGCCGCAGGGGGGTGGTGCGGCTGGCGGTGCTGCCCTCGGTCGCCTCAGGCTTGCTGCCGCGGGCCATCGCGCAGCTCCATGCCAGCCATCCGAACCTGCAGGTGCGGGTGCGGGAAGCGGTCACGGGGCAGGTCTATGACCTCGTGCGATCCGGGCAGGTGGACCTCGGCATCGCCACGGACCTGAAGCCCGGCGGCGAACTGTCGCTGCAGCCCTTGTTCGAGGACCGGATCCTCGCCGTGCTGCCACCAGGCCATGCCATGGCCTCCCTGGCCGTGATCCCCCTGCCCAGCCTGGCGCAGGAGCGGCTGCTGCTGCTGGAAACCGATAGCTCCATCCGCCGGCTGGTGGACGATGCCTTCGCCCAGGCCGGGCATATCGTCGCCCCGGCACAGGAGGCGGTGTATATGGGCACGCTGGTCAGCATGGCGCGGGCGGGGCTGGGCATTGTGCTGATTCCTTCCTCCGCCGCCGAGATCCACATGGCACCGGAGCTGGCGGTGCGGCCCATCGGTCATCCATCCATCCGCCGCACGGTCAGCCTGATCTGCCGCAGCGACCGCTCTCTTCCACCAGCCGCCGAAGCGCTGGTGGAGAAGGCGCGCGAGGCCGTCGCAGCCCTGGGGGCCGGGGAACAGATGGTACCCGGGCGGAGACCAAGAGCTGGAGACAGAACCGCAGGTCAGAAGTCGAGGGAGGCGGACACGATGACGGTGCGCGGTGAGCCGACGGTCACGTAGTTTCCAGATGCCAGCCAGTAGTTCTCGTTGAAGGCGTTCTCGAGATATGCACGGAACACAATCGGCTTGTCAGCCACCACGGTGCGGTAGCGCGCGCCGATATCGACGCGGGTCCAGCCGTCGAAGCGCAGGGTATTCGCGCTGTTCAGGTATGAACCCGAGGTGTAGATCACCCGCCCGTTGAGGGCGAGGCCGGAAACCCAAGGCGTATCCCAATCGAGGGCCGCCGAGAAAGTCGTCTCCGGCACGCCGGCAGCGTTGTTGCCGCTTTCCGAGGCAATCGCCGTGCGGGTCAGTTCAGGCTTCAGGAAGGTGGCGCTGGCCATGCCGCGCAGGCCGGGCAGGATCTCGCCATAGGCGGAGAGCTCCAGGCCGCGGTTGCGCTGCTCACCATCATAGGCCAGCTCGTTCGAGGCCGTGCGGATGGAGTTGGGGCGGGACAACTGGAACACCGCGGCCGTTGTCGTGATGGAACCCCAGTCGACCTTGACCCCTGCCTCATACTGTTCCGACTTGTACGGAGCCAGCACCTCACCGGCATTGTTGTAGCCAGCACCGACAATGGTGCCGCGGGTCAGGCCCTGGGCATAGTTCGCGTACAAGGCAACGTTGTCGAGGGGCTTGACGACCAGCCCCGCCAGAGGCGTTGTCGCGCTGGAATCGTAACGGCTGGTCTTCGCGCCGGTGGCCGTGTCGTAGCTGTCCACCTTCACATTCTGGTCGCGCAGGCCGAGGGTCAGCAGCACGCGGTCATTCGCGAAGGATAGCGTGTCAGCAATCGCGACGCTGTTCAGCGTTGTCTCGGAAGCCCGGCGTGGGTCCGTGCGCGGGGCAGTGATCGGGGGAAGGGCCGACGGCCTGTAGATGTTGGACGCGATGCTGCCAGCCGACTGGATATAAGCGTTGCCGGCCTCCTGCTGAAAGCCCGTGAAGCCGATGTTGAGCGTGTGGCCAATACCCGCCGTATCGAACTGCCAGCGTGCGCCGGCCGTGCCGCTGAGGGTCTCGGTATAGGAGTCGTAATAGGAGTTGCGGACCGTGAAGTTGCCAGCCGCATCGGCGCCGCCTGATACGGGGAAGATCTGCTTGTTCCATCCGTCACGGTAGCCAAGGGCGGCATACAGGGTCAGTGAATCGGTCAGGTCGTATTCAACCCGCGTGGCGACCGTCGCGTCCTGCTGGGCGAGCTTCGTGCCAGGATACCAGGTGCTGCGTGCATCGGGCGGAGAGGGAATGGCACTGACATTGGTCAGGATGCTGATCTGCGAACGGAAGTTGTCGGTGTTGTCGCGCTGGTACATGGCATCGAGAGACCAACGCAGGCGCTCCCCCCGATAATCCAGCGCCAGAGCGCCGAGGCCGCTGAACAGGTTACCTCCGTCGATCGAGGCTTCGCCATCGCGCAGCAGGCCGTTGAAGCGAATGCCCCATTCCTTGTTCTCGCCATACCTGCGCGCCACATCCGCATGCAGTCCGAAATTGGATTCGCTCTGGTAGGTGGTGGTCAGGCGGGTCAGCGGCAGATCCCCGGCCCGCTTGCTCACGATGTTGATGCCGCCGCCGATGCTGCCCCCGGGCGCGATGCCGTTGATGAGGGCACCAGGGCCCTTGAGCAGCTCGATGCGTTCGATGATCTGCGCCGGGACCCGGTTGGAGGATACCAGGCCATACAGGCCGTTCAGGCCAACATCCGCGGAGGAAACCTGGAAGCCACGGATCTGGAAGGTGTCGTCGAAGCCGTTGCTGGCGGTCGTGAGACGGACGGAAGAATCGTTGACCAATGCATCGGCGGCCGTGCGTGCCTGCTGGTCCTCGATCAGCTGGGAGGTCAGGTTGAGCGTGCTGAACGGCGTCTCCAGCACGCCCCTGGTCCCCAGCAGCCCAAGCGATCCACCTTGTGCCACCTCGCCGCCGGCATAGGCTTCCGGCAGTTCACCGGGCACCAGCCCGGAGCGGCCACTGACCTCCACGGTCGGCAGTACAATCGTGCCTGGTGCTGCGGCGGGAAGGGCTGCCTGCGCCGCTGGACCTGCAGCCTGGGCGGTCAGCACGTATCCCGCTGGCGTGCGCGATGCCCTGAGGCCACTCCCCTCCAGCAGTCGCCCGAAGCCTTCCTCCACCGTCGTGGCGCCATACAGCCCGGGGGAGGTCCTGGCCCCGACCTTATCTGCTTCAACAGCGATGGTGGTCCCCGCCTGCGCGGCAAAGCGGGTCAGTGCGTCAGCCAGGGGACCCGGAGGGACATTCGCATTCACCGTACTGACCGCCGGCACCTGCTGGGCGAAAGCCACCGCCGTGAAGGAAGAGCCGCATGCCAAGGCAGCTCCGGCCAGGCAGCCCGCCAGAGCAGCGGGATACAGACTTGGGGAAAGAGCCCGGAACGGGGTGCCCTTCCAGCTGCCAGGATGAGGGGCTTGGCGCTGGTTGGCCTTGCTCCGGGTACGCCTCATTGCTGCCAATCCTTCCTCAACATCAGGGATCATAGGATGAGAATGATTCTTACTAGCGAATGTGCTACCTATCAGGCAAGGTGACGGTCCAGCTTGGGGCCGGCCTTCCGATGCTGGCCGTCTACGGGGCGGCGGGATGCGGTTTGGCCTTGAGCGAGGGCTTGAACCCACCCGTCGGGGCTGTGCCGCGGGCGGCCCTCTCCCAACTTCACCTGGAGGCAAGCTTCACGATGGGCGGCTCTTCCCCGGCCGATGCCGCCATCCGGCGCGGCCTGAACCCACTACCAGGGCGGTGGACGGCACCTGCCGCGCTTGACCGCGAGGGGCCTGTGCAGCAAGCGAGACCCGGCCTCCTGTCTCTTCATACTAGCCCGCGCCTTCGGTCTGGGCCGCCCAGCCCCCACCAACCTGAACAGCCGCTGGCCATAAGAGGAGGCGCAAGGATGGCGGCAGCGACCCTGGCCGGCCTCCGGCTTGCTCGCCCGCCAGCAGTACGAGGCGGTTGGCTCAGCCGGGGTGCTCCGTTGCGCCGCACCGGCCCCTTGCCCCACACCGGGAGCGGCGCGGCCATAGCGATCACCATAGTTCCAAAGGAGCGGCTCCCATGACAGTCCACCGCCTTGACCTTGCCCGGCAGGCATCGCAGCGGACCATCAGCCGGCGCGCCGCCCTGGCGGCGCTCGCAACCTGCACCGCCGCATCGCCTGCCCTGGCGGAGGAGGTCGTGCGTATTCCGCATGTCTTCGGGGAAACCGTGCTGCGCCAGCCGCCGCGACGGGTCGTTTCACTCGGCTATACCGCGCATGACGCGCTGCTGGCCCTCGATGTTCAGCCCGTGGCGGTGCGGCGGTGGTTCGGGGACCAGGCTTCCGCCATCTGGCCCTGGGCACAGCCTTACCAGAAGGGACCGCAGCCCGTGGTGCTGGCCGGCGAGGTCTCGGTAGAGCGGGTAGCAACCTTGGAGCCGGATCTGATCGTCGGGATCGGCTCCGGCATCTCGCATGCCGAATACGAAGCTCTCTCCGCCATCGCGCCGGTCCTGATGCAGGCCCAGGAGCAGGCCTTCTCCACCTCCTGGGACAATGTGCTCCGCATGCTTGGCCTGGCGCTGAACAAGCGTGAGAAGGCGGAAAGCCTGATCGCGCATACACGCCAGCAGTTCGCGGCAGTGCGTGAACGCCATCCCGCCTGGACAGGGCGCACGGCTGTGGCAGCCTACAATTTCAGCGGTGAGACAGGTGCCTTCACCAGCAATGACACGCGCGGCCGTTTCCTGACGGAACTGGGCTTCGTGGTACCCGCCGCGCTGGACCGACTGGGCGGGCGCCAGGGCTTCTACGCCAAGCTGTCACCAGAGGATCTCTCGCCTCTCGATGCAGACCTGCTTATCTGGGTTTCCTCAGCCGGCACAGTGCCGGATATCGTTGCCCTGCCTATGCGGCGATTCCTTCGCGCGCACCTAGAAGGGCGAGAGGTGCTGACCAGCCCGTTGCTTGCTGCTGCCCTCTCCTTCGGCAGTGTCTTGTCGCTGCCATTCGCGCTGGCGGCGCTGGAGCCTGAGATCGCCGCTGCAATGGACGGCGATCCGTCTACGCCGGTTGCATCCGCGGTGCAGGCCGGGCTCGCGCCTTAAGCCATCTGCTTTCGGCATATCCAGCTTTCCCCGCAGGCCGGCTGCACACCGTTAAGCGAGACACTGTCGAGCCAAGGTTCAACTGGACCACAGCGGGTGGTTGGAGAAGGGGCGGAGCCGCCCCTGCTCGCCTCAAGCACGCCGCCTCCTTGACCTCAGATCAAAGCATCCATTGCAGATGGTCCTGCGCCTCCTGCGAAGCAGCAAACGCGAGTACAACGTCACCGCGGTCAAGGGCCTGACTGGCCAGCAGATCCTCGTAGAAGGCAATCTCCTGCGCCGAACCTTCACGGCCGAGGCCATTGACATAGAGGCCGGCTACCAGGTCATGGTCGCTCTGGCCGCCGTGCAGGGCAACGAACTCCTCGGAGGATGTGACGGCGTCGCCGAACTGCGCGATGGTGAGGCCGCCCGCCATGGCTTGGCCGTGCCAGGTCAGCCCGCTGGCCTCCGCCTCACGCCCAAAGGCTGCGGCATAGGCGGCACGGATCAGCCCGGCATGTTGTCCTGGCACGAAGATCCCTGAGGATGTCGCGTCGCTCCAGTGCTCCTGCGCCTCCGGGCTGTCGGCGAAGTTCGCCAGGATCTGCGCCCGGGAGGCACCATCCATCATGGCCTGCCGGTGAAAGGCGATGCCGTCCGCCTCTCCTGCACGCCCAAGCACAGCTTGATACAAGTCCTGTACGAACTGATCGTCATTCAGACCCGCATGGCCAGAGAGATATTCCGTGCTGGCCAGGAAGCCAGCCGCGACGTCCGCCTTGCTCAAAGCCCCATTGTTGCCATGCGCCCAGAAGGAGAGGCCACTCGCATCACCGCCGCGGCCGAAAAGCCCGCCGTAGAGACGCGAGAGGAAGGCCGCATCCGTTGTTGCGCCAAAGCTAACGGCGCCAGCGACAAGCTCGATCACCGGCTTCCACTTCCCAACCCCATGCTCATGGCCGGTGTGGATAGCGTGGGCAGCCAGGCGGCGGCCTCACCGGCTCGCCGTGATCCTCCACACCGTGTTCGACAGGTCGTCGGCGACAATCAATGCGCCGCGCGGGTCCACCGATACCCCGACTGGCCGGCCGCGCGCGTTGCCCTCGCCGTTCAGGAAGCCGGACACAAAGTCGATCGGGGTGCCTGTGGGGCGGCCGTCACGGAACGGCACGAAAACGACCCTGTAGCCTGTCGGCACGTTACGGTTCCAGCTGCCATGCTCACCGACAAACACCCCCTCCGCGAAGGCCTCACCCATGGCTGGGGTGGAGAAGGCGACGCCTAGCGCCGCGACATGCGCCCCCAAGCTGTAGTCGGGGCGGATCGCCGCGGCGACCTTCTCCGGGTCCTGCGGCTGTGCCCGGGGATCCACGTTCTGGCCCCAATAGCTGTAGGGCCAGCCGTAGAAGCCACCTTCGCGAACCGAGGTCAGGTAATCCGGGACGAGGTCGGGGCCGATCTCGTCGCGTTCGTTCACCACCGCCCAGAGCTGGCCCGTGTCCGGCTGGATCGTGAGCGCCGTGGGATTCCGGAGGCCGGTGGCATAGGGCCTGTGCGCGCCTGTCCCGGCATCGATCTGCCACACCATCGCCCGCCCAACCTCGGCCTCCATGCCGCGCTCTGTGATGTTGCTGTTGGAGCCGATGCCCACAAAGAGGAACCGGCCGTCGAGGCTGACGGTCAGCGCCTTTGTCCAGTGATGGTTGATTGCCGACGGCAGCTCCGCGACGCGCACCGGTGGCCCGCTCGCTTCGGTCTGGCCCTCGCGATAGTCGAAGCGGACCAGCGCATCCTGGTTGGCGACATAGATGGAGTTATTGGCCAGGGCGAGGCCGTAGGGCGCGTTGAGGTTCTCCGCGAAGACGCGCCGGAACTCGTAGGTGCCATCGCCGTCCGCGTCCCGCAGCAGGGTCAGCCGGTTGCCGCTGCCGACCGAAGTCTTGCCCAGGCTCTTGATGAAGCCCGCGATGAAGTCCTTGGGGCGAAGCGAAGGCGCGTTGCCACCCGTTCCCTCCGCAACCAGGATATCGCCATTGGGCAGGATCAGGGTCTGGCGCGGGATCCTGAGATCCGTGGCGATGGCCTGGATCGTGTAGCCCTGTGGTACGGTCGGGCGGTCATTGCCCCAGGCCGTGGGCCGGGGGATCCTCATGTCGGGCAGCAGGCCGCGCTGCGGTTCCGGAAGCTCCGGACTGGGGCCACGCTGCTGCGGGCCGGGGTTGCCGTCGCAGGCGGACAGGGCCAGCGCCGCAACGGCCATCAGCAATACCGGGCGCATCACGCCTCCTCCCCCGCCGGATAGCCGGAGTAGCCCATCCAGGCCGCGATGAGCGCGAAGATCGTCGCGACGGCGGAGAGGTAGAGCGCCTCCGGCATGATCGCGAAGGCGTCCTTCGCGTGTACGAGGGCGTTGATGAAGCCCAGCACCCACATCGCGAGGAGCACGACGAAGTAGATGGCTGCGCGCTTCCTGCGCGCCCTGCCGCTCCGTATCAGGTCAACCAGCGCCCAAAGCAGGGCAAAGCCCCCGACGAGCAGGCCGCCGACGATGAGCCAGGACGAGAAATTGGACCACTGGACATGGAAGCTCGACCAGTAGGCGAAGTCGCTGATCAGCGCGCCGAGAAACAATGGAAGTGGAAAGGCGAGCAGGATGGCGTGCAGCGGGTGGAGTGGCCTCAGGGGTCTTGGCCTGGCAACGGCAACCACAGCGGAGCCTCCCGTTTCTAGGCCAGGCCGGAGGACGCGGGCACTGGCCGGACCTGCCTCCGTCTGAGACGGCGGTAAGAGAACGGAGCAGTGAAGGGCGGGTTTCGGCGCTGCGCTCCGCCTCTCCACCCGGGTCTACCGCCGTTTCAGGCGGACACGGCCTAAACGGTCTGTTGGCCAAAGCTGTCTGCTGCGCCCCGGTCATCACCAACCGGAAGCCGCCATTCCGCTGCCGGCAGCGGCGGCGGATCAAGCCGAGTAGGGCCGGGAACACATTGATGTCACCGCCGCCGGCCGAACTGGGCCCTGATGGTAAGTAGCGCCGTGTGCACTCGTCCAGTCAAACGGAGGAGCAATCGATGCCAGCGTCACGCCCCCCTCCTGAAGCTGAGCATTCCGGCCTCCGCTCTTCGCCGGAGCCGGTCCAATCCAGCCGGGCGGCTGCCTCGACAGCAACCGGGAAGGATGGCCAGGTCGAGGATCTGATCCGCCTGTCGCAGTTGTCGAACGCCGCCTTGATGCGCGGCGACACGGACGCCTACGCCGCCCTCGTGGCGCTCTCCAGCGACTTCACGTTGATGTCGCCCTTCGGAGGAGTGCCCTCTCGCGGGCCCGAGTATACCCCTGAGCGCATGGCGGCGATGGGACGCTTCTTCCGCAACGGTACCCTCCAGGTGGAGATGGTGGAGGCATATGGCTCGCCAGACATGGTGGTGCTCGCCCTTGTCGAACACGCCCACGTGGAGGTCGGCGGATTAAAGGCCCAGGACTGGAACCTGCGCGTCACGCTTGTCTACCGCCGCGATGAGAATGGCTGGAGGCTGGTGCACCGCCACGCCGACCCCCTCGTCGAGGGCGTCAGCCTGCGGCAAGCGGCCGACCTGGCCAGAGGCGTGCGACAGGACGCGGAGGGCCCTTGAGTGCCATAGCAAATCACCATGCGGGGTGGCGTAGATGCGCAGGCACTTCATTGAGGATGCCCCCTTCGGATTTGCCATGCGGAAGCAGGCGGCCACCACGCGTGTAGGGTCGCTGAGGACCGGCAGCAGCGTTAGCCATCGATCTACAGCCATTGCCCAGCAGCTCGGCGGCCTCGCCGGCTGGGGATCGTTGTATTCCCCAGAGGCTGGGTAAGAACCGAGGAGACGCCCCGCCTGGCGCGGCACTTATTTCGAAAGGGCCAGCGCAAGGGCCAGGCTGGCGAGGCGCGCTATGGCCAGGAGGCGGTCCAAGCCATAGCCGTTGCGAGCCTTGGCGGAGAGGCCGGTCATGGTGGTGCTGACGAAATCTGTCAGGCACTCGGCCTCCTCCGGGTGCCGAGCCGCGATGTAGCTGCGGATCACATCCTCCGCAGCGAGGTTCGCGGCGCGGGCAGCCCCGCGCGCCTCCGGGTCGTTGCAGCGGGTACCTTCCAGCACAAGGCAGCCCGTAGCGACGGGATCGGCGGCGTAGTTACGGGCCGCTTCCTCCAGCAGCGCCGCGAGGCACTCGGCCACCGGACGGTCGGGACGCAAAATCTCCGGCAGGGGGATCGCCGCAGTCTCGTTGTAGTGCCTGATCGCGCGGGCATAGAGGCCAGCCTTGCTGCCGAAGGCGGCGTAGAAGCTGGGGGGATTGATGCCGAGCGCCTCGGTGAGGTCCGACACGCTGACCGCATCATAGCCACGGGCGTGGAACAGGCGCCGGGCCTTGGCGACCGCCTCGTCCGGATCGAAGCGGCGCGGGCGGCCGCGGGGGCGCAGGATATTTGTAGTCATTAATACAAAACACCTTGACGGGGCTTGCTCTTGTTTTATGTAGCGTCCCCTAATTTAATCCTCAAGGAGGCCGACATGGCCGGTTTTCAAGGAAAGTCTGTTCTGGTGCTCGGCGGCAGCCGGGGGATTGGAGCAGCGATCGTGCGGCGCTTCACCGCGGAGGGCGCAAAGGTGACCTTCACCTACGCGGGGTCGCGCGAGGCGGCGGAGCGGCTGGCAACCGAGACGGGCAGCACGGCCGTGATGGCGGATAGCGCGGATCGGGACGCCGTGATCGCACAGGTGCGGGAGAGCGGGCCGCTGGACGTGCTGGTGGTGAATGCCGGCATCGGCCTTTTTGGCGATGCGCTGGAACTGGACCCGGACGCGGTGGACCGGTTGCTCCGGATCAACGTCCACGCCCCCTACCACGCGGCCGTTGAGGCGGCGCGGCGGATGCCGGAGGGCGGGCGGATCATCGTGATTGGTTCCGTGAACGGGGACCGGATGCCTTTTGCCGGTGGAGCGGCCTATGCGCTGAGCAAGTCGGCCCTGCAGGGGATGGCGCGGGGGCTGGCGCGGGACTTCGGGCCGCGTGGAATCACCATCAACATCGTTCAGCCGGGGCCGATTGATACTGACGCGAACCCGGAGAATGGGCCGATGAAGGACCTGATGCACAGCTTCATGGCCATCAAGCGCCATGGGCGGCCGGAGGAGGTGGCGGGAATGGTCGCCTGGCTGGCGGGGCCGGAGGCGAGCTTCGTGACGGGGGCGATGCACACGATCGACGGCGCGTTTGGCGCCTAGGTTCATGGCCCGGTAACATCGGGATAACTGCTGATCGGGTGAACCGATTCCATGGCGGCTGAAGGTGCCGCCATGGCTGGCCTGTGCCGGCTTGTGCCGCCGCAGGTTCAGGCAAGGAGCAGCGCCGGCGCCTGAAAGAATGGCGCGCCGTTGCCACCCGCCACGAGAAGGCCGCCCGATCCTCCCTCGGCATCCTCCGCCGATCGGATCAGGATCTCACAGGCCTTAGTCCTTCCTGACATTCCAGAACTTGATGAAGCCCGGCAGCATGCCAGAGACACCTTTGCGGACCACGGTAGGCAGGAACACCTGGCCGACAGGAATCCACGTCACGTCCTTCAACGTCTGAAGCTGCAGCTCCCGCGCGATGGCCTTTCTCCGCTCCTGATCGGGCGCCAGGAACCAGTCGCGGTACAGTGCCTCGATCGCCGGGCTGTCCGGCCAGCCGATCCAGGCATCCTTGCCATTGGCGCGGATGGAGGGCACGACGGTCGGGTCCTGGAAGTAATCGCCATCGGCGCTGACGGCGAAGAGGTTCCAGCCCCCCTTGTCCGGCGGCTGCTGGCTGGTGCGCCGCTGCACCACGCTGCCCCAGTCCATCGCGCGGTAATCGACGTTGAAGCCCATCTTGCGCAGCAGGTCGGCCGTTACCTCGCTTGCCGCATTGTTCACCGGGCTGTCGGTGCCGACCAGCATGACGACGGGCTCGCCATTGTAGCCTGCCTCGGCCAGCTCGCGGCGCAGCTGGTCGAAATCGGTGCGGCCGGCCATCGCCTCGATCCCGGCATCCGTGGCCATGGGGGCGCCCGGCAGGAAGATGCCGACCTTGCCGCCATGAAGGGAGGAGTCAGACCCGCCCATCGCCGCGGCATAGTCCTCCTGGTTGATGGCGGAGAGCACCACCCGGCGGATGGCCACGTTGTTGAAGGGCGGATAAAGGTGGTTGAACTGCAGGAAGGCCATCGTGCCCGCCCGGTTGGTGATCTCCACTTTCAGGGAGCGGTCGCGGCGCAGCAGGGGAAGCAGGTCGGGGATCGGCCTCTCCCACCAATCCATCTCACCCTGCTGCATCGCGGCCTGGGCCGTGGAGGCGTCGGGGACGATATGCCATTCGACACGCTCGACATGGACGACCTTCGGGCCGGCGGAAATGCCCGGCGTTCCCTCGGAGCGCGGCACGTAGCCATCGAAGCGGGTATAGACCACCCGCGCGCCCGGAAGCCGCTCGTTCGGCATGAAGCGGAATGGCCCGCTCCCGATCATCTCCGTGACGGCGGCGTTCGGGTCGCCCGGCAAAATCCTCGCCGGCATGATGAAGGGCGTGTAGGGGGTGGTCTTGGCCAGGGCCTGCGGCAGCAGCGGGAAGGGGCGCTTCAGGCGGAAGCGGAGCGTGCGGTCATCCACGGCGGAGAGTTCGTCCGTCGCCGCCATCAGCGTCTTGCCGAAAGGGTCGCGCCGCGCCCAGCGTCGCAGGCTGGCCACGCAATCCTCCGCCCGCACCGGCTCGCCATCATGGAAGCGCAGGCCGTCGCGCAACCGCAGGGTCCAGACCTTGCCGTCCTCGGAAACCTCCTGCGCGCCCACCATCTCCGGCACGGGCTCACCAGCCGCGTTCATGCCGTAGAGCGTGTCGAAGACCATGAAGCCATGGTTGCGGGTCACGGTCGCGGTCGTGATTCCCGGGTCGAGCACCGCCAGATCCGCCTGGGGGATGACCCGCAGCACCGTGCGGCCCTGGGCAAGGGAAAGGCGTGGCGCGGCCAGCATGCCGGCGCCCACTCCGGCACCGGCCAACAGAAACTGACGCCTCTTCATTGCGCTTCCTCCTGCCGCCGGCTTCAGCCGGTCGGCCATTTTGAATCTTTCTTCATCTAGAGCAGGGTGCCGGCGGGCGCCAAGCCCGGCTTTCCGGCCCCGGCCGCTTCGGCGCATGATCCGGCGGGCAGCGGAAGGCACGGCGGAAGGCAATGCAGGGCGTTCAGGCGGATTGGGTAACGCTGCGGCTCTTCCTGGCCGCGGTGGAACTGGGCAGCATCACCCGCGCCGCGCTGCGTTGCGCGATCGCCAGTTCGGCCGCCGCCAAGCGCATCCGCCTGCTGGAGGAGGCCTGTGGCCTGCCGCTCCTCCACAGAGGGGCGCGCGGCGTGCGCCCGACGGTGGCGGGAGAGGCGGTCGCGCAGCATGCGCGGGCGCTGTTCGACCTCTCGGCACGCATGGCGGATGACCTGCGGGCCTTCGCCGCCGGGGGGCAGGGGCATGTCCGCCTGCACGCCACATCCTCGGTGATCGGCGGCCCCGACCTCGGCCCCCTTCTCGCCGCCTTTCTCCAGGAGCGGCCTGGAATACGCGTGGAGCTGCGCGAGGAAGCGAGTTCCACCGTGCTGCACGACCTCATGGAAGGGCGCGCCGACCTCGGCCTCGTCACCGGCGCGGGCGAGGTGCCGGCGCCGCTGCAAAGCTGGCCATGGCGGCGGGACCAGCTCGTGGTCCTCGTGCCATGCGGGCATGCCCTCGCCTCCCGCCCGGGCCTGCGCTTCGCGGAGGTGCTGGACCACCCTCTCATCGGTGTGCAGGAGGGTGGGGCGCTGTCCCTCCTGCTGGAAGAGCAGGCCCGGAAGCTCGGGCGCAGCCTGGTCTTTCGCTTCCATGTGGTGGGCACGGACGCGGCGCGCAGCCTCGTGGCGGCCGGACTGGGCGTGACCATCATGCCGGACGGGCTGGTGCGCACGGGCCTTGAGCAGGCCGGGCTGAAGGCGGTGGCACTGCGGGAAGCCTGGGCGCGGCGGAGCCTGCGGCTGGTCGCCAGGCCTGCGGAGACGCTTCCGCCCCCTGCCCGCCTCCTGCGTGACCATCTCCTGGCCAGCATGCGCCAGCCACGCATGCTGGAGCCGCGAAATGGCGCTTCTTCCGCGCGATCCGCGGGGGCATGATGGCGCCATGAGGAACTTGCCAGAAAGGCCCGCCGCGCTGGTGCGCGAGGTGGGGCCGCGCGACGGGCTGCAGAACAGCCGCGCCATCATGCCGACCGAGGCGAAGCTGCGCTGGATCGCCGCCATGGTGGAGGCCGGGCTGCGGGAAATCGACGTGGCGAGCTTCGTGCCCCCCGCCGCCATGCCGCAGATGGCCGATGCCGCCGAACTCGTGCGCGCCGTGCGCCAGAACCATCCCGCGGTGCATGCCGTGGCGCTCGCGCCCAATCTGCGCGGGGCGCAGAATGCCGCCGCCGCTGGGGCGCAGACCCTGGTGATTCCTGTTTCCGCCAGCGAGGCGCATAGCCGCTCTAATGTCCGCCGCAGCCGGGCGGAGCAGGTGGAGGCCTTCCGCGCCATCGTCGCATGGGCGCGCTCCCTGGAAGGGGCGGCGCCGCGCATCGAGGCCGGCATCTCCACCGCCTTCGGCTGCTCGCTGCAAGGCGTGGTGCCGGAGGATGAGGTGGTGGCCCTCGCGGCGGAACTGGTGGAGGCCGGGGCCGATACCGTCGCCCTGGCGGATACGTTGGGCTACGCCAACCCGGCCAAGGTCCGGCGGCTGGTGCGGGCGGTGCGCGGCGTGGTCGGCGTGGAGCGCTTCGGCAACCTGCACCTGCACGATACCATGGGCACGGGCCTTGCGAATGTGCTGGCCGCGCTGGAGGAAGACGTGCGCGGCTTCGATGCCGCGCTGGGCGGGTTGGGCGGCTGCCCCTTCGCGCCGGGCTCGGTCGGCAACATCAATACCGAGGACCTCGTCTACCTGCTGGAATCCGAGGGCTTCGATACCGGCATCGACCTCGCCGCCCTGATCGCCGCGCGCGAGCCGCTGCGCGCCGGGCTGCCCGGTGAGCCCCTGTCCGGCCGCGTGGCCGCCGCCGGCATTCCCCGCACGTTCCACCCCGCGCGCCACGCCGCCTGACGGAGCCCGATCATGAGCGAAACAACGAAGCCAGGCCCCCTGAGCGGCATCCGCGTGCTGGAATTCACCCACATGATCATGGGGCCGAGCTGCGCCATGGTGCTGGCCGATCTCGGCGCCGATGTGGTGAAGGTGGAGCCCGGCCCGGATGGCGACAACACGCGCCGCCTGATGGGGGCCGCCATCGGCTTCTTCCCTTCCTTCAACCGCAACAAGCGCAGCCTGAGCCTGGACCTGAAGCAGCCGGCGAGCCTTGAACTCGTCCGCAAGCTGGCGGCGCAGGCGGATGTGGTGGTGGAGAATTTCCGTCCCGGCGCCATGGACAAGCTGGGCCTGGGTTACGAGGCGCTCTCGGCGCTCAACCCGAAGCTCGTTTATTGCTCCTGCAAGGGCTTCCTGCCCGGCCCTTATGAGCATCGCGCCGCGCTGGACGAGGTGGTGCAGATGATGGGCGGCCTCGCCTACATGACCGGCCCGCCGGGCCAGCCGCTCCGGGCCGGCGCCTCGGTCAACGACATCATGGGGGGCCTCTTCGGCGTCATCGGCATCCTGGCCGCGCTGCGGGAGCGGGAGACGACCGGCCGTGGCACCCATGTGCAGTCCGGCCTCTTCGAGACCAACATGGTGATGATGGCGCAGCACATGGCCGGCGCCGCCATCACCGGCCGCAACCCGCCCCCCTTCGCCGACCCCGCGATGCAGAAGCCCTGGTCGGTCTATGACGTCTTCGACAGCGCCGACCCGGGTGAGCAGGTCTTCGTCGGTGTGGTGACCGAGACGCAGTGGCGCGGCTTCTGCGAGGCCTTCGGGTTGGGGGAGCTGCTGGCCGACCCCTCCCTCAGCACCCAGTCCAAGCGCGTGGCCGACCGCTCCCGCTACCTGCCGCGCATCGCTTCCGTCTTCCGCAGCCTGCCCAAGGCGGAGCTGATGGCGCGTTGCGAGGCGCTGGGCCTGCCCTTCGCGCCCATCGCCAAGCCGGCCGACCTGTTCGAGGACCCGCATCTGCGCGCCTCCGGCGGCTTGCTCGACACCGATCTGACCAGCGCCCAGGGCGCGCCCGGCGGCGTGCCGGCGCAGCCTGCCGCCGGCCTGCCCGGCCTTCCCATCTCGCTTGATGGGCGCCGCATGGGCATCCGCCGCCAGCCGCCACGCAGCGGTGAGCACAGCGCCGATATCGCTCGGGAAGCCGGGCTGAGCGATGCGGAGATCGCCGCCATGGTCGCCGATGGCACGCTCTGGGCCTCCACAAGCCTGCCACAGGCGGCCGAATGACCACGCTCCCCCTGCCTGGGCGCATCCTCCTCCTCTCCACCGATCCTGCCGCCATCGCGGCGCAGCTCGGCGGGCAGGATCTCGGCTTGGCTTCGGCCGGGGCGCTGAGGACCGAGATCTCCACCGACGAGATCACGCCCCTCCCCTCACTCGTCTATTTCGACGAGCGGCTGGCGGATCATGCCTATACCGGGGTGAAGGCCGGGGATGCGCTGCCCATCGGGGTGGGCGCGGTGCGGCAGGGGGGCTTTTCGGTCACGGTCGGCGGGGCACGCTATGGCAAGGGCTCCTCGCGCGAGCATTCCCCGCTGGCGGAGCGGATGGCCGGCATCCGCCTCGTCATCGCCGAGAGCTTCGAGCGCATCTACCGTCAGAATGCCGACAATCTCGGCCTCTTCACCTCCACCGATCTCGGCCTCGTCGAACGCATCCGCCAGGGCGAAGCCATCGAGGTGGAGGAGCTTGTCGCGGGCCGTGACCCCGTGGCGGCCGCGGTCCTGCGTGCCGGTGGGCTGCTGAATTACGGGCGCGAGCGGCTGGGCGCGGCCGCGCTGGCAGGCGCGGTGCCGCGGGGGCCGCTGACCCTGGCCGAGAAGATCCTGGCCCGGCACGCGCTGGCCGTTCCAGGGATCGAGACAGGGTTCGCGCCGGGGCAGAGCGCCTTCGTGCGGCCGGATTTCCGCTTCATCCATGATATCTACACGGCCATGTGCCGCTTCATGCTGCGCGAAGCCTTTGGCGAGGCCCTGACGCTCCGGAACCCGGAGAGCATCCTCACCTTCGAGGATCACTATTCCTACGCGCACCGCAGCGCCGCCCATGTGGCGCGCGGCCTTCTGCCGCAGGTCCGGGCGCTGTCGGAGGCGCACCGCGCCTTCGTGGCCGAGCATGGGCTTCGCGACCATGGCTACCTGCCCGGCGGCGAAGGCTCCGAAGGCATTTCCCACGCCCTGATGGCGGAGCAATACGCGCTGCCCGGCCAGCTCATCGCCGGCACGGATTCCCATACGCCGCACAGCGGGGCGCTGGGCTGCCTCGCCTTCGGCGTGGGCACCACGGACATGGCCAATGCCATGACCACGGGCGCCGTCCGGCTCGCGGTTCCCTCCGTGCTGCGGATCGAGCTGGAAGGCACGCTGCCGCGCGGCGTCACGGCGAAGGACCTGGTGCTGCATCTGCTGGCACTGCCCTCCCTGCGTGCCGGCGAAGGCGTGGGCAAGATCTTCGAGTTCGGCGGCCCTGGCATCGCGGGGCTGAACACCGACGAGCGCACCACCCTGACCAACATGACCGCCGAGCTGGGCGGCTTCAGCGGCATCGTGGAGCCGGATGAGGAAACGCGGCGCTTCCTGCGTGAGCGGCGCGGCATTGATGTCCCGGTCGAGCCCTGGATGCGCAGCGACCCGGGCGCCAGCTATGCCGGCCGGATCACGGTCGATCTGTCCCGCCTCTCGCCCATGGTGGCGGCGCCCGGCGACCCGGGACGGGGGCTGGACCTTGCCACCCTCCCCTCCCCCGTGCGGATCGACATCGCCTATGGCGGCTCCTGCACCGCCGGCAAGCGGGAGGATTTCGACCGCTATCACGAGGTGCTGGCCTGGGCCGCGGAGCGCGGGCTGCGCGTCGCCAAGGGCGTGGAGCTGTATCTTCAGTTCGGCACGACGGCGGTGCGGGATTACTGCGAAGCCAAGGGATACCTGGAGACCTTCGAGAAGGTCGGCGCCCAGATCCTGCAACCCGCCTGCGGCGCCTGCGCCAATTGCGGCCCGGGCACATCCACGCGCCCCGAGCAGGTGACCGTCAGCGCCATCAACCGCAACTTCCCTGGCCGTGGCGGCCCGGGCGGCGTCTGGCTCGCGAGCCCGCCGACCGTTGCCGCGAGCGCCATTGTTGGTGAGCTGGTGTCCTTTGAAGGCTTGCAGGAACGTGCGGGCCTTCCTCAGGCGGCGGGACAGGCATGACCCTCGCGCCCGCCGCCAGGCCGAAGCGGGCGAATTTCATCCCACCGTGCCGTTCAGAGGTGTAATCAGGCTGCACGCGGCCACAATCATTTCACCGCCCGCCGAGACCGCTCCTGCGCGGGTGCCTGAGAGATGCACGTGGTCCCGCGGATATCCGAGGCAGGAGCACCGCCATGGACACCAGCCGATCCTCGTTTTCTCCGCGCAACCGCCTGCTCGCGGCGCTGCCATTTGACAGCCTCGCCCGCCTCCGGCCGATGCTGGAGGAGGTGGAGATGCCAATCCGCCGCGTGCTGCACGAGCCGGAAGTTCCCATCAGCACCGTCTATTTCCCCGAAAGCGGCTGGGCCTCCATGCTGGCCACGATGGAGGATGGCGATGCGACGGAGGTGGGGCTCGTCGGCTTCGAGGGGGTGGTCGGGCTGCCCGTCATCCTGGCCGATGAGTTCGACGACCTCGAGGCTGTGGTGCAAGCCGCCGGCACCGCCTTCGCCGTGAGCGCCGTGGCCCTGCGCCAGGCCATGGATGAGGACCCCATCCTGCGCGACCTGCTGCTGCGCTATGCTCTGGTCCATCATGGGCAGGTGGCCCGCACCGCGGCCTGCAACGGCCGCCACCAGACCGAGCAGCGGCTGGCGCGGTGGCTGCTGATGGCGCATGACCGCAGCGAAGGGGATGGCTTTCCTATGACCCACGAGTTCCTGGCCATGATGCTGGGAGTGCGGCGCGCTGGCGTGACCGTGGCTGCGGGCGCGCTGCAGAGGGCTCAGTTCATCCGCTATGAGCGTGGCCATGTGGAGGTGATGGACCGGCCTGGCCTGGAGAGCGCCGCCTGTGAATGCTACGGCGTCGCCCGCCGCGCCTCCGACCGCCTCTTCAAACCGGAGCGGAGCGCCAGGGCTGTCTACCGCCGCTAAGACCGCCTCGGCTGCTGCCGTTACCATCACTGCCCTGGGCCTGCGCTTCGGCTGATATGCCGTTCATCAGATAGGGCCCGGCACGATGATCATGACGCAATTGCCCTGCGGCTCAACACCCGGCCGAGCAAAGCCCTTTGCCACAAAACACCGGCCACAACGCTTGCTGTCGCTGACCGGCCGAACCCAGCTGTCATGCCGGAAGAACTGAAGCGGACGACGCCGCACTTCTGACGCGGCTGGATACGGCCTGGCCTGGCCGCAGGCCTTCGCACCCGTTCCGAAGCGCGTCCATGGCCCCGCGCGATGGCGAGGAGCGCCAGGGCCTTGTCAGCCGAACATGTCGCGGGTGATGCTGGCATACCAGCCATCGGCGTGCAGGGCCTCCAGCCGCCGCTGCTCCGGCAGGTCACCACGGGGGGAAGTTCCGCCGGAGCCCGGCACCTCCGCGAAGCTCCGGCTCCCCGCGTCCGCGTGGAAGATGTTCGCGACCGAGATCGCGTATTCCGGTCCGATATGGGAATAGCAGGTGTTGACGAGGATCGGCTCCGGCGGAGCTTCTCCACGCAGCAGGGCGGCGGCCGCGCTCACCGCGGCCTTCGCCTCCGAGTTGGCGAGGAAGCCGGATTTCGGCATGGGGCCGGGGAACATCGCGTCCCCTACCACATGGACGCCCGGTGCGACGCGGGACTCCAGCGTCCGTGGGTCCACGGGCACCCAGCCCGTGCTGTCGGCCAGCCCGGTGTCGGTCGCGATGGCGGCGGCCGATTGCGGTGGGATGACATTGGCCACCTCCACCCGGTGGCGGGTGCCGAACTCCGTCTCCAGCACCATGGCCTCGGGGTCCACCCGGACCACGCGCCCGTCATTCGTGGCTGAGACCCACTCGATCATGCCGGGATAGAGGGCTCGCCAGGCATCCTGGAACAGCGCCTGCTTGGAGAAGGTATCCTTGGCATCGAGGGCCAGGATCTTGGAGCGCGGCTTGTGCTTCGAGAGATAGCTGGCGATCAGGCTGATCCGCTCATAAGGGCCGGGAGGGCAGCGGTAGGGATTGGGCGGAATGACGAGGCCGACCACGCCGCCGTCCGGCATGGCTTCCAACTGCCGCCGCAGGAGCGTGATCTGCGCGCCGTCAGCGGCGGTCCAGGCGTGAGGCATCCGCGCGGATGCGGCCTCGTCATAGCCTTCGAGCGCGTCATGGCGCAGCGCGATGCCGGGTGAGAGGATCATGCGGTCGTAGGAAAGGACCTCGCCGCCGCCAAGGCGCAGGCGTCGCGCCACAGGGTCATGCTGGACAGCGCGATCATGGACCACCCGCACGCCCCTGGCACGCAGGCCTTCGTATCCGTGGGTGATGTCGGCAAGCGCGAGGTCGCCCGCCAGGACGCGGTTGGAATAGGGGCAGGTGATGTAGGACCTCCGCTGCTCCACGAGCGTCACGTCCAGCCAAGGGTGCTCGCGGCGCGCGTAGGACGCGGCGGTCGCGCCACCGAAGCCGCCGCCGACCACCAGCAGCCGGGCCGCGCCCTGCGCGCGGGCCAG
>NZ_JACTUZ010000259.1 GCF_014490445.1 Pseudoroseomonas ludipueritiae | reverse complement strand
CGGCGGCACCGGGGCGCCGGGCGTCACCGGCGTCTCGGATTGCTGGCGCAGGTCGGCCAGGGCGCGGGTCAGTTCCTCGCGCGCCGAGGCAGCGCCCCGCGCCGGCGCCGGCGGCACCGTGGCCAGATTGGGATAGCCCTCGGAATCCAGCCCCGGCGGCCGGGCCCGGCCTTCCAGCGGATCGCTGGTGATGGCGTTGAAGAATTCGAGCGGTCCCTCGCCCGAACCGATGCAGCCGGAGAGCGGCAGCACAAGCGATCCTGCCATGAGCAGGCGCAGGGCGGCTTGATACCCCCTGCCCCGGCCACTACCGTTTATTCCGCTGCTGTCCCGTCCCGCGTACCGGCCCATGGACCACCTCTACCGACCTGCGGCAGAGGGTTACCCCGAAATCCGGTCCGGGCGAAAGACCGGCAGCACGGCCAGGGGCCATATCCCCCACGGCCAGACACAGGGAAGAGCGCCCGCGGCCCCCCCGGCCGTGGCTGAATGGACAGCGCGGCACGCGCGGAAGGCAGGAGAACCATGGCCAAGGACGCGAAGACGCCGCAGAACCCCGGCAGCCCCGGGACAACGCCCGCCGGCTTCCGCCTGCCGGACCCGGAGATGGTGTCCCGCACCATGGCCGATGTGGCGGAGCGCGGCCACCGCATCGTGACCGAATTCCTCAACCGCCAGACCCTCTCGGCCGGGCAGGATGGCGCGCCCGGGCCGGACCCGCTGCACCTGGGCTCCGCATTCCTCGACATGACGACGCGGCTGATGGCCAACCCCGCCCGGCTGGTGCAGGCGCAGCTCGGCTTCTGGCAGGACTACTTGACGCTGTGGCAAAACACCGCCCGGCGGATGTGGGGCGAGGATGTGCAGCCCGTCATCGCCGAGGACAGCAAGGACCGCCGCTTCAAGGACGAGGCCTGGCGGGACAACGAGGTCTTCGACTTCATCAAGCAGTCCTATCTGCTCTCTGCCCGCTACTTCACCAATGTGGTCCATGCGGCGGACGACCTGGAACCCAAGACGGCGCAGAAGGTCGATTTCTACACGCGCCAGTTCGTCGACGCCATGAGCCCGTCGAACTTCCTGATGACCAATCCGGAAGTGCTGCGCAAGACCGCCGAGACGGGCGGCGAGAACCTGCTGCGCGGCTTGCAGAACCTGCTGTCGGACCTGGAGCGCGGCAAGGGCAAGCTGAAGATCCGCATGACGGACGACAGCAAGTTCACCATCGGGGAGAATATCGCTGTCTCCCCCGGCAAGGTGGTGTACCAGAACGACCTGATGCAGTTGATCCAGTACAGCCCGGCGACGGAGCAGGTGCTGAAGCGGCCGCTGCTGATCGTGCCGCCCTGGATCAACAAGTTCTACATCCTGGACCTGCGGCCCAAGAACAGCTTCGTGCGCTGGGCGGTGTCCCAGGGGCATACGGTCTTCGTGATCTCCTGGGTCAATCCGGACGAGAAGCTGGCTGAGAAATCCTTCGAGGATTACATGCTCGAAGGCCCCTATGCCGCGCTGGATGCGATCGAGCAGGCGACGGGCGAGAAGGCCGTCAATGCCATCGGCTATTGCCTGGGCGGCACGCTGCTCTCGGCCACGCTGGCGCGGATGGCGGCGAAGCGGGAGAACCGCATCAAATCCGCCACCTTCTTCACGACCATGGTGGATTTCGAGGAAGCCGGCGAGCTCAGCGTCTTCATCGACGAGGAGCAATTGCGCGCGCTGGAAGGCCGCATGAGCAAGCGCGGCTTCCTGGAGGGCCGCGAGATGGCCACCACCTTCAACATGCTGCGGGCCAATGACCTGATCTGGTCCTTCGTGGTGCAGAACTACCTGCTGGGGCAGGAACCCTTCCCCTTCGACCTGCTTTACTGGAACGACGACAGCACCCGCATGCCGGCGGCCATGCACAGCTTCTACCTGCGCCGCATGTACCAGCAGAACGACCTGGTGAAGCCTGGTGCCATCGAGCTGGGCGGCACGCCGCTCGACCTGCGCAAGGTCAAGCTGCCGACCTATATCCTCTCAACCCGCGAGGATCACATCGCGCCCTGGAAGAGCACCTACCGCGCGACGCAGATCTATGGCGGCCCGGTGCGCTTCGTCCTCGCAGCCTCCGGCCATATCGCCGGTGTGGCCAACCCGCCGGAATCCGGCAAGTACAGCCACTGGGTCGCGGAGAGCCTGCCGCCCTCCCCGGACGACTGGTTCGCCAGCGCGACGGAACTGGCCGGCTCCTGGTGGCCGGACTGGCACCGCTGGGTCTCGGGGCTGGACAAGGCGAAGGTGCCGGCGCGCGAGCCCGGCGCGGGCGGGCTGCCGGCTATCGAGGAGGCGCCGGGCAGCTACGTGAAGGTCATGGCCAGCGACTGAGGCCGCTACCCACCCCGCGCGGGCTGCGGCATGCTTCCCCGGCAAGAAACAAGAATCGCCGGAGGAAGAATCATGATCCCACGCCGTGGGCTTTTGGGTGGCCTGCTCGCCCTGCCATCCGCCGCCGCCCTGGCCCAGGGCGGCGGCTGGCCGGACCGGCCGGTGCGCCTGGTCGTCCCCTTCCCGCCCGCCGGCTCCACCGACGTGCTCAGCCGCATCCTGGCGGAAGGGCTGCAACGCAAGCTGGGCCAGCCGATCGTGGTGGAGAACCGCCCGGGCGCCGGCGGCAATATCGGCATGGATGCCGTCGCCAAGGCACCGCCGGATGGCTACACCTTCGGCTCCGCCACCATCGGCCAGTTCTCCATCAACCAGTTCCTCTACAGCAGCATGCCCTGGGAGATGGACCGGGACTTCGCGCCGGTGTCCCTGACCTGGGACCTGCCGAATGCCGTGGTGGTGCCGGCGCAACTGCCGGTGCGGGACCTCGCCGGCTTCATCGCCTGGGCCAAGGCCAAGCGGGGCGGCATTTCCTTTGGCTCCCCCGGCGTCGGCACCACGCCGCATCTCTCGGGCGAGATTTTCCGCAGCCGCCTGGGGTTGGAAGCGCAGCACGTGCCCTTCCGCGGCGCGGCCCAGACCATCCCGGCCATGCTGGCGGGGGATGTGGACCTGGCCATCGACAACCTGCCCTCCTATGCATCCATCATCCAGGCCGGGCAGTTGCGGGCGCTGGCGGTGACCAGCGCCACCCGCTGGCCCACCATGCCGGACGTGCCGACCATGGCCGAGGCAGGGGTGCCGGATTTCGTCATCACCTCCTGGGCCGGCTTCGTGGCGCCCAAGGGCACGCCGGCGGCGGCGGTGCAGGGCATGAATGCCGCGCTTCGGGCGGTGGTGCAGGATGAGGCGGTGCAGCAGCGCTTCCTGCAATCCGGCGCCAAGGCCCTGTGGTCCACGCCCGAGGACCTGACGGCGCGCAGCCACAGGGAAAGGCCGATGTGGCAGGAGGCCGTGCGCATCTCCGGCGCCCGGGCCGACTGAGCCGGGCATGAAAAAGGCCGGGGATCGCTCCCCGGCCTTTCCTGTTCTTACCGCCCGTCGCGTAAGTCGCCTTCGCGCCAGGAACGGTCCTTGCGCTGGCCCTCCGGTCCACGGCCGCCCCGCGGCGGGCCGCCACGATTGGGGCCGTTGCCGCCACGCGGCGCACCCTGGCGGGGCGCGCCATGGCCGCCACCGC
>NZ_JACTUZ010000258.1 GCF_014490445.1 Pseudoroseomonas ludipueritiae | reverse complement strand
GGCGCGTACCTGCGTGGCGCAAAACTCCTTCTGTCCGACGACACGGAGATCACCCTTTCAGATCGTGGAGCCATGTCCATCGGCCCCATCGGCTCCGAGGGCGGAACTCTCATGATCTATCGGGCCGAGGATGGCGGCCTGTACGCGCAGCGCGGCTGCTTTGGCCCGGCCAGTCTGGATGAGTTCCTGCTGGCGGTGGACGAAACCCATGGCGAGAACGCGCATGGCAGGGCCTACCGCGCGGCTGCCGAGATGGCGCGTGCGTGGTCGGAGGCGCAGGCGTGAATTATCACCCCGAATGGGTCATCCCCGCCAACGCCCCCGACGCCCCCCTGTCCCGCGCTGAGATCACAGCGAACCGTGAAGACGACCACCGCGCGAAGCTGGTCCGGGCCTACGAGGCTCTGGAGAACGCGCGGGTCGAGATCGACGACCAGATCGACGAGGCTGCGCGGGAGGGCTGCGAATGGCGCACCACGCGGCTTGTGCAGATCATGGAGCGCGCGACCTTCCTGCTGAAGGGGAAGGCAGTATGAGCGCCCCTCCAATCCGCAGGAACCTGCACTCTTTGCAGCAGTCTAAGAACACGCTGCGGACGGTCATTGATCTGCACGAGGAAGCGCTCAGGCATAACCCGGCCGATCCAACGTTCGACCGCATGATCATTGCAGGCGCCCGCCGCGACATCGCCAGCATCGAGAAAGCCATGGCTGAGCAGGGGTATGGGATGCCGGCGCGGAAGGAAATGGTGGCATGAGCGCTCACACTCCGGGGCCTTGGGTGGCGTGTGGTGACGGCAACTGCGGGTGCAACACCATCATGTCCAGTGATCATCCGATCTGCACCTTTGAGTGCGGGGATTGGGGAGATCGTTGGCCAGCTATTCGACAAGGTGCCGACGGCAAGCCAGAGGCTTTCATGGAGCAATCCAACTATGGGCATGTCCCGCATGATGTTGCTCGGGCCAACGCCCGCCTGATCTCCGCCGCTCCTGATCTGCTGGAGCATGGCAACGCGCTGGTGACCCTGATCGAGATGTGCCCGCCGGGTTGCATGATCGATCCAGAGGCCATCGCACGACTGGTCGCCAATCTGCGCGCCGCCATCGCCAAGGCCCAGGGAGGCCGTTCATGACCAACATCATCTCGCTCTCCGAAGCCCGCGCTGCCTACCGCCGCAACGGAGACCCGATCCCGGAGAACCTGCGCGATCCTCATGCGCCGATGCGCGGCATCCTCACCGGCATCGGCGGCGGGGCCATCCTGTGGATCTTGGCTTGGAGTGTGCTCGCGTGACCCCCGCCGAGATCGCGAAGAAGCTGACGCCGTACCAGCGCGAGGCAGCAATCGCCCTGCTGGATGGTGAGCGCATTCGGTTCTTCACAGACGAGTTCCATTCCCGCCTGCGCCCCATGGTCAAGATGGGACTGTTCGAGATCATCTCAGAGATGGAGTGGACCGCCACACCTCTCGGCCTCTCCGTCCGCGCCCTCCTGTCTCAGGAGGCCCAGCCATGACCGCCCTTCGCGAACTGATCGAGCGCATCGAGGCGGCGGAGGAAGGGTCGCGGGAGTTGGATGGAGAGGTTTGGTGTGTAGTGAACGGGTTGGTTTTTAGGCGCGTTCACCGCGACGGCACCTTCGACTTCTACAATCCAGAGCGTCGCTACTGTGTTTCTGCTGAAGATCCGCTCCCCTACTTTCACATGGCCGGTGAGTACACGCACAGAGCCCCTTACACTGTGCCGAAGTACACCACCTCCCTCGACGCCGCCGTGTCGCTGGTGCCGGAGGGGGCAGGCGTTCAGATCGAGCGCTTCTGGGTGCAGCACATCTCAACCCCGGTCTGGTCTGCCGAAGTCCGGTGGGGGATCGACGGTGAGACTGTCTATGCCGAGGAAAGGCCTACCCCCGCCCTCGCCCTCTGCTGTGCCGCCCTGAAGGCCCGCCTCGCGCTGGAGGAGCCCCAGTCATGATCGACGAGATGCCCCTGGCATGGCGGCTGAACGCGTATGCCCGCCACTGCCGGATGAGCGCGCTGGCTGCGAAGGAGAAGCGCGAGAAGCGCTACTGGTCCGCCCTCTATTGCAAGCTGAAGAAGCAAATTCGGGAGGTTGAGTGATGCCTGAAGTGAACATCTACAAGCCGGTGAAGGTCCAGGCGAAGACGCTAAAGATCCACATCAAAGTGCGCGATATGTTCACCGCAAGTGTTGAGGATCAGCATGGAGACGAGTTGGCCCAATACGAGGGCTACGTCCCTCGCTTCATGCCCGGCGAGCACTTCGGAGATTACCTGATCCTCGACATCAACATGGACACGGGCACGATCACCAATTGGGAGGTGCCGAGTTCTGATGAAATCGAGAAGTTTCTGAAGAAGGCTCAGGAGGAATGACCCCCCTCCTCCGCGCCTGGCAGCTCACCCGCTCGGCCTTCGCGCTGTCCAACGAACCCGCCGTCTCCGACATGTGCTTCGAGGCCATGCGCGAGATCGAGACGGCCATGCTGATGCAGGAGAGGCTGTGATGGCCTGGGAAGAGATCCGCCCGATCATGGTCGGAAAGCGCAGCAACCAGCCTTCCGTCAGCGTTGCATGGCGCCAGTACGGGAAAGGCGACAAGGGCTACCGCTTCGTCATCAGCGTGAATGGCCCTCTGATGAAATTGTTTGGTTGGAAGCAGGGAACGAACCTTCTGGTGAAGGTCAACCACCAAGCGCGGCTCATGAGGCTCACGGAGACGCCGGCTACGGGCTTCATGCTCCAGCAGAAGCACACCCATACAGGATACGTGGGCGTGCGTCTTGATGGGGTGACGGTCACTGGAACGAAGGCAGCCGCGGTCACCGGCCATCATGTCGATGGCAAAGCCCTGGTGGTCCAGCTTCCGAAATGGGCCGTGCGTGAAGGGACTGAGTTCGCATCGCACCCTGCGCTGCCGGCCCCGATCTCCGCGCCTCCGTCTCAGCACCGGTCGATTATGGAGCGCGTTCCTGATCCCGTCGCTCCTCTGCGGGGGCGGGCGTGATGCGCATCACCACCCCTGGCGTCTACGAGATGACCGCCGCCGAGTACCACGCCGACCCCTGCCCGGCCCCCAGCTTGTCCGCCTCCATGGCCGGCGTGCTGCTCAGCCGGTCGCCGCTTCATGCTTGGCACGCGCACCCGAAGCTGAACCCGACCTGGAAGCCGAGCCCGTCCAGCACTGCGCAGGAGGAAGGCACCGCCCTGCACGCGCTGATCCTGGAGAAGCGGGATGCGGTCGTGGTGATCGACGCGCCCAACTACCAGAAGAAGGCGGCGCAGGAGGCACGCGATCAGGCGCGCGCTATGGGCCTCATCCCGATCCTGGCGGACCGCTGGGAAGAACTGCGGGCGGTTCCGCTGGCCGTGCGCCGGCAGCTTGGCGCCCACCAGGCGAAGGCCGCCTTCACCAACGGCCGGCCTGAGGTCGCGCTGATCTGGCAGGAAGAGACCCGCGCCGGCACGATCTGGTGCCGCAGCCTGATCGACTGGCTGCCCAATGACCCGCGTGGCTTCATCGACGACCTGAAGACCGTCGCGTCCAGCGCGGAGCCTGACGGCTGGGGCATGACCGCGGCAAAGGGCGGGGTTCCGATCCAGGCCGCCT
>NZ_JACTUZ010000257.1 GCF_014490445.1 Pseudoroseomonas ludipueritiae | reverse complement strand
CCCTGCGCCGTGCCCAGCGCCCAGGCGCCGAAGCCGACCAGCAGCCCGCCGGCCAGCGCCGCCGCCAGCCCCTCCGGCCCGGTGAGCTGCGCCAGCACCCAGAGCAGCCACAGCGCGGCGCCATACATCGGGAAGGCCAGCGCCTGCTTCAGCCGGTCCATCCAGGCGCCGGGCTTGGGCAAGAGCCGCGCCAGACCCGGCGCCAGGGCCAGCAGCGTATAGGGCGCGGCCATGCCGAGGCCCATGGCGCCGAAGACCGCCAGCGTGCCGGCCGGCGGCAGCGCCATGGCGGCGCCGATGGCGGCGGCCATGAAGGGGGCGGTGCAGGGGGTGGCCACCAGCACCGCCAGCGCCCCGGTGGCGAAGCTGCCGCCATGCCCGCCCCGCGCCGCCAGCGCGCCGCCCGCGCCCACCGGCCCGCCGATGTTGAAGACGCCGGACAGGTTCAGCCCCACCGCCAGCATCAGCCAGCCGGTCAGGGCCACAAACACCGGGGAGGTGAACTGGAAGCCCCAGCCCGCCGTCTGCCCCGCCAGCCGCAGCCCCAGCAGCAGCCCGCCCAGCAGCAGAAAGGAGAGCACGACCCCGGCCGTGTAGCTCGCCCCATGCGCCCGCACCGTGGCGCGGGCGGCGCCGGACAGCCGCGCGATGCCCAGTGCCTTCATGGCCAGGATGGGAAAGACGCAGGGCATCAGGTTCAGGATCAGCCCGCCCAACGCCGCCCAGAGCAGCGCCTGCCCCAGTGGCAGCCCGCCACCGCCGCCGGGCAGCGCCGGCAGCGGGCCGGGCGCGGCAGAAAGGCTGTAGGCGCTGCGCACCCCCGCGCCATCCGTGATGGCCACCACGCCCGCCACCTGCGCCGGCAGTTCCATCATGCCGCGCGGCAGGCCAAGCCGCAGCGCGCCTTCCGCCACTTGCAGCGGCTGCGGGCCGGCATGGTCCAGCACGCCCGCCTCGGCGGGGAAGAAGAAGGCCTCCTTCACCGATTGCGGCGACAGGTCCTGGCCCCGCAGCAGCAGCGCGCCTTCCTTGCCCTCGAAGCCGATGCTGGCTTCCCAGGGGGAAGGGCGGGGCAACTCGGCCTCGGCCTGCTGGAACAGCGGCGCCATGGCGGCATCGGGCCGTGCCGCCGCTTCCACCGGCAGGGTGAGGGTGAAGCGGCCTTCCTCGGGGATGCAGACCTGCTCGCAGACCAGCCAACTCGCTTCAGCCTGAATGGTGAAGCTCTGGCCGGGGGTGAGGGTGGCCGGCGGCGTTACCTCCTGCGGCAGCAGGGTGGCATTCTCGTAGCCGAAGTTCACCAAGGGGCCGAAGGGGATGCGGTGCGGCGCCGGCCATTGGATCGGCCCGGCGCTGGCGCCGTCCGGCAGGGTGAGGGTGACATCGGGCGGCAGGCCGGCATCGCCGGGGTTCTGCCAATAGGTATGCCAGCCCGGCGCCATCTGCTGCCGCAGCCCGATGCGGAAGGGCTGCCCCGGCGCCACGGAAGCCACCTCGGCCGCCAAGGTCATCGTGGTGCGCTCCGACCGCACCGGCGCGCTTTCCCCGGCCAGGGCGGGGGTGGCCAGGGCCATCAGGGCGGCGGCGAGGAGGATCGGGCGCGACATGGCGAATAGAAGCCTTTTCCGGTGGCCGAAGGCCAAGGGGGTTCCGCGTGACGAATCGTCTCATGCCACGCCGCGCCGCCCGGGCCAAAGCCATCGGGCGCGGGTCAGCCGCGCGGTGCCATGAAGGCTTGTGCCTCCGCGCCCGTCATGGCCTGGGCGGCATAGCCGAAATGGCCTTCCGCCAGCACCTCCCGCCCCGCGTGGGCCAGGGCGCCCAGCGCCGCCCGCGCCAGGGAACCGCCGAGGCTGATGCGCTTCACGCCCGCTTCCGCCAGTTCCGCCACGGTGAAGGGGCGTCCGGCCAGGCCCATCACCACATTCACCGGCTTGTCCACGGCGGCGCAAAGGGTGCGGATGTCCTCCAGCCGTGTCAGGCCGGGGGCGTAGAGCACCTCCGCGCCTGCCTTCGAAAAAGCCTGCAGGCGGCGGATGGTGTCATCCAGGTCCGGGCGGCCGTGCAGGTAGTTCTCGGCACGGGCGGTCAGCACGAAGGGCAGGGGGCGCGCGGCCTCGGCGGCGGCGGCCACGCGCTCCACGGCCTGGTTGAAATCATAGAGCGGGCGGTCAGCCTCGCCCGTCGCATCCTCGATGGAACCGCCGACGAGGCCCACCCCGGCGGCGGCGCGGATGGTTTCGGCGCAATCCTCCGGCGCATGGCCGAAGCCGTTTTCCAGGTCGGCCGAGACGGGCAGGGATGTGGCGGCGACGATGGCACCGGCATTGGCCAGGGTTTCCTCCCGGCTCACCGCCCCCTGGCCATCCGGCCGCCCCAGCGAGAAGGCGAGGCCGGCACTGGTGGTGGCCAGGGCCTCGAAACCCAGCGCCGCCAGGATGCGGGCGCTGCCGGCATCCCAGGGGTTGGGGATGACAAAGGCGCCGGGGCGGGCATGCAGCGCGCGGAAGCGGGCAACCTGTTCGGTCTGGCTCATGGCGGTTCCTCCTGTTGTGGTGAACAGATCAGGAACCAGGCTGCGCCGCAAGCCATGCTGCTGTAGAGGGTGGCGCCATGTCCATCGCCCTGCTGCCCGAACTGCCCGTCACCGAGGCCCTGCCGCGCCTGGCGGAGGCGCTGCGCGCCGGTTCCAACGCCGTGCTGGTGGCGCCGCCCGGCGCCGGCAAGACGACCTTGGTGCCGCTGGTGCTGCGGGACGAGCCCTGGGCCGCCGGCCAAAAGATCCTGGTGCTGGAGCCCCGCCGCGTCGCCGCCCGCGCCGCCGCCCGCCGCATGGCCAGCCTGCTGGGCGAGGAGGTGGGCAACACCGTGGGCCTGGTGACGCGGCTGGAACGCGCGACCTCGGCGGCCACACGAATAGAAGTCATCACCGAGGGCCTGCTGGTCCGCCGCCTGCAATCCGACCCCGGGCTGGATGGCGTGGCGGCGGTGCTCTTCGACGAGGCGCATGAGCGCAACCTCGACACCGACCTGGCGCTGGCCTTCTGCCTGGACCTGCAACGCGCGCTGCGGCCGGAACTGCGCCTGCTGGCCATGTCCGCGACGCTGGAGGCCGAGGGTTTTTCGACCCTGCTGGGCGATGCGCCGGTGGTGGAAAGCCTTGGCCGTGCCTTTCCCGTGGCGGTGCAATACCGGCAGCGGGAGCTGAAGGACGCGCGCGAACTGCCGGAAGCCATGGCCAGCGCCATCCGCGAGGCGCTGCGGGCGCATCCCGGCGACGTGCTGGCCTTCCTGCCCGGCTGGGGCGAGATCCGCCGCACCGCTGACCGGCTGGGCGGCCTGGATGCCGATGTGCTGCCCCTGCATGGCGAGATGCCGCCCGCCGAGCAGGACAAGGCGCTGAACCCCGGCCCGCGCCGCAAGGTGGTGCTGGCCACCTCTATCGCCGAAACCTCGCTGACCGTGCCGGGGGTGCGGATCGTGGTGGATGGCGGCTTCCGCCGCGCGCCGCGCCTGGACCCCGCCACGGGCCTCTCCCGCCTCGCCACGCTGCGCATCTCCCGCGCCGCCGCCGAGCAGCGCGCCGGCCGCGCCGGCCGCACGGAATCCGGCGTCGCCATCCGCCTCTGGACCGAGGCGCTGCA
>NZ_JACTUZ010000256.1 GCF_014490445.1 Pseudoroseomonas ludipueritiae | reverse complement strand
GGCGGCGCGCCTCGCCTACTGCGCCCAGGGCGGGCGCTGCTGTTGCTGGCGCTGGCACTGCTGCCGGTGCTGGCCATCGGCCTCGCCTTGGGCCGCGGCATGGCGGGATGGGAATGGGCCGGGCCGCCGGAATTCTCCGCCATGCTGCCCTGGCGCGGGCCGCGCCTGGCCAGCGCCATGGCGGCCGGGGTGCTGCTCGGTCTCGCCGGCGCGGTGCTGCAGCGGCTTTCGGGCAACCCGATGGCGAGTCCCAAGGTGCTCGGCATTGGAGTTGGAGTTGACCCGCATTCGTGGACGGTTGAGGGGTTTGGTGATCAGGGGACCGCAGGGGCGGTGCTGGCGTGCTCCTTCTCATAGGTGACGGGTGAGCGGTAGCCGAGGGCGGAGTGGAGCCGCAGGGGGTTGTAGAAGCCCTCGATGAACGAGAACACGGCCATGCGGGCCTCGGCCTGCGAGGCGAAGCGGCGGCGGTCGAGGAGCTCGCATTCGAGGCTGGCGAAGAAGCTCTCGCACATGGCGTTGTCGTAGGCATCACCGACCGAGCCCATCGACGGGCGGACGCCTGCTTCACGGCAGCGATTGCCGAACGCGAGCGACGTGAACTGCGATCCCTGGTCCGAATGCAGGATGACGTCACCGGGCCGTCGCTGCCCCAGGGCCATTTCGAGTGCGGCCAACACCAGCTCGGTCCGCAGATGGTTCGCCATGGACCAGCCGACGATGCGCCTCGACCACGCGTCCAGCACGACCGCGAGATATAGAAAGCCCGCTATCGTGGGAATGAAGGTGAGATACTGTCGGCGAATTCCCTGGGTACGATTGGGTGTGCAAAGCTCCTTTATGAGCCTGCACCCGACGCCGATTGGCGAGATCCCGCCCGAGACCTTGCGCATTGCCCGCGCTGCCTTCCCCAGGGGAACCGTTGCAACGCGGCTGCGAGATGAGTTCAGCGCCCTCTATGGGGACGAGGACTTCCGTCGGCTCTACCCTAATCGTGGGCAGCCCGGCCTCGCCCCTTGGCGCTTGGCACTGGTGACAGTCTTTCAGTTTCTTGAGCATCTCAGCGATCGCCAGGCTGCCGATGCCGTGCGGGCGCGGATCGACTGGAAATATGCCCTCGGGCTCGAGCTCACCGACCCCGGCTTCCACTTCAGCGTGCTGACGGAGTTCCGGGCGCGCCTGGTGACGGGCGGGGCGGAGCACTTGCTCCTGGACCGGATGCTTGACCATTTCAAGGCTCACGGCTTGGTCAAGGCTCGGGGCCGACAGCGGACCGACAGCACCCACGTACTGGCCGCAGTGCATGACCTGCACCTGCTCGAATTGGTGGCCGAGACGCTCCGGGCCACGCTGGATGACCTGGCGGCTGTGGTGCCCGACTGGCTGCGCAAAACGGCCCAGCCTGTTTGGTTCGAGCGCTATGCCCGTCGCATCGAGGATTACCGCCTGCCCAAAAGCCAGGAGAAACGGGAAGCACTCGCCCTGGAGGTCGGGGCCGACGGGTTCTTCCTGCTCGATGCGCTGGATGGAGCCGGGGCCCCGTTGGCGGCGCGCGAGATCCCAATGGTCCAGACGCTACGTGATGTGTGGCGGATCCATTATGCGCGCGACAACGGCCGCCCGCGCTGGCGTTCTGGCAAGGAATTGCCGCCAGTCGGCGAGCGCCTGCAGTCTCCCTATGACCCGGAGATGCACTACAGCACCAAGCGGCAGATGGAATGGTCGGGCTATAAGGTGCACGTGACCGAGACCTGCGACGCGGATACGGCACATCTGATCACGCATGTGAAGACCTGCCCTGCGATGCAGCCGGATATGGCAAGCACGGCAGAGATCCATGAATGCCTGGCTGCCAAAGGGCTACTGCCCTCAGAGCACTTCGTGGACTCTGCTTACGTTGATGCAGCACTGCTCGTGGGCAGCCAGCGCGACCATGGTGTCTCGCTCGAAGGGCCGGTGCGAGGCATGGCGAGGCGGCGAACCCAGGAAGAGCAAGCTTATGAGCAGCGCCACTTCACCATCAACTGGGAACACGAGCAGGTCACCTGCCCACAGGGTAAGGCGTCGGTGACCTGGCGTGCTGGGCTCGACGAGGTCGGCGCGCCACGCATCCAGGCCGTATTCAGCCGCACCGATTGCGGCGCCTGCACCGCCCGGACGCTGTGCACGCCAGCCAAGGCGGCCCGACGTTCCGTCTACTTCCATCCTCGCCCTGAATATGAAGCGCTGAACGCAGCTCGCGCGCGAATGCACGACCCGGCTTGGCAGCAACGCTATCACATACGGGCCGGTATCGAGGGAACGCTCTCGCAGGGCGTGCGCGCGCTTGGCATGCGACGAAGCCGCTACATCGGATTGGCCAAGACCGATCTACAGGAAGCATGCACGGGCGCCGCCATGAACGCCTTGCGAGCAGTCCAGTGGTTGGCAGGAGTGCCGCGCAGCAGCACTCGCGTCACACGCTTCATGGCCTTGGCGGTGTGATTTCGCCGACAGTATCAAGGTGATGTCCGTCACCCACAGCCGGTTCGGGCCGGAGGCGGAGAAGTCGCGGTCCACGAGGTCCGGTGCCGGGCGCGCCTTCGGGTCACGGCGTGTTGTCACGGGGCCACCCCTCCTGCGGCTGACGCCAGTCATCCCGGCCTCTCGCATGAGACGCGCTATCCGCTTGCGGCCGTGCCTCTCGCCTCCGGCCCGTAGCTCGGCATGGACCCGCGGCGCGCCATAGATCTCCCGCGACGCTGAGTGGACCGTCCGGATCCGCTCCAGCAGCGCAGCATCCGCCTCCGCATGAGCCGAAGCCGGACGGGCCGCCCAGGCGTAGTAACCGGCTCGGGAGACGCCGAGGACGCGAGCCATGGTCGCGATCGGGAAGGCGGCCTGGTTCGCGCTCATGAACCGGAAGACCCGGACGGGATCGCTCCGGTCTCGCGCGCGAACCAGGCCGCAGCGCGAGAGAGAATGTCGCGCTCCACCCGGAGCTGCCGTACCTCGCGCCGCAGGCGCGCCAGTTCGTCGCGCTCGGCCCCAGTCAGCGCCTCGCCATTTGCGGCCGACGCCGACCTCGCCTCTCGTCGGCCCTCCGTGCGATCGGTCTGGGCAACCCAGTTTCGAATCGCCTGCGCCGAGGGCTCAAATTCCCGCGCCAGGCTCGCCGGATCACGCCCGGCCCGAACCAACTCGATGATCTGTTGCCGGAACTCCGGCGCGTAGGGGGGATTGGTCTTGCCCATGGGGAACACCTCCATCGAAAGCGTGTCGGTGTCCACGGAACCGGGTCAACTCCAGAGGGCTTCGCCGACCGGCAGGTCGACACGCTGTCTGGCGGCGAGCGGCAACGCGCCTGGCTGGCCATGCTGGTGGCGCAGGATGCGCGCTGCCTGCTGCTGGACGAGCCGATCTCGGCGCTCGACATCGCGCATCAGGTGGAGGTGCTGGCGCTGGTGCAGCGGCTGAGCCGCGAGCGGCGCATCGGCACCATCCTGGTGCTGCACGACGTCAACATGGCGGCGCGCTATTGCGACGAGATCGTCGCGCTGCATTCCGGCCGGCTGATCGCGCGCGGCGAGGCGAGCGCGATAATGCGGGCGGAGACGCTGCAGAGCATCTATGGCGTGCCTGTTGATTGCCACTGAGACCTGACCCGGTTTGGGGTGAAGTTGCCA
>NZ_JACTUZ010000255.1 GCF_014490445.1 Pseudoroseomonas ludipueritiae | reverse complement strand
CCGCGCGCCCGGCCCCGCGCCGCAACGTGGCGCCCCCGGCGCCGGACCTGGAAGCCACCCCCGCCGCGCCCATCGCGCTGAACCTGCGGGTGGAGGCGCCGCAATCCATCCTGGTGCGCGGGCGCGGACTGGATGCCGAGATGGGCGGCGATATCCGCATCGGCGGCACGGCGGCCAATCCCTCACCGGATGGCAGCTTCAATCTGCGGCGTGGCACCTTCCAGCTCCTGGACCGGCGGCTGACCTTCAGCCGTGGCGCCCTGGTCTTCGACGGCGCCGGGCTGCTGCCCTCGCTGGACTTCGCCGCCACCACCACGGCGCAGGGTGTGACCATTACCGTCACCATCACCGGTCAGCCCAGCGCGCCGAAGGTCGAGTTCACCTCCTCCCCCGAACTGCCGCAGGACGAGGTGCTGGCGCGCCTGCTCTTCGGCCGCTCGGTGGATAAGCTCTCGCCCTTTGAGGTGGCGCAGTTGGCGGCCAGCGTGGCCGGCACGGCGGGCGTGCTGCCGGGTGGCGGCGGGGGTGGCTTCTTCGGCCGCCTGGCCGACCGGCTGGGCCTGGACCGCCTCGGCATCGGCAATACCAACGACACCGGCGAGGGCGATGTGAACTCCTCCTCGCTGGAAGCTGGCGGCTATGTCGGCAATGGTGTCTATGTCGGCGTCGAGCAGGGGCTGGAAGGCGGCCCGCGCGTCGGCGTGGAAGTGGAGCTGACGCCGCGGCTGAAGCTGGAAAGCAGCACCGGCGGCGAGGCGGGGCAGCGCGTGGGGCTCTCCTACGAGTTCGAATATTAAAGCAAGGTCTCGACTTCCGCTGCCATCTGCCTGAAAACAGGCGATGGCGGACCCGGGCCGTGCTGGTTCCGGCTTTTGGCCGGCGCATGGCCATCCGTCGCCCTTTCCCCAGATCCGGCAGTTCCCACCGCGCCCGCGCGGCCGGGAGACTGCGTGGCTGGGGAGCGAACAGTTGAGGATTTCACAGACGATGCGCGCCTTCGACGGCCAGATGTCCGGCAATCGCCCCATCCAGCGCTCCACCGAGGAGAAGAAAAAGCAGCTGCGCGACCTGAAGGAGGCTCTGGCGGCCCTGAAGCCGCATGCCGCCGCCAGCCTGCGCGAATCCCTGACCGCCAAGATCAAGGCGCTGGAAGCCGAACTGGCCCCGCGCCGCTAAGCCTGGATACCTGCCGTGCCTCGCCCCGCCGTCTCTCCCATGGCCGCCGCCTCGCTTCGCGGGATGGGAATCATGGCCATCGCCACGCTATGCGGCGCGGGCGTGAATACCTGCTACCGGCATGCCATCCAGGATGGCATGCCGGTCTCGATGGTAACCTGCGCGCGCGGACTGATGACCCTGGGCTTCCTGATGCCCTGGTTCCTGCGCGCCGGGCCGTCGGCCCTGGCGACGCGGCGGCCCTGGCTGCATCTGGGCCGTTGCGCGGCGGGCACCGTCACCTTCCTGCTGCAGCTGCTCGCCATCGCCTGGCTGCCGCTGGCCGATGCTGTGGCGCTGATCAGCGCGCGCCCGCTTTGGGTGCTGCCGCTGGCGGCGCTGCTGCTGCACGAGAAGGTGCGGCGCTCCCGCGTCATGGTCACGCTGATCGGCTTTCTGGGCGTGCTGCTGATCGCCCGGCCGGAAGGCGAGTTCTCCCTGGGCACGCCCGCCGCGCTGGCGGCCGGCCTGGGGGCCGGCACGGTGCTGATCCTGTTCCGCGCCCTGGCCCGCACGGAGCCGGCGCCGCGCGTCATGGCGTGGTATGCCATTGCTTCCGTGCTCTTCTGGGGGCCGGTGACACTCTGGGGCTGGCAGACGCCCAGCCTCTTCGCCGTGACCATGGTGGTGATGGGCACGGTCTTCGCAATGATGAGCGACCTCTGCGCCTCCGCTGCCGCGAAGCGGGCGGAAGTGGGACTGCTGGCACCGATCGAGTACCTGCAGATACCGGCAAGTGCGGTGATTGGCTGGCTGATGTTCTCGGAGCAACCGGGCTGGTCGCTGGTGGTGGGCACCGGCATCATGCTGGCGGCCACGCTCTATCTGGTGCGGCGGGGCGGTTAGGGGCCAGGAAAGCCCTGTGCTCCGGCGGCCACAGAGGCCGCCGGGGCAGCAACCTTGAACCTGTACCCGTCGCCCGCGGCGGCTGTCAGGAAGCGACCTGACGCGGGGTCGGCTTGGGGCCGGGCAGTTCCACCTCTATAGCCAGAGTGGACATGTCGCCACCCCGGTCCAGAGAGACGTTCACCGCCTTGGCGTCGATCGCCACATACTTGGCGATCACTTCCAGCAGGTCCTTCTGCAGCTTGGGCAGGAAATCCTCGCCCGTGCGGCTGATGCGCTCATGCGCCAGGACGATCTGCAACCGCTCCTTTGCCGCACCGGCCGTCGGGGGCGGTTTGCGATTGCCTCGGAAGACGTCGAGCCAGCTCATCATGCCGCCCTCCCACCAAAGAGCCGGGACAGGAAGCCCTTCTTCTCCGGGTCGATGAAGCGGTGCGGCCGGTCCTGCCCCAGGAAGCGCGCCACCGCGTCGGAATAGGCCATGCCGGCGTTGGAATTCTCATCCAGGATGACGGGATTGCCGGTGTTGGAAGCCTTCAGCACGCTCTCGCTTTCCGGAACCACGCCCAGCAGCGGAATAGCCAGGATCTCCCGGATGTCTTCCAGCTTCAGCATCTCGCCCTTCTCGACGCGGGCGGGATCATAGCGGGTGACGAGCAGGTGCTCCTTCACCGGGTCCCGCTTTTCCTCGGCGCGCTTGGACTTGGATTGCAGCACGCCCAGGATGCGGTCGGAGTCGCGGACCGAGGAGACTTCAGGGTTGGTCACGATCACCGCCTGGTCGGCGAAGTAGAGCGCCAGCAGCGCACCCTTCTCGATGCCGGCGGGGCTGTCGCACAGGATGTAGTCGAAATCCTTGCTCAGCTCGTCGATGACGGTCTGCACGCCTTCCTTGGTCAGCGCGTCCTTGTCCCGCGTCTGGCTGGCGGGAAGGATGGACAGCGTGTCCACGCGCTTGTCACGGATCAGCGCCTGGTTCAGCCGCGCCTCGCCATTGATCACGTTCACGATGTCGAACACCACGCGGCGCTCCACACCCATGATCAGGTCCAGGTTGCGCAGGCCGACGTCGAAGTCGATCACGACAGTTTTTTTGCCGCTCTGGGCGAGGCCGGTGGCGAAGGCGGCCGAGGTGGTGGTCTTGCCAACGCCCCCCTTGCCGGATGTCACCACGATCACTTGCGCCATAGGGTCAGTCTCCTCTCCGCCGGGCCGCGGCCCAGTCAGCCCAGCTTGTCGAAACGCATGCTCTCACCGATCAGCCTGACCTGAACAGGCTTGCCGATCGGCGCTTCCGTCAGTCCCTCACGCACAGCGTAATAGCCGGCGATGGATACCAGCTCGGGGTCGAAATTCAGCGCGAAGACGCGTGCATCGGTGTTGTCCGCTCCCCCAGCAATAGCCCGCCCCCGCAAGGCACCATAGACGTGCAGATTGCCATCGGCGATCACCTCGGCGCCAGCATTCACCGTGCCCGTGACGATCAGATCCGCATTCTGGGCCCAGACGCGCTGGCCGGCGCGGACGGAGGTGTCGACCACCATGGTCGGCCGCGCCATCCCCTCGGGCAACGGCGGCGGCGGCGGCTCGGCGCTGGCGGCGGGGGCCTGGGGCGGCGGCTGCGGTGCGGGC
>NZ_JACTUZ010000254.1 GCF_014490445.1 Pseudoroseomonas ludipueritiae | reverse complement strand
CCGCCTGCACCGCCACGAAGGTGCGGGCGCCTTCCCCGGCCGGGTCGGCGATGCGCGCCAGGGCGGCCTCGGTCAGGGCCTGGGCAGTGGTGCGCCCGGCGGCGAGGTCGGCGGCGGCGGCGGCGAGGGAAGGGGTGGCATCGGGCATGGAAGCGGCGGTCCTCGGAATTGGCCAGGGTGGCGATGCTGCGGCGGGCGCCGCGCTACCGCAACCCCATGTGGGCACCGCGCGGCCCCGGTCTTGTTCGCCGCCCGCGCCATGGGCAAGCTGCGGGGCAGGGGGAGGCCACCAGGGCGAGTCCGGCCTGTGCCGCGCGCCCCTCCGCGCCTGTCCAACCAGCACCGAGGATTCCGAGTTCGATGTCCAAGAAATCCAAGCCCGTCCTGCTGACCGGCGCTTCCGGCAACCTGGGCCGGATGCTGGCGCGGGAGCTGGCGGCACAAGGCTATGCGCTGCGCCTGACCGACCTCACTCCCTTCCCGGACCAGGTGCCGGAAGGCGCCACCTTCACCAAGGCCGACCTGAACGATGGCGTGACGCTGCTGACCCTGGCCGAGGGCTGCCAGGCCATCCTGCATTTCGGCGGCGCTTCCACCGATCAGCCCTTCGAGGTGGTGCTGGGACCCAACCTGCGCGGCCTCTACCATGTCTATGAGGCCGCGCGGCGGGAGGGAGCACGGGTGCTCTTCGCTTCCTCCAACCATGCCATCGGCTTCCACGAGCGGCCGCAGGGCAATGAAGCGAAGCTGGACGCCGGCTGCGAATTCCGCCCGGACAGCTTCTATGGCCTCTCCAAGGCCTATGGCGAGCTGATGGGCCGCCTCTACTGGGACAAGCACGGGGTGGAGAACCTCAATGTCCGCATCGGCTCCTCCTTCCCCGAGCCGGTGGATGCGCGGATGCTGGCCACCTGGCTCTCCTATGGCGACCTCGCGCGGCTCTGCGCCGCCTTTATCGAGGCCCCCAAGGTCGGCCATGCCGTGGTCTGGGGCGCCAGCAACAACGCGGCCACCTTCTGGGGCGGCGACCACCGCGACCGCATCGGCTGGCAGCCCGAGGACAGCGCCGATGCCTTCGCCGGCAAGGTGGGGCAGATCACCTCCGGCAATCCGGTGACCGAGCGCTACCAGGGCGGCGGCTATACCGCCGTGGGCTATAGCCGCGACGGCTTCAGCCCGCGCGACGCCTTCGCACTGGAGGATTGATGCTGGACCTGCGGGCCGGCCCCTGGCGGGCCGCGCTGCTGCCGGAACAGGGCGCCGCCTTCGCGCATCTGGAGCATGACGGCCGCCCGGTGCTGCGGCCGCTGGAGGAAGGTGCCAGCCCACTGACCGGCAAGGCCGGTGCCTTCTGGATGCTGCCCTGGACCAACCGGCTGGATGGCGGCCGCTTCCCCTGCGCTGGGGAGGTATACCACTTCCCGATCGGGGAGCCCGCGGGCAATGCGCTGCACGGTCTGGGGCGGGAGGCCCCCTGGGTGCTGGAGGAAGCCGGCCCCGCCCGCGCCGTGCTGACGCAGCAGCTGCGCCGCGCGCCTTTCGACTATGCCGCGCGGCTGGAGGTGGCGCTGGACCCTGACGGCCTGTCCCTGGCGCTGCGGCTGGAGCACCGGGGCGCGGAGCCCTGCCCGATGGGCATGGGCTGGCACCCCTGGTTCCTGCGCCTGCCCGGCAGCGCGCCGCGCCTGGCGGCCACGCGTCGCATGGTGACCAACGAGCGTAGCCTGCCGCTGCGGGCCGAGCCCAGCGACGGCATCCCGGAAGGCGATGCCGGCTGGATGGGCACCGACCGGCACTTCGCCGGCTGGGACGGCACGGCGGTGCTGCAAAGGCCCGACCTGACAGTGACGCTGCAGGCGGAAGGGGACTGGGCCCATAACCTGCAATTCTATGCCCCCGACCACCTGCCGGTGGTCTGCCTGGAGCCGGTGAGCCATGTGCCGGACGTGATCAACCGCCCTACCCTGGCGGCTTTCGGCGCCATGCGCGTGCTGGCCACCGGGCAGGCGCTGCAAGGCCGCGTGCGGCTGCGCGTGAGTTGAGCCTTCCCGGCCGGCGCGCGGCGGTCCATGCTGCGCGCCATGCCGAAAGCACTCGTCCTCGGGGCCGGGATCATGGGCCTCTGCACCGCCTGGGGCCTCTCGCGCGCCGGCTGGTCCGTCACGGTGGTGGAGCAGGACGCGGTGCCCAACCCGCGCGGCGCCAGCGTGGACGACCACCGGCTGATCCGCCACGCCTATGGCGCCCAGCGCGGCTACATGCGCATGGTGGATGACGCCTTCCGCGCCTGGGACCTGCTGTGGTCCGAATTGGGCGAGAGCTTCTACCACCCAACCGGCGTGCTGGCCCTGGCCAGCGGCCAGGCGGGCTGGCTGGGCGAAAGCCGCGCCGCCCTGGCGGCGGATGACCATGGCTTCGAGGACCTGGACCCCGCCGCCATCCCCGGCCGCTATCCCATGCTGCGCCCGCCGGGTGTCGGTGCCGCCCTGGCCATGCCGGAAGGCGGCGTGCTGCTGGCGCGCCCCATCGTCGCCGCCCTGGCCGGGCATCTGCGGGCGCGCGGCGTGACCTTCGAGCGCGGCCGCGCCTTGGCTCTGGACCCCGCCCGCGCTTCCCTGCGGCTGGAATCCGGCGGGGTGAGGGAGGCCGACCTGCTGGTGGTCGCCGCCGGCCCTTGGGCGCCGCGCCTGCTGCCGGGGCTGGCCGGGCGGGTGGTGGCCTCCCGCCAGATCGTCGTCTACCTGGAGCCGCCGCCGGCGCACCGGGCGCTCTGGGCCAGGGCGCCGATGCTGCTGGACCTTTCGGAGGAAGGCGGCTTCTACGCGGTGCCCCCGGTGGCCGGCACGCCGCTGAAGATCGGCGACCATCGCTTCAGCCGCCAGGGCGATGCCGAGGCGGACCCCCGCGAGGCCACGCCCGCCGAGGCCGAGGCCATCCTCGCCCTGGCGCTTCCCCGGCTGGCGGAGGCCGGCGCCTACCGGATGCTGTCCGCCCGCGCCTGCTACTACGACGTGCAGGATGCTGAGGAATTCGTGGCGGAGCCGTTGGGCCCCCGCGCCTGGGTGATGAGCGGCTTTTCCGGCCATGGCTTCAAGTTCGGCGCGGTGCTGGGGCTGGCCATGGCAGGCGCCGCCAGCGACACCGGCCTTGCCGCCGCCCTGCCGCGCTGGGCCGCCGGAAAGGCGCCGCCTCCGCCCGGCCTCCTGCCGGCGCTGTGCCAAATCCCGACCTGAGGTTTATTGTTGAGACGCTTCCTCGCCAGAAAGCCGGGTCCGGGCTAGACTGCCGCCGCTGGCGGCGAGGAGCGGGATGAGGCGTCTGTTGTTGGGTTCGGTTCTGGGGATGATGGCTGCGCCGGGCATGGCCTGGGCCATCACCCCGGATGGTGCCGTTTCCGACTGCACGCGCCCCGCCTCGCGCGCCGAGCGGGTGATCTGCGCCGATCCTGCCCTACTGGCGGCGGATCGCAACCTGGCTGGCCTGGCGGCGCAATTGCGCCAGCGGGTGCCCGGTCCGGCCGAGGCCGCGGCGGCGCAGATCGACTGGGTGCGCCGGCGCGACCGGATGTGCGCCCCTGGCATATCCCCCGATTGCCTGCAGGTCGCCTATGCCGAGCGTGAAGCCTGGCTCCGCGCCCGCCTGCTGGCGCTGCCGCCGCCCGCCGCCGCGCCTGTGCAGGAGCCTTCGCCGCCGCCCGCCCCCACACCGCAGCCCG
>NZ_JACTUZ010000253.1 GCF_014490445.1 Pseudoroseomonas ludipueritiae | reverse complement strand
GGCAGCCAGGCGGCCGAGGCCGCCGGCGGCGCCGCCCTGCCCCTGATCGCCTCCGAGGTGGAGGCCACGGTGGCCGCCGAGTCGCTTCCCGCCGCCGAGGCCGCCGCCTTCGCCCTGGCGCTGCGCCTGCGCGGCTACCGCTTCGACCGCTACCGCACCAAGGAAAGCGCCGAGGACAAGCCGAAGCTGCTGCGCGTCACCATCGCCACACCGGATGTCGCCGCCGCCCAGGCCGCCCATGCGCCGCTCTCCGCCATCGCGGACGGCGTCTTCCTGGCGCGCGACCTGGTCAGCGAGCCGCCGAACATCCTCTACCCCGCCGCCATGGCCGACCGCTGCCGCGCGCTGGAGAAGCTGGGTGTCAGCGTCGAGGTCATGGGGCAGCAGGAGCTGGAGAAGCTCGGCTTCGGCGCCCTGCTCGGCGTGTCCCAGGGCTCGGCGCGGGAGCCGCGCATGGTGGTGATGCAATGGAAGGGCGGCGCCGAGGGCGAGGCGCCGGTCGCCTTCATCGGCAAGGGCGTCACCTTCGATACCGGCGGCATTTCCATCAAGCCCGCCGCCGGCATGGAGGACATGAAGTTCGACATGGCCGGCGCCGGCGCCGTGATCGGCGCCATGTCCGCCCTGGCCGGGCGCAAGGCCCGCGCCAATGTCGTCGGCCTCGTCGGGCTGGTGGAGAACATGCCCTCCCATAATGCCCAGCGCCCGGGCGACGTGGTGACCACCGCCTCCGGCCAGACCGTCGAGGTCATCAACACCGATGCCGAGGGCCGGCTCGTGCTGGCGGATGTCATCTGGTACGGCCAGCACCGCTTCAAGCCGCGCCTGATGGTGGACCTGGCCACGCTGACCGGCGCCATCATCGTGGCGCTGGGCCATGAGCAGGCCGGGCTCTACTGCAACGACGACACGCTCGCCGCGCAGCTCACCGCTGCCGGCGCCGCCACCGGCGAGAAGCTGTGGCGCATGCCGCTGGGCGAGGGCTACGACAAGATGCTGAAGTCCGAGATCGCGGACATGAAGAATGTGGGCGGCCGCCCCGGCGGCTCCTCCTCCGCCGCCTGCTTCATCCAGCGCTTCGTGGATGTGAAGGAAGGCTATATCCCCTGGGCGCATCTGGACATCGCCGGCACCGCCTGGGCCACCAAGGACCAGCTCACCACGCCCAAGGGCGCCACCGCCTTCGGCGTGCGGCTGCTCGACCGGCTGGTGGCCGAGCACTACGAGAGCCGCTGAGCCATCCGGCGCCCCCATGAGCGAGATCGGCTTCTATCACCTCACCCGCACGCCGATGGACCAGGCGCTGCCGAAGCTGCTCGGCCGCGTGCTGGCCCAGGGCGCGCGCGCCGTGGTGCGGGTGGGGGAGCCGGAGCGGCTGGCGGCGCTGGATAGCTCCCTCTGGCTCTGCCAGGACCCGGACTGGCTGCCGCATGGCACGCCGCAGACCGGGCAGGCCGACCTCCAGCCCATCTGGCTGACCACGGAGGACGAGGCGCCCAATGGCGCCCGCTTCCTCTTCCTGGTGGATGGCGCCGACAGCGCGCGGCTTGGCGAATTCGACCGTGTCTTCGACCTTTTCGACGGCCAGGACGATGCCGCAGTGGCCGCCGCCCGCCGCCGCTGGAGCGCCGCCAAGGCCGCCGGCCATGTGCTGACCTATTGGCAGCAGGGCGCGCGCGGCTGGGAAAAGAAGGCCTGAGCGCGGCCTCGGCCGCTCAGTTCCGCCGCTCGATCCGGCCCGCCCTTTCCTCATAATCCGCGGCCATGGAGAGCAGGGCATCCTGCTGGCCGGGCATGAGGTTCACGAAGCGCCGGCATTTCTCGGCCCTGGCGCGGAGGCCCCGCGCCTGTTCCGGGCCGGAAAGGTCGAACAGCAGGTTGATGGCGCCGCGCAGCCTGCCTTCCTCATCCAGCAGCGGCGTCGGGAAAGGCCGGAAGCTGACATAGGAGCCATCCGGCCGCTCGGCCACGGCCTGGACGCCGCGGATGGCCCGCTTCTCGCGGATCGCCACCGCCATGGGGCACTGGTCGTGCGGAAGGTATTCGCCTTCCTCCGTGTAGAGCCGCCAGGTCACGCACCAATTGTCCTGGCGCAGCATCGGCCGGCGCCCGGCGAAGGAGATGCAGGCCTTGTTGTAATAGGTGACCGCGCCTTCCGCGTCGGTCATGTAAATCGCCGCCGGAAGGTGATCCAGAACGCGGAGGGAACCCTCCCCGCCCTGGTTCACCGCCTCCAGGGCAAGATGCAAAACATCGCCAGACACCGAAGGACCCACGCCCGTTGTTTCTCCCGAACCGGGCGGGTGATTACGGCGTCGCACCAAAATTCGCAATGACGCCGTGCGGCTTCATGGCTGATGCGCGCTTGAACATTTCTTGATGGTGCTTCCCGGCCATGCCGCGCCGTCCCGCTTCCGCTTCGGGCGGAAGCGGCGGCGCCCGGAGGCCGCGGGCCTCACTCTGCCCCGTGCCGGTCCCCGGTGACAGGGGTGTGGGAGGGCGGGTCGCTGGCCGGGAAGCTGTCCTCGCCTTCCGCGTCCAGATAGGCCTCGCGCTCCGCATCCAGCATGCAGGCGATCTTCCAGTGCGCCTCGGCCCTGCCCTCCGGCCGGCCTTCCTCAAGCCACAGCAGATAGGCACGCTCGCGGATGCGCTGTTCGGCTTCCTTGTCGGGCTCCGGCATGACGGCCTCCTTGCGGCAGGTGGCAGAGAACTTCATATGATCGCGCCGGCCACCGGCAAAAAGCCCAGCGGCGAAACATGCGTGGCCCGCCCCGCCCCGCGCGGCGGCGCGCCCGAACCGCCGGTCCCTGCCCGCCTTCCCCAGGAAGCGGCGCCGACCTCAGGGTCCCTGCCCCGCGCGCCCGATCTGCAGATGGTCGCGCGCGATTTCGAGGCTGCAACGGAGCGACATCAGGGTGCGCTTGGCTTCCTCCGCCGCCTTGTGGTGGCCATGCCCTCCCAGTTCCTCCAGAAGGGTTGCCAGACGGGCGATGCGGTCCTCACCGTCCCTGATGTGACGTTCCGCTTGGTCGAGGTGAGTTTCGGCCATGGCCTTCCTCCTCCGCTCCCCGCATCCTGGCACAGTCTGGGCATCTGTTGCGCGGGATTCCGCGCGGCACCGCCCGCCTGGGGTCACATCGCCAGGCCGCCGTTCACGTGCAGCACCTGCCCGGTGACATAGCCGGCCGCCGGGGAGGCCAGGAAGGCGATGGCCGCCGCCACATCCTCCGGCAACCCGATCCGCCCCATCGGGATGCGGGACAGCATGGCCTGCCGCGCCGCCTCGTCCACCGCCGCATGGGCCTGGGCATCCTTGCGGATATAGCCCGGCGCCACGGCATTCACCGTCACCGCCGGCGCCCATTCCACCGCCAGCGTCTTCACCAGCGCCTCCACCCCGGCCTTGGCGGCGGCGGTGGCGGGGAACAGGGTGGAATCCGTGCGGAAGCTATGCGCCACGAAGGAGGAGACGGCGATGAAGCGGGGCGCCCTCCCCTGGGCCAGCCGGGGCCCCGCCGCCTGGGCCAGCCGCAGCATGGCCCAGAGCACGGTATCCTGCGTCCGCGCGAAGCCTTCCTCCGTCAGGGCCATCACCGGCGTGCGGTCGGCGAAGCCGGCATTGGAGACCAGCACGTCCAGCCCGCCCAGCGCGCCGGCCGCCTGCTCCACCAGCCCGGCGGCGGCGCCGGGCCGGGACAGGTCGGCCAGCAGCACCACGGCCTCCGCCCCCCGGG
>NZ_JACTUZ010000252.1 GCF_014490445.1 Pseudoroseomonas ludipueritiae | reverse complement strand
GCCATAGCCGCCATCCCACTCGGATGGACCTGATCGAGTCTGGAGCCTAAGGCCATCTCCGCAGCAAGGAACCGATCAGGCTAGGGGTTCTCCTGGCGACGTGCTTGCCCGAACTTGGCAATTTTGGCGGGCTCGCCACTCCGACTCTCCGTCAGCGCGATGTTCACCGCCTTCCTCAACTCGGCCAGCGAGAATGGCTTACGCAGCACTGCGGCGGCGAGGTCCCCTGCCGTGGCGCCGTCCTTGTCGGCATATCCGGTCGCCAGCAGAACTCGAAGCTCCGGCCTCAGCGCCCGGGCGCGCGCGGCCAGTTCAGCGCCCGTCATGCCAGGCATGGCGAAGTCGGCCAGCATCAGGTCGACGCGGGCATCGCCAGCCAGCCAGCGCAGGGCCTCGCGGCCGTTCTCCAGAACCGTCACCGTGTGACCCATCTCGCGGAGCATATCGGCCGCCGCAACGCGGACCTGAGGGTCGTCATCGACCAGCAGGACCGATCCCCCCGGGCTCCGGGTCACATCGGCAGCCTGGGTGAGCTGCGCTTCCTCGGCCTCGGCCGCGGCGCTGGCCCGCGGCAGGAACAGCTTAACCGTGGTCCCGATGCCCAACTGGCTTTCGACGGTGACATCGCCACCCAGTTGCTTGACGCTGCCGAACACCTGCGCGAGGCCGAGGCCGGTCCCCTTACCGACATCCTTGGTGGTGAAGAACGGCTCGAACGCGCGTGACAGCACCTCGGGGCTCATGCCCTCGCCGGTGTCGGACACCTCGATAATGACGTAGTCGCCCGGTTCCGGTCCCGACGGCACCCCATCACGGTGAACTGGGAAGTTCATGGTCCGGATGGTCAACTCGCCCCCATCCGGCATGGCATCCCGGGCATTGATGGCGAGGTTCAGCACGGCAAGCTCGAGCTGGTTGGCATCGGCCATCGCCGGCCACAGATCCTTCGCCAGATGCGTCGAGAAGCCGACCTTGCCCCCAAGGCTGCGGTGCAGAAGATCGCCCATGCCGAGGATGGCTTGGTTCACGTTGGTCGGCCTAGCCTGGAGCTGCTGGCGGCGCGAAAAAGCCAGAAGCTGCCCTGTCAGCTTGACGCCACGCTGCGCCGCCTGCTGGGCGTTGCGCAGCAGCCCGATCACGCGGGGATCATCGCCGATGCGGCGTTCGACCAACTCCAGCGAGCCGATCACGGCGCCGAGAAGGTTGTTGAAGTCGTGGGCAATGCCGCCGGTGAGCTGGCCCACCGCCTCCATCTTCTGTGCCTGGTGCGCCTGCGCCTCGGCTTCCCGCCGCAACGCCGCAAGCTCCAGGTGCGTCCGCACCCGCGCCAGCAGCTCCCGCGCGGAAAAGGGCTTCACGAGGTAATCGTCGGCGCCGGCTTCCAGCCCCTCGACGCTCGCTTCCTCGCCGGCGCGCGCGGACAGCAGCAGCACGGGCGTGGTGCGCAGGGCCGGGTCCGCGCGCACCGCGCGCAGCAGGGCGAAGCCGTCCATGACCGGCATCATGACATCGGTGAGCAGAAGGTCGGCCGGTTGCGCGCGCAGGGCCGCCAGCGCGCCGGCACCCTCCGCGAAGGAGGCCACGTCGTGCAGCGGGGCGAGCAGCCGCTCGACATAGGCCCGCATATCCGCGTTGTCGTCGGCCAGCACGATGCGCCGGCGCGGCGCGGCGGGCCCAGCCCGCTCCCGAGCCGCAGCGCGCAGCGGGACCACCTTGACCACGGGTGCCGCCCCCTCCGCCGGCACCATGGGCGTGGCGCCGTCAACCCAGCGCAACGCTTCCTCCACAAAGGGCGCGGCGCCGATGCCAGTCGATGCCAGCCTGCGCGCCGTACCAATATGCTCCGCCGGCAGATGGGCGTGGCCCAGCGGCAGCGTCACGGTGAACACGGAGCCATGTCCGGACTGGCTGGCCGCCTCCACGCTGCCGCCATGCAGTTGCACGAGCTCCCGCACCAGCGCCAGGCCGATGCCGGACCCTTCATGCGTGCGGCTGTGCGACCCTTCCACCCGGTGGAAGCGGTCGAAGATGCGGTGCAATTGGTCGGGCGGAATGCCCACGCCGGTATCGCTGACGGTCAGCCGCGCCTGGCCGTCCTGGCCCGCGCGCAGCGCCACGGCGATGTGCCCGGAAAAGGTATGCTTGAAGGCGTTGGAAAGAAGATTGAGGACGATCTTCTCCCACATGTCGCGGTCGACATAGGTATCCCCGGCAAGGGGCGGGCAATCGATCTCAAGCCGCAGGCCGGCTTTCTCGATCGCGGAGCGGAAGGTGCTGGCCAGCTCGGCCGTGAGCCGCGACAGGTCCACCCGCTCGAAGCTCGCATCGGCGCGCCCGGCCTCAACGCGCGAGAAGTCGAGCAGCGTGTTGACCAGGCGCAGCAGCCGCAAGGCATTCCGGTGCGCCAGGGTCAGCTCGTCGCGGACGGACGGATCGAGGTCCGGCCGCCGGAGCAGTTCCTCCACCGGCCCAAGCATCAGGGTCAGCGGCGTGCGGAACTCGTGCGACACGTTGGAGAAGAACTGCGTCTTGGCGCGGTCCAGCTCGGCCAGCGCCTCGGCGCGGCGGCGCTCCTCCTCATAGGCTCTGGCATTGCGGAGCGCGGTGGAGATCTGGTCGGTCGCCAGATCGCTGAAGGCCTTGTAGGTGTCGTCCCAGGCGCGGCTCGGGCTCAGCCCGAGGATGAGGACGCCGAGTGGCTCCGTGCTGGTCTCGCCCCGCACCGGCAGGACCACGGCATCTTCCACGGGGTCAGCCCAGAGCCCGCCAGGCAGGCCCAGCAGTGGCCCGAGGCCGTGCAGTTCCACGGCCTGGCCCGCGAGGGCCGGGGCGGCGCGCCACGGCGTTTCCGTGTTCTCCGCCAGCGCGGCCGGCGCGGCCACATGGTCCGTGGGGAGCCCCACGGCCACCACCCGATCCAGCGGAGCATCGCCGTTGCGGAGGTAGAGCAGGGCGAAGGGCACGTCGAGCGGGTCGCCGGCCAGAGCCTTGGCCAGCGCGTTGCAACTGGCCTCCACGCTGCGAATTTCGCGCGCCGCGGCGCCCAGCTCATGCAGGAGGCTCAGGCGGCGTTCGCCCACCACCTGGGATGTCACCTCGCTGCACACGGCCAGCATGCCGACGATCCGGCCCTCATCATCCTCGGCCGGCGCGTGCGAGACGCTGAGATAAGCTTCCTCTCGGTAGCCAGACCTTTCGATGAGGAGTGGAAGAGCCTGCGTCCAGTTTGCTTCCCCGGTTCGCATCACGCGCTCGATCATGGGGCCCAGCGTGTCCCAGCTTTCCTCCATGGTGACACGGATGTCCTCGCCGAGGGCACTGGGATGCTTGTTCCCGATCAGACCGGCATAGGCGTCGTTGTAGATCTGGGTGAACGACGGCCCCCAGGTGAGGATCATCGGGTACTGGGACGACAGCAGGGTGCGCACGGTGGACCGCAGGCTCTGCGGCCAAGACGGCACGGGCCCGAGCGGCGTGAGGGACCAGTCAAGCTCCCGGGCCAGTTCGCGCACTGCGCCTGGCCCCCGGAAAACGGCGCTATTGGGATGGTCGCCCATCATGCTCCTGCTCAGTGGTAACAACCGCCCGGGCACGCACCGTACTCGAAGCACTCTAGCTTGCCATCAATCACGGATAACTGGAACCTATGGCTGCACGGACTCGACCAGACCTCGAACGGCGTAACGCTCTTCGGGGGCTTTTCGGAGGACGGTCTCACCACCGCTCCGCTCTGGTGCATGGGTAAAGGTTCTGTTGCGAACGGTGGTGCAGGGCAGAAGTGATACTGTAGAGCCC
>NZ_JACTUZ010000251.1 GCF_014490445.1 Pseudoroseomonas ludipueritiae | reverse complement strand
ACGCCGCGATTGCATCGTGCGCGACTATTCATTCCGCATGCCTGCCATGTGGTGGCGTACTGAGCGATATAATCGCTCACGATATAATTACGGCTCCGCAGGACACCCGTTGCCCGCTTGCATGAAGGCTGGACTGCCAGGAGCATCCCGCCAGCAAGCGAGAGGATGGCGCGATGACCTGGTCGATCCTGGCCCATGACCCCGCGACGGGTGCCTTTGGCGTGACGGTGGCCACCTGCGCCTTCGCCGTCGGCGCCTCCTGCCCCTATCTCCGTGCCGGAGTGGGGGCGGTCTCCACCCAGTCCTTCACCAACCGCTATCTGGGCCCGGCGGTGCTGGACGCCATGGAACGCGGCCTGCCGCCGGAGGCTGCCATCGAATCCGCCCTCGCCGGCGATGCCAACCGTGCCTACCGGCAGGTCCATGCCATCGACCGGCACGGCCGCGGCGCCGCCTGGACGGGGCAGAGCTGCGTCATCTGGGCCGGCTCGCAGGCCGCGCCGGGCTTCAGCGTCGCGGGCAATATGCTGGCGGGGCCGGAGGTCGTCGGGCAGACGCTGGCCAGCCTCGTGGTGCCTTCCAGCCTGCCGCTGCCGGAGCGCATGATGCAGGCCATGGAAGCCGGCCAGGCGGCCGGTGGCGACCGCCGCGGCCGGCAATCCGCCGCCATGAAGCTGGTCACCACGGAAGACTTCCCCGACCTCGACCTCCGCGTGGACGACCACGCTGACCCGCTGGCGGAGCTGCGCCGGCTGATCGGCCTTTGGCAACGTGAGCGCGCGCCATCCCTGGCCACGGGGCCACGCAAGGCCGATCCTTCCGGCACCATCGACCGCGCGGCCATCCAGGCAGGGTGGAAGGCGCGGGGGCTGGATCTGCGCTTCGGCGACTGAAGCGCGGCTTCAGGCGCCCGCCCCGCAGAGGGGCGCGGCGCCTGCGATATTTTCAGCAAGGAAGAGGCGGTTTTGGAGCCTCGCCGGCTCAGGCGCCTTGCAGCTTCTTGCTGGCCCGCCGCAGCAGCCAGCCGGAAATGCCCGGCGCCTTGCCGATGGCATCCTGCAGCGCCGCCAGCTTCGCCTCGGCCTTGGAGCGCGCCACGGTGGCCTCGACGGCCTGGCCGCGCGCCACTTGGCGCCCTTCCTCCAGCTCCGCCAGCCGGCGTGCCAGGAAGGCATCGGCGCCCTTTTCCTCGACCTGGCGCAGCGCCGCGCGGGCATCGGCCAGTTCGCGGCGAAGCTGCGCGTTCTCGGCCTCCAGCTGCGTTGTACGGCGGGCGCCGCCCTTGCCGGATTTATGCTGCGGGCGGCGGCTCACGACAGGCGGCCCCGGAACCCTTCGCTGGCCTTGCAGGTCTCCATCGCGATGATGCTGGCTGGTCCCGTCACACTGATATCCTGAACAATTTGAGAGTTCGTTAGGCCCCGGAGCGCATTCCGAGTAGGGTGGGCCGCATGATCTCTCATAAAAGCGATGGCTTCAACGACCGGCTGGCTACGGCTGCCAAGGCGAAGGAGGCCATGCTGGAGCGTTTTCGCGCACGGCCTGGACCGAATGACCCCGCGATGCTGGAGCAGCAGGCCGCCCGCAAGGCGGTCGCCGAGGCGCGCGACGCGCGCAACGCCGCCCGCAAGATGGCCCGCGATGCCGAGGCCGCGCGCCTGAAGGCGGAAAAGGCCGAGAAGGCGGAGCAGCAGAGGCTCCAGGCCGCTCAGGAAGCTGCCGAGGCCGAGGCTGCCGCTCAGCGCGCCGCCGCCCTGCCGGCCCTGCAGAAGGCCGCGCGCGACGCCCGCTACGCGGCCCGCAAGGCCCGCCAACGCTAGGCACCGCCTGGCCAGCCGCCCCTCTGTGGCGGCTGGCCGGATCGCGGCGCTTAGCGCCGCGCTTTTCCTTTCTGCAGTTCCCGCTCCACCGCGCCCCTTTCGCTGGAGCCGGCGCGGCGGATGATTTCCCGGATAATGGCTGGTGAGACGCGGTGCCGCTTGGCGAGATAGGCGATCTCCGCCTCAAGCTCGGCGCCATCTGCCGGGCTGGCGTTCTCGGCCTTCGCCTTGTCCTGTACCACTGTGTATTCCTGCGATTGGACCCCGCCACGGGCGGGGCCGGTTCAGCCTGCCGGCCAGGGCGGCCAGGCAGGAAGGCACGCTGCGCTGTCGCTGGCCGTTCCACTGACTGGAAAGGCCTTAGTCCCGCCTGCGTCCTTTCATGCGGGCGAAGACCATCAGGATCACGCCGAGCGCGATCACACCAAAGGTGGCGGGGGAGGTGCTCACCGCCTCCAGGATGGCCGCCGGGACCCAGAACAGGGAGTCGAGCACTACCCTGGGCAGCCATAGCAAGGTATCCCAGCCCACCGCATAAGCAGCGATGCCGAGCGCAACCAGAAAGACGCCAAGGGACCAGAGCCTTCCCGGCATCAGCTTCTCCTTACTTCGGGATATCGGGCATTCTGGCGCAGGCGCCCTGGCCCGCGATGCCTATCTCCGCATGGCGACCAAGGGCCGCAGCGCGCATCCTGCCGGCGGAAGGTGACAACCGGTCGGAGAGAGGCTGAAACCTGGGAGGGATTGGCGGACCCGATACGATTCGAACGTACGACCTTTGCCTTCGGAGGGCAACGCTCTATCCAGCTGAGCTACGGGTCCTCGCCAGAACCCCCCTTTAGCGGGTTGTGCCGCCGGGGGGAAGCCCCCCCGGCGCAGAAGCCGTGCGGTTCAGGCGGCCAGGGCGGCCTCCACCGCGCTGGCGGTGGCGAAGAGCGCGGCATCGCCGTCATGGGCGCCGGTCAACATCAGGCCCACCGGTGCCTCGCCGGGTGCGTGGCAGGGCAGGCTGATGGAGCAGCGGTCCAGGAAGTTGAAGGCGGCGGTGTTGCGCAGCAGCAGCAGGTTGATGCGGTTGTACTCCGCCTCGTCCTCCACTTCCGCCACCGCCGGCGGCGTCAGGGCGGTGGTGGGGCAGAGCACCGCGTCGAAGGGCGCCGTGCGCGGCGCGGCGGCGGCGATGATGCGCGCGCGCTCCACCTGCAGGGCGATGTAGTCGGCCGCGCTCATGCTCGCGCCCTTGCGGATGCGCGCCAGGACGCGCGGGTCATATTGCTCCGCCGCCTTCTCCAGCAGCGGGCGGTGCCAGGCATAGGATTCCGCCGCCGCGAAGCCGCCGGCGGCATTGGCGACGGGGATATCCGCCAGTTCCGGCAGGGCGAAATGCTCGATATGCGCGCCCGCGGCCTTCAGCTTCGCCACCGCGCGCTCGAAGGCGGCGATCACCGCCGGCTCCACCCCGTCGAACAGGAAGGTCTTGTCCGGAATGCCGAAGCGCAGCCCGGCGACGGGGCGCGCCACGGGCGTCGCGGCGTTCTCGGCCCCGGCCATCAACTCGTGCAACACGGCGCAGCAGCCCACCGTATTCGCCAGCGGCCCGATGCTGTCGAGGCTGAAGGAAAGCGGCAGCACCCCCTCCAGCGGCACCCGCCTGGCGGTGGGCTTGTAGCCGACGATGCCGCAGAGCGCCGCCGGCACGCGGCAGGAGCCGCCGGTATCCGAGCCCAGCCCGGCGAAGCCCATGCCATCGGCCACCGCCACGGCGGCGCCGGAGGAGGAGCCGCCCGGCAGCCGCCCCGTGGCCCGGTCGTAGGGGGAGAGGGGGGTGCCGTAATGCGGGTTCACGCCCAGGCCACTGAAGGCGAATTCCACCATGTTGGTGCGCCCCAGCACCACGAAGCCGGCGCGCTGCAGCCGCGCCACCACAGGCGCCGTGGCCTTGGCCGGCGGCGCGCCGCGCAGCGCGACCGAGCCGGCCAGCGTCGGCAC
>NZ_JACTUZ010000250.1 GCF_014490445.1 Pseudoroseomonas ludipueritiae | reverse complement strand
GCCGCCGCCGACCCGGGCGTGGCGGAACAGGCGCGTTTCCTCCAGGCCGCGCTGGGTGCCGCGCCGCCGCCGGAGCGCGCCCCCGCCGGCTATGTGCGCGACCTGTTCGACCAATACGCGCCGCGCTTCGACGCCGACCTGACCGGCCGCCTCGGCTACCGCACCCCCGCCATGCTGGCCGGGATGCTGCGGGAGGCGGGCGTGGCGGCGGATGGCAGCCGCGCCGTGCTGGACCTGGGCTGCGGCACCGGTCTTTCGGGGGAGGCGCTGCGGCCCTTCGCGCGGGTGCTGGAAGGCGTGGACCTTTCGCCCCGCATGCTGGCGGCGGCGCGGGCGCGCGGCATCTACCACGCGCTGCATGAGGCGGACCTGCTGGACGTGTTGCCTGCCCGCCCCGGCCACTGGGGGCTGGTGGCGGCGGCGGATGTGCTGAACTACCTGGGCGACCTTTCCGCCGTGCTGCCCGCCATGGCGGCGGCGCTGGCCCCGGGCGGCCTGGCCGCCTTCAGCCTGGAGAAGGGGGAGGAATCCCCCTGCGCCCTGGGCCCCGACCTGCGCTACCGCCACCATCCCGGGCATCTACGCGCCCTGGCCGCCGCCGCCGGGCTGGAGATCCTGGCGGAGCGGGAAGCCGAGCTGCGCCGGGAGAAGGGCGTGCCGGTGGCCGGGCTGCTCTGGCTGCTGCGCCGGGGCTGAGGCGCCGGTCGCCCCTTTTCGTCATCATCCGTTAACACCGACCGGCCAGATTAAGGGCAGGCCGCATCGCGCGGCAGCGCCCGGGCCGCACCGCCCGCCGGGGGAAGCCCAGCCGGAGCCCGACTCGAACCGCAGACGGAGAGCATCATCGACCCCGCATGACAGGCGGCCGGCCGCCGCCGTGCCGCCGCCGGAAGGCCAAACCGCATCATGACCACCCTTGTCCTCGAACTGCGCCAAGGCGACCTGCTGATCGTCAACGGTGCCCCCATTCGCTTCCGCAACCGCGCTCGCATCGAGCTGGCGGGCCGGGCGCGCTTCCTCTTCGGCAAGCAGATCCTGTCGGCCGAGGCCGCCACCACCCCGGCGCGCCGCATCTATTTTGCCCTGCAAACCGCCTATGTCGGGCCGGAGCCGGAGCGCGCGGGCAGCATGGCGCTGGCGCGTGGCCTGGCGGAGGATTTCCTGGCCTCCGAAGCGCCCGAGGCCGCCAAGGATCTGATTCAAAAGGCGCTGGCCTTGGCCGAAGCCGATGACAGCTACCAGGCGCTGAAGCTGGTGCGGCGGGTGATGCAACAGGAGGATACGGCAGAATCGCTGCCTGTTCTGGCGGAGGCCTCCTGAACTCCTCCGGCAATCGAAACTTGAACGCCTATTCAGATGAGCCTATAAAACCGGTGGGACGAGTTGCGACAGATTCTCATCTAGCTCGCAACGCAGGAGAATGCTTGGATGGGCAACGACTTCAGCCACATCACGCGCCGGTGCGAGCGGGCGGTGGTGACGGCCTACCGCGAGTTGCGTGAAACCGGGAATGACGACCTCTCGTCCTTCCGGGCCTGCACAGCGTTGTACCGTATCCACCATCCGGAGGCCTCGGTGAACGAGGCGCGCCGCCTGGTGTCCGAATGGATTGACCATCATCTGGTGCGTGGCGAGACCGGCCCCACCGATGGCTGCGAATGCCCCTGAGGGCTTCCGCCAGAGCCTCATGAAGAAAGGCCGCGCCCGATCGGGCGGCGGCCTTTTCCTTTTGAAGGGAAGGGGCGCCTCAGCGGCGCCCGACCTCCGGGTTGAAGCGGATGCCGGGACGCGCCAGCCCGCCCGCGATGCCCACCGGCGTGCCATCCGCGCGCCAGCAGGCGGCGCCTTCCAGCATGCCATCGGGCAGGAAGCGGATGGCGCCCATGCCGCCGCCGATATGCTTCGGCTGCGCCACCATATGGCCACGCGTCACCAGCCCGGCCTCGGCCTCAGCCGAGATCGCCGGCTCCAGTTCCAGCGTATGGCCCTGGGTCCAGATGCGCGGCGCTTCCACCGCTTCCTGCAATGACATGCCGTGGTCGATCAGGTTGATGATGGCCTGCATGGCGGAGCCGAAGATCCGAAGGCCCCCCGGCAGCCCCAGCGCGAAGGCCGGCTCGCCGCCCTTCAGCACGATGGATGGCGCCATGGAGGTGAAGACCCGCTTGCCCGGCTCCACGGAGAGCGCCTTGTTCGGGTGCGGGTCGAAGTTGAACATGTAGTTGTTGGCGATCAGCCCGGTGCCGGGGATGGAGAAGCGGGCGCCAAACAGGCTGTTGATGGTCTGGGTGGTGGCGACGATGTTGCCCAGCGAATCCGCCACGGTGACATGGGTGGTATTGGCCGACTCGGCCGGCGGGATGCCCGGCGCCCAGTCCTGCGCCTGGTCCAGCCGCAGCAGGGCGCGGCGTTCCTCGGCGTAATCCTTGGAAATCAGCTTCTCGACCGGGACATTGATGAAGGCCGGGTCGGCGGTGGCAACCGCGCGGTCGGCGAAGGCCAGCTTCAGCGCCTCGGCCAGCAGGTGGATGGTCTCGGCCGAGCCGGAGCCGAGGCGGGCGATGTCGAAGCCCTCCAGCACATTCAGCATCTGCGTCATATGCACGCCGGAGGAAGCCGGCGGCGGCGGCGCCAGCACCTCGAAGCCGCGGTAGCTGCCGCGGACCGGCTGACGCTCGATCACCTGGACCGCTTCCAGGTCCGCCATGGTGATCAGGCCGCCGGAGGCCGCCATATGCGCCGCCAGCGCCCGGCCGATCTCGCCGCCATAGAGCGCCTTGGGGCCTTGGGCCGCGATCAGCTTCAGGGATTCCGCCAGGGCCGGCTGGCGCAGGCGGCTGCCCACCGCCGGGATCTCGCCGCCCGGCAGGAAGGTGGCGGCCAGGCCAGGGTCGGTAGCCAGGTCCGTGGCGGCATCGCCGATGGCGCCGGCCAGATAGTCGGTGACGCGGAAGCCCTCGGCGGCGGCGCGGATGGCGGGGCGCAGCACTTCCTCCAGCGGCATGGTGCCGTGCTCGGCCAGGGCCTTGCACCAGCCGGCCAGGGCGCCGGGCACGGCCATGGCGAGCGGGCCGATCTTGTTCTCGCCGTCCACCGTCTCCTGGTAGTCGGGCAGGGTGTCGCTGACCGTGCGGTACATGTCGCCGCGCGCGGCACCGGGGGCGGTGGAAAGCCCGTCCAGCACCAGGTGCCGGCCATCGGCCAGCCGCAGATGCGCCACGCCGCCGCCCAGCGGTCCCACCATCATCGGCTCCACCACCGTGAGCGTGAAGAGCGCGGCGATGGCGGCATCGATGGCATTGCCGCCGGCCAGCAGCATCTCCGCCCCCGCCGCCGAGGCCACCGGATGATTGGTCACCACCATGCCCTTGCTGCCCCGGGCCGGCTGCTTCTCGCAGGTGAAGGGGCTACCGGCGCGGTCGGTCCAGGCGGTCATGGCGGTCTATCCTCGCTTCCATCGGGTGCGGCACGTTCCTGCGATGTGGCGGGCTTGTCCAGCCGCACAGGAAGCTGAAAGGCCATGGTGGCGAAAACCGGCGCCCGGCGGCTGGCATTCGGCGCGCAACTGCGGCACAGACAAGGCCTCATGATTCCCAGGGGGCGAATTCACGTGCGGCAGGGCAGCGGCATCATCCATCGGCATCCGGTTTCCGCGCCCGTGCCCCGGGTCCTGGCGCGATGAGCGCGGAGACCCTGCCCGCGCTGCTGGAAGGGCTGGCCGCCCGGCGCGCGGATGCCGCCGCCCTGGTCTCGCTGAGCCGTCCGCCGCTTGGCCGCGCCGCCTTTGCCGCCCAGGCCCGCCGCGTGGCGGAAGGGCTGGCGCGGCAGGGCATCGGGCCCGGCGACCGCGTGGCGCTGCTGCTGCCC
>NZ_JACTUZ010000025.1 GCF_014490445.1 Pseudoroseomonas ludipueritiae | reverse complement strand
CGCCATACCCAGAACATGGGAACAGCAATCAAGATCTAACAGGCCTTAGATTACGCTCATCGTTAACATACGTAGTTCTAAGCTGAGGGTTTATGAACGACCCTCTTGCGCTTCGATTCTGCCGTGATTCCATGGTAGCCGGAGGTGCTGCCATCGCTGGCCTGTTCTGGCTGACGAAGGCACAGATCGAGCGGATCTCGCGCTACTTCCCGCTCTCGCATGGTGTGCCACGGGGTGGACGACCAGCGGGTCGTCGGCGGCATCATCCACGTCATCCGCAACGGCCTTCGCTGGCGCGATGCGCCTGCCGAGTACGGCCCCCACAAGACGCGGTCCAACCGCTTCATCCGCTGGAGCCGCATGGGCGTCTTCAACCGCATCTTCGCGGAGCTGGCCGGACGCAAAGGGGAGCCAGACCGTCTGATGATTGAAGCCACGCACCTCCAGGCCCACTGCACAGCAGGCAGCTTGCTCAAAAAGGCGCTGTTCCCCCCCGTATTGGGCGCACCAAGGGCGGCCTGAACTCCAAGTTCCACGTCGTCCGGATGGGCAGGGCCGTCCAATGGTCATGCTGCTGTCTGAAGGGCAGGTGAGCGACCAGAAGGGCACAGCGCTGATGCTTGCCACCTTGCCGCCCGCCCGCGTTCTGATCGGCGACAAGGGCTATGACAGCAACCGCTTCCGCCAAGCCTTGACTGCTCGCAGCATCGAGCCCTGCGTTCCGTAACGCCGTGGTCGCATGCAACGAATCCCGCACGACAGGAAGCTCTACCGCCAGCGGCACCGTATCAAGAACATGTTTGGCAGACTCAAGGACTGGCCTCGCATCGCCATGCGCTATGACCGCTGCGCCCACACCTTCATGTCTGCCATCTGCCTCGCCGCCACCGCCCTCTTCTGGATCAATGAGCCCTGAGCCTAACTTACTCAGGGGCACCCATCCATTCAGAGGAGGATCACAGATAATCTCTCGTGCGCATAACGCTGTTCCGTGTGCTTGCCCATGCGTCGAAGTTCTGAATATCGCCCAGCGCCTTCATTGCACGTTCGGGATGAGTGATGAACTCGATGAATGGCCAAGTGGTGTCTAGCGGCCAAGGCTCGAAACCTGCGGACCGACAGATTTCGCGGAAGCGGCTGCCGAATTCCTCCACACCGCGCGTGATCTCACGTGCTGCATTCTGCATGCTGGTAACCTTGCCGCGGCCTCTATCGGTCACGGTCGACACAGTGCCGTCCGGCTGAACATCATAGCCAATGACGGCATCGTGGGGCGCTGAGAAAAGTAGCTCTGCGGCAACACGATTGGCATAGATGCGGTCGAGCAGGTCAGACGATACAGTCTGCTCCGACACCATCGCTTTCATGTTCAGGTATACCTGCCGCCGCAAACGTTCGGGGGAGTTTACGAGGCAGAAGTAATATCCTGTGACGCTGACCTCGACTATTCCGGACAAAGCTTTCTCGAAAGCGTTTTGAGTGGTGCCGCTCCAGCCGATGTCTACAAGGCCTAGCCGCATCCCCGGCTTGATCTGAAGCTTGCGCAGATAATGGAACAGGCCGCGCCGGTTACGCCGGCAGACCTCGAGGATTCTCCAGCGAAGAGCGCGCAGCAATGTGCGCATCTGCGGCATGGTGCTGTCCTGGATCTTGACATCGCGGCCCAGTCCTAGGTCGTCGAGAAGGCAATCTGCCGGCGCCACTACCCCGATTCGCTCGAATACCTCGAAAGGCGAGAGGCCGTGGGACCCGCTGAGGAGGAAATCGAGATGGGCATCGAAGTTGTGCTCGTTGATGGCTGCGAGCGTAAAGGCAGTCCTAGACCCCTCGAAATACGTGGAGGCTGGCAGGGCGCCTGCTTCCTCCTGTCGCACAAGATGGTCCAGCACATAACCATCGCGAGACATGAAAAGCAGGAGGTCTATTCCGTCTGCGGAGGCATGCTGCTTGATCCATTGCAGGAAGCCGAAGGCGGCCGGCCCACCATAGGAGAAGCCGAGTTCATGGAAGGAGCCCGGCTTGATGTCCGCATCGTGGATCTTAGAGAGGGCTCCGGCAAGGGAGGCAGAGGGAGAAGAAGGCTGCGTCGAGCGGGACGGTCGTGTGGTCCTATAGTGGAATACCTTCATCCCACTCTCCAGGGCTTTCGCCACATCCGAGTGTGGGTTGTCGCCGATATGGAGGAGCGAAGCCGGTTCGACCCCTAATTCCTCCGATACGATGCGGAAGAGTTCACCATGGTCGCGCTTGGTCGCATTGCGGTCGGAGGAGATGAACATTGGCACGGGCGGAACGCCATGCCGCTGGAAGAGGTCCAGGAAGAAAGCGGACGGCATATACATGTCAGAGGTAATCACGACCTGCCGCTGCTGTTCCACAAGTTCGCGAAACAGCCCGATCATCTCCGGATTGGGTAAGGTCAGCGCGAGTTCAAGGTCGTACTCGGCTTGCTTGAGCGCGGCGGCCCGGACAGGCAAGCCCTCCAGGAAGCTGTAGATGCCGTCGAGGGTGATTTCCCTGCGCCCCTCATCCGCCATCTGCACGAAGGCATGCTGCTGGGCGGCGCGCCGCAAGGCGCGGAAGTCGGGTATGCCGAACTTCTCGCCGAGCATGTCGAATGCGTCCTCAGGGTCCTGCAGAGGTCGGACAAACAAGGTGTCAAAGACATCAAACGATATTGCGCGTGCCTCGGCAACGCTCTGCAGCAGCGCCGGGGTAACATGGTCTGGCTGGAAGAGCTTGCTTGCTGTTGTCGCGGACATGATGCTCGTCTGGATCTGAGATGAAAGGGGGGGGATCAGGCGGTTGCTAGGGCAAAGTGTACGCTGCTCGGATGCAGGTTGGGATTATGGAACGGGTCCCGCATAAAGTAGTGAGGAGACAGCCGATAGAGAAGTTCCATGTCCCTCATGCAGCGTGCCCGCTTCTCCGGCGTCAGTTCATCCGCTCCGCGGGTGAGCGACTCATGGTGGGTGAGTTCGACCGCCGGGCAGACTACGTTATAGTAACCATGATCTACTAGGTCGAAGCAGAGCTTCACGTCGTTGTAGGCAATTGGAAGTTTCTCGTTGAAGCCGCCGACCGCCTCAAACTTGCGCCGCTCAACCATTAGGCAGGCGCCGGTGACGGCCAGCCAGTTCCACTCTAGCAGATTGCGCATGAAGTAGCCGGGGCTGTCGGCATCCTCTCGCAGGAGGGCATGCGCCGGACCGGTGTCGAGGTTGAGCACCCCGTTGTGCTGGACACTCCGTGAGTTGGGATAAAGGAGCTTGGCTCCCACCGCGCCCACATGGTCCAACTGAGCGTATCCAGCCATACGCTCAAGCCAGTCAGGTGAGAGAACCTCCGTATCGTCATTGAGAAACAGAAGGATATCTCCCTGTGAATGACGAACACCAATATTGTTGAGCTCGGAGTAATTGAACGGTTGATTGTGAGGAATGACGCGAATGCCGTCTTGTGCGGAGAAATAACGGAGCGTGCGGACGGCATCGACGTGGGTCGATCCGTTATCCATGATGATGATTTCGAAGTTTCGATAGCTAGACAAATCCTGGATGGACTCTACGCAGCGCCTGAGGACGGCCGCATTGTTCTTGCTGGGAATGATGATAGAGATCAGCGGGGTCCCGACCACATCGTAACGAATTCGAAAATAGCCAGGCACCTGCGAAACAGGCTCTACCACGCCTTGCAGGTTACGCCGCTTCAATGCCGCTTCTCTCGCACTTCGCGATGCTTCAATGGCGTACGGCTTGGCGTTCAGGTCCGATGCCACAGACGCGGGAATGATCCTCCAGTGATAGAGGACTTTGGGGATATGCGAGATACGGTTGGTGTGTTCGACCAAGCGAAGTACGAAATCATAGTCCTGGCTTCCGTCGAACTCTTTCCGAAGGCCACCAACCTTCTCGAGCAATGAGCGCCGTACGCACATGACGTGGCAGGTAAACATTGTGCTCATCATCGTATCCGGAGACCAATCCGGCTTGAAGAACGGCTGCGTGAAGCTTCCGTCCGTCGCGATCTTGTCTTCGTCGCTGTAGATGAAGTCAGGATCGTCGCGCTCGATGCAGAGCGCAAGCTCGTAGAGGCAATCTACGGTCAGCTCGTCGTCGTGGTCCAGGAACACGACATATTCACCCTGAGCGGCGTTGAGCCCAATATTCGTTGTATCCGAAATCCCACGGTTCTTGTCAGAAAAGATTGTCCGAATACGTGGGTCTTGCAATGCAGAAAGGGTTGTGCGAACCGCATCATTGGGGCTTGCATCGTCGACAAAAATAAGCTCCCAGGACGAGTACCACTGCGCCTTTACCGAGGCGACCAGTCGTGCGAGCAGGTCGAGAGGCGTATTGTAGACCGGAACCACGATGGAGAAAAGCACGGAGTGCGTCAGTTGCCGGACCCGTCTCTCAAGATCGTCCGGCTGGCGTGGCGGAATGTAGGTATATCCCCCGGTAGGAGGCTGGAAGCGATAGGTTCCGGAAGCACTCGCCAACTGCACGTCTGTGTGGGGTTGGCCTGACTGCGGGGCAGGCACGAAGGCGATCTCCTTCACTGTCAGCGGCGCTTCCTGCACCGTCAGCTGCGCCTCTATTGCCTGCATAGGCTCCGGCTGGGCCACGCTGATGCCGCCCAGCCGCCGCGCCTTCAAAAAGCGCAAGCGCTCAGGCATCCGGTGAGGGGTCGACGCCCACCAAAGCGCCTTGGCGAAACGGCGCGCGCTGATACGCACACCATCGGGCATGCTCGACAATCTACGGCGCAGGGGACCTGTTGCTCGCCAGAACGTGCTGTGCTCCATCAACGCAAGCTGCTGAGCAAGATTCGTGCGTTCCTCGGAGAGCAGTGCGATCTCGTGCTGCAAATGTGACAAGCTGTGATCAACATCCTGCTTGCTGCGCGCGAGCTCCTCCGCCCGCTGCGTCTGCTGGAGCAGGACGTTGGACTGGTTGCGAAGCTTGCGATCCCGTTCTGCGAGGTCATGTCGCAGTTGGGCGATGCCACGCTCCACGGCTTCCTGGGCTTGGCTCCGGTGACGTAATTCACGCCGCTCCTTGTCGAGCTCAGATTCGAGCGTCTGGCGCTCTGCCTCTACGGCGGCGAGCTTAGCATGAAGAGCCTGACGCTCAGCCTCGATGGCAGCCGCAGCCTCCCTCTCGGCCGCGGCGATTTGGCGGAGGCCCTCAATCTGTGAAGTCAAGGAAGCAAGCTCCTGCCGGAGGCCAGAAACCTCTTCGGCCGCAGGATCGGCTCGCTGCTGAGAAAGCGTGCTGATCTCCTGCTGGAGATTGCCGATATGCACGTCACGATGCCCTATTTCCTGGCGGGCGTGCTCGAGGACGGCTTGGCGCGACACAGCGGCGCCGAGGCGGGAGTAGGCGGCGCGCAGGGCCACGGCTTCCCCCAGGCTGCTGCTCAGGAGGGGTTGGATCGCTTCTGGAAGCGCCTTTCCCAGTCCAAGGACTCCAAGGCCGTGGCAGTGGAAGAACTCGAAGGAAGGATACTGAACGGAAAGCTCATTCCAGAGCTGCCACACCCCAAAATTCCGCTCCCGCACATTGGTATCATGGAAGAGGACCACCGCGCGGTCCGACAGCTTTGGCCTCCAAGTCGTGAAGTCCTCTAGCACATCTTCGTAAGTATGGCGGCCATCGATATGCAGGAGATCGATTTCTCCATTGGGAAAGTAAGATAAAGCATCATTGAACCGCGAGCGCACTAGCCTGGAAAAGGTGGCGTAGTTCTCTTCGTTGACCATGTGGAGCGCCGCGAAGACCTCATTGCCATAGAATCCTGCATGCTCGTCCCCCTCCCATGTATCGATAGCGAAACATCTTGTGGGTAAATCGAGTTGTTGTACCGCTTGGCAGAACGTCAGGTAAGAAAATCCGGCATGTGTGCCGAGTTCAACAAACATCTTGGGGCGAAGTGCTTCCATAAGCCAGAAAGCAAAAGGCGCATGCTCTAGCCAAGCTGAAGTAACCAGATGTCGCGGCATCCAGAAGGAGGAGGGCGTAAGGCATCGTAGGGTTTCGTTTAACAACTTGCTAATCCTTACTTCGATCTGGAATTTCTAGGATCTTCTAATGGGTGATTTTTCCTTCTTTGTAGGCGAAAACGTCCTTTTCGTCGATGGCTGTTAATTTATACTTACCCTATTGACGCCTTCTGGCAAGGAAATGCGCTGGAAGGACGTCGGCATATGAGCACGAGGTCCTCGATGCGCGGGATGACGAAATCGACGGTGCGGGTGGCGCGCGAGGCATAGGCCGTCAGGCGCCAGACCTTTCCGTCCTATAGCAGCCGGACCTCACGGCATGACTTCGCCCAGGCCAAGCCTTTCGCGCTCCTGGTGCTGCACCATTTCCTACGCACCGATCACAGCGGCTTCATGATCCTGGTGGCCGAGTGACAGGAGTTCCAAAAAAGTCTAGGGGCTCCGGAAGGTGCCGCACTACTGCACCGTTAATAGACTTAGGACTCATTGATCCAGAAGAGGATGAGTGGTGGCGAGGCAGATGGCGGACATGAAGGTGTGAGCGCAGCGGTCATAGCGCATGGCAATGCGGCGCCAGTCCTTGAGCCTGCCGAACATGTTTCGATGCTGATCGGCCCCCACCGGGCGGTCCGCTGCGAATGTTAGTTGAGCGTTGACCTGGGCGCTATGACTTGTGTGGTTGGCAAGGCCGACCGGCGTCGCGCCGCGGCCACACCGCGAAGCTGGGTAGGACGACCTCTGGCGCAGGCGGCCTGAAACCGAGCGATGCATGCGGACGTACGGTGTTGTAGTGCCGACGCCAGCTTTCGATCACCACCTCGGCTTCGCGCAGGCTGTAGAAGATCTCGCCGCCCAGCAGTTCTTCGCGCAGGCGCGCGTTGAACGACTCCACATACCCATTCTCCCATGGACTGCTCGGCGCGATGTAGGCCGTCTTGGCTCCGACCGCCGTGATCCAGCTCCGCACCGCCTTGGCCACGAACTCTGGGCCATTGTCTGAGCGGATATGGGCGGGCACGCCGCGCAGGATGAACAGGTCGGACAGAACATCGATGACGTCTACCGCCTTGAGCCTGCGCCCCGCCCGGATGGCCAAGCACTCGTGGGTGAACTCGTCGAAGACGTTGAGCATCCTGAACTTGCGCCTGTCGTGGGTACGGCCCTCGACGAAGTCGTAGCTCCAGACGTGGTCGCGCCGCTCCGGGCGCAGCCGGATACAGGAGCCGTCGGCCAGCCATAGCCGCCCGCGCTTCGACTGGCGCGGCGGCACCTTCAGTCCCTCGCGCCGCCAGATCCGCTCCACCCGCTTGTCGTTCACCAGCCAGCCGGCATCTCGCAGCAGGGCTGTGACCTTGCAGTAGCCATAGCGGCCATACTGCCGCGCCAGCTTCATGATGTCGGTCGTGAGCCGCTCTTCGTCGTTGCGGCCCCGCGGCGCCTTGCGTTGCGTCGAGCGGTGCTGGCCGAGCGCCGCGCAGGCGCGGCGCTCGGAGACGGATAGCGTACAACACACATGCTTAACGCAGGCGCGCGGGGCTCAGTAGTTTCCCCGGGCAGCCTCCGCCAGGATCTGCTTGTCGAGCGTCAGGTCCGCAATTGCCTTGCGAAGCCGGGCATTCTCCGTCTCCAGGTCTTTTAGCCGCTTCACCTGGTCCGACTTCAAACCTCTGAACTACCGCCGCCAGCGATAGTAGGTGACCTCCGTCACCCCAATGGCCCGGATCGCCTCCGCCACCGACTGCCCTGCGAGACCAGGACATCCACCTGCCGCAGCTTGGCCACGCCCTCCTCAGGCCGGTGCTTCTTCCTCGCCATCTCCGTCCTCCTCCAACTTGAAGCCGTACTTCAAGGCGGACCACTTCGCAGGTTGAGGATCAGTCTGGTGACATCCCGCCAGTTCGGCCCGACCATATCGTTCCGGCCAGAGAGCATCAACCTGGCAATGCCCCGGCCGTCAGCAGAAGCGCGTTGCGCGCTGGGGCGACGACTCTGTTCACGAAACCCGCGCAGCAATGGGCACTTCGAGGTGTCCAGTTGTGCAGGCGAACGGAATTACGTCCTGGTGAGCTGAGGTCATGGGGCGGTCAGTCACCCATGGCCGCAGCTGAGGCACCTTCGGCCATGGTCCGGCGGGCCGCCTGCATGTCTTCCAGAGTGCCGAAAGCATTCATGTAGTGGCCTGTGAAGCCTGTGGCTTCGATGCGGCGAAACATGTCCGGGAAATCCAGGTCGCCTTGCCCGGGTGGCAAGTGGATCTCCGTGCCGTTGCGGAAGCAGTCCGCCAGCCGCACCTCCTTCACCCGGTGCCAGGGGATGGCATCAACAAAGCCGGGTATGCCCTCCGGCAGAAGATGAGCATGGTTGGCGGTGAATGACAGCGCGAAGGCCGGGCTGTCGATCCTGTCGTAGTAGTAGGTCCATTCCTCCATGGTATGGGCAAGGTAATGGACCTCGGCATCTGCCGGTTCCTTGTTCAAGTTCTCCAGCAGGAGCCTGGCACCTTTGCGCTCGGCATAACCCACCATGCGCTTGAGGCGTTCCAACCCTGCCTCCATGCGCGGCTTGACATCAGCGGAGAAGTGGTACCCCGCGTGAACCACGATCCAATGGGCACCAAGCTTCGGGAAGATGTCGATATATCCCTTCAGATAGTCATCCACCGCTTCTGACAGGATCGGCGAGTATTCCGCGACATTGACCGCCGAAAGGGTGTGGAGGCCGAGATGGATACCGTGCCGCTCGCAGGCGTCCCGAACAGAGGCGGCGCGGGCATCATCGAAGCGGGTGAAGGCGTTCTCGCCGTAGTCCAACTGGATGTCGATGTAGCGCACCGCGTTGCGGGCGGCCCAGGCGATGCCGTCCTCGAGCTTCGCCCGGCGCCCGATATCGACGCCGATGCGGTCATACAGGCTTTCCGTTGTGGTCATCTTCCCTCCCTCATTGCTCCGGCCCGGGCGGTTGCCCTTGCCATGATTCGCTGGGTTGCCCTGGTTCGTTGTTCTTATGGGCATCCTCACCCGGTCAGGTGCTCCCACCTGACCGGGATCTCCTCTAGCGGCCCTGGAACTGCGGCGGCCGCTTCTCCATGAAGGCGCGGCGGCCCTCCCTGTAATCCTCGCTGTCGAAGCAATCCTGGTAGAGGCGGTCGCAACGCGCCTCATCTGGCTGGCCCTTCAGGGACTCCGCAATGATGTGCTTGGAGGCGCGGATCGTCAGGGGCGCGTTGGCGGCTATGCCCCGGGCGATTTCCGTCACATGAGCTTCCAGCGCGGCGGACGACACCACCCGGTTCACCAGCCCCATCTCGTAAGCCTCCGCCGCGCTGAAGCGGCGGCCGGTGAAGAAAATCTCCTTGGCGAAGGCCGGGCCGACAATCTGCGCCAGCTTGCGCACCCCATCCAGCTCGTATCCGACTCCGAGCTTCGCGGCCGGCACCGCAAAATCGGCATCCTCGGTGCAGATGCGCAGGTCGCAGGAGAGCGCGATCGCCAGGCCACCGCCGATGCAGTGGCCGCGGATCATGGCGATGCTCGGCTTGTCCATCTGCCGCAGCAGGTCATGCACCCGCTGGTTGCGCGCGCGATGCTCCGCGATCTGCTCCGCCGTGGTGCGCGACTCCTCGAAGCGGGAGATATCGGAGCCGGAGGCGAAGGCGCGGTCGCCGGCGCCGGTCAGCACGATGCAGCGCACCGCCGCATCGGCCTCGAACTCGGCCAGCGTGTCGCCCAGCGCCTGCCACATCTCGGGTGAGAGCGCGTTGCGGCGCGGCAGGTTGTCGATGGTGATCCAGCCGACGCCATCTTCCCGGCGGTGCTGGATGCGGCCGGCGGGGGCGGGAACAGGGGTGTCCGGCATGGCTCAGACCACCTGCCGGCCGCGCAGGTCGGCGATCTGCTCGGGCGTGTAGCCAAGCCCGGCCAGAATGGACTCGGTATGCTCGCCGTGCCTCGGAGGATGGCTGACGATGCTGCTGGGCGTCCGGCTCAACGTCATGGGCTGCGCGACATAGCCCACAGGGTCATTGCTGCCGCCATTCAGATAGGCCGCGATGCCAAGATGCCTCACCTGCTCATCGGCGAAGACCTGATCGATGCTGTTGATCGGCCCGCAGGGCACGCCGGCCTCGTTCAGCCTGGCGACCCAATTGGCACTGGTATCACCGCGCGTCACCGCCGAGATCTCCTCGTTCAGGACGTCGCGGTTCTGGCTGCGCGCGGCGGCGGCGGCATAGCGCGGGTCTTCCAGCCATTCGGGGTGGCCAAGCGCCATGGCGAAGCGCTGCCAGATCCGCTGGCCCGTGGCCGCGATGTTCATGTAGCCGTCGGCTGTGGGAAAGACGCCCGTGGGGATGCTGGTGGGGTGGTTGTTGCCCGCCTGCTTCGGCACCTCGCCGGCCTGCAGCCAGCGGGCCGCCTGGAAGTCCAGCATGAAGATCTGGGCCTGCAGCAAGGATGTCTGCACCCACTGCCCCTTGCCCGATATCTCCCGCTCCAGCAGCGCCACCAGGACCCCTTGCGCGGCGAAGATACCGGCGCAGAGATCGGCGATGGGAATGCCCACGCGCATGGGCCCCTGCCCCGGCTGCCCGGTGATGGACATCAGCCCGCCCATGCCCTGGGCGATCTGGTCGAAGCCCGGACGCCCCGCATAGGGCCCATCCTGCCCGAAACCGGAGATCGAGGCATAGACCAGCCGCGGATTGATCTCCGCCAGGCTCTCATAGCCGATGCCGAGGCGGTCCTTCACATCTGGGCGGAAATTCTCCACCACCACATCGGCCTGCCGGACCATCTCCTGGAAGATCGCGACGCCCTCCGCGCTCTTCAGGTTCAGGGTCATGCTCTGCTTGTTGCGGTGCAGGTTCTGGAAGTCCGGCCCCTGGCGCGGCCCGCCCATCGGGTCTCCCTCATCCAGGCCTTCCGGCATCTCGATCTTGATGACCTTCGCGCCCCAATCTGCGAACTGCCGCACACAGGTAGGGCCGGATCGGACACGGGTGAGGTCGAGTACAGTGTAGCGCGAGAGCGCCGTGGCAGGCTGCGGCATGGCGTTTCCTCCGTTTGTCCAGTAAGGCTACGATTGTTCCCGGCAACTGTCGACAGTTTACATCATTCAGTTGACAGGCTTGCATGACGAGGCGCAACCTCGCCGCATGTCTGCTCCTCTTTCCACGCCGCTCGACATTGTCCGCACCCGCTCCCTCGCCTCCCTGGTGGGACAGGAGATTGAACAGCTCATCCTCTCCGGGGAGATCGCGCCGGGGGAACGACTCAACGAGCAGTTGCTCGCCGCCCGGCTCGGTGTCAGCCGTGGCCCGGTGCGGGAGGCCGTGCGTGGGCTGGAACGGTCAGGCCTGATCGTGGCCGTGGTGAACCAGGGCTCCTATGTGCGGAAGATCAGCGTCGAGGAAGCGCTGGATGTGTTCGACATCCGCGTCGCCCTGACCAGTCATGCGGCGGAACGGGCCGCCGAGCGCGCGACCCCCGCCCTGCTGGCGCCCATGGAGGCGCTGCTGAAACAGCTGACGCAGGCGGAGCAGAACGAGGATGCGGCGGGCTATTACGCGCTGAACCTGCAGTTTCACGCCGCATTGTTCGAGGTGGCCGGCAATGCACGCGCCGCGCGGATCTACGCGGACCTCGGCAAGGAACTGCACCTGTTCCGCCGCCGCGTGCTGCTGCAGCCGGAGAATATGCGCCAGTCCAACGCGGAACACGCCGCCATCCTGCAGGCGCTGCGCGCCAGGGACGGCGCGGCGGCGCAGGCCGCCGGAGAGGCGCATATCAAGGGCGGCCGACAACGCTTCGCCGCGAGCTGCCCAAAAGATCCAGCAAGGCCGCAGCAAGCGGCCACGGGAGGAAACCATGACAAACGGAAAGCTGACTGGCCGCCCACCTGAGACACCTGATTCCCTGATCCGACCGGGCGGCGCCACCCTGGGCCGGCGCGGCCTGCTGGTGGCGACCGGCCTGGGCGTGCTGGCCGCGCCCCGTATCCTGCGCGCCGAGATCGCCGCCTTCGGCTCGCGCCCCATCGAGGTCGTGACGCATTCCGGCGTTGGCGGCGGCACCGACATCACCGCACGCATGGTGATGGTGCATGCCCCGGCAGAGCTGGGCACCGAGCTCATCGTTGTGAACAAGACGGGCGGCAGCGGCGCGGCGGCCCTGGCCTATGCGGCGCAGCGGCCGAAGGACGGCCACACGCTGCTGCTGATGACGCAGACGCACCTGATCACCATGCTGCGCAACCGCACCGCCACCCAGATCGACGATTTGGTCGGCGTCGCCCGCGCCACGGAGGACCCGCAGATCGTCATGGTGCGGGCGGACAGCCCCTTGCGCTCGGCCGACGAGTTCCTGTCCGTCGGCAAGAGCCGCGCACTGAAGTTCGGCATCACTCATGTCGGCAGCGTCGATCACGTGGCGACAATGGCCTTCGCCAAGGCGGCCGGCATCCGCCCGGCCACGGCGGTGCCCTTCCGCGGCGGCGGCGACATCGTGGTCAATCTGGTCGGCGGCAACATCGATGTCGGATTGCTGAACTATGCGGAGGCGGAGGCGCAGATCCGCGCCGGCGAGGTGCGCCCGCTGATGGTTCTGGCGAATGAACGGGTCAGCGCCCTGCCGGACACGCCGACGGCGAAGGAGCAGCGGATCGACTATGCTTCCGCCACCACACGCGGCTTCGCGGTGATGAAGGGCACGCCGGAAGACCGCATCGCCAAGCTGGAACAAGGGCTGCTGAAGGCCATGGCCAGCCCGACCTACACCACATACCTGAAGAATTCCGGCCAAGCCAGCACCAGCGCCGCCGGGCGCGCGACGTGGCACGCGCAGCTCGTCGCCTTCTCCAACGACAGCCGCCAGGCGCTGGCCGATCTGGGCGTCACGCAATGAGCGGCGGCCTGGCATCGTGGCTCGGCCGTGACCGACTCGTAGCCCTGGGGGCGGCGTGCATTGCCGCCCTGGCCCTGGCCTATACCTTCACCTTCGACACGGTGCCGGCGGCACTGATGGAAGGCATGGGCGCCGCCGAGTTCCCGCAACTGATCTGCGTCGTCATCCTGCTGCTGTCCGTCTGCCTGTTCTTTGCCCGCCCGGCACGCGGAGATGCCGAAGCCTTGCCGCCGGTGCATGCCTGCACCTGGTGGACCCTCGGGCTGTGCCTCGCCTTCTTCGGCGTGCTGGCTTTGGCCGGCATGCTGGCCGCCATGTTCCTCTTCCCCATTGCCGCGGGGCTGGCCTGGGGGGAACGGCGGCTGCACGTGCTGGTGCCCAGCGCGGCCATCATGACGCTGCTGATCTGGCTGCTTTTTGTCCGCGTCTTCCAGTTCACCCTGCCGGGCGGCCTGCTCGGCGACGCGCTGTTCGGCTAAGGGGGCACCGCTCAGATGGAAGCCTTTCTCGGCGGCATGGGCATTCTGCTCGACCCTTTCACCTTCTTCATGATCATCGCGGGCACCGTGCTGGGGATCACCGTCGGCGCCCTGCCCGGCATCAGCGGCAGCACCACGATCGCGTTGATGCTGCCGATCACCATCGGCCTGGACCCCGTGGTATCCCTCGCCTTCCTCGGATCGATCTATTGCGCCGCTAATTTCGGCGGCTCCATCACGGCGATCTTGGTCAATGCACCGCGCGATCCTTCCGCCTCCGCCACGGCGCTGGAAGGCTACAAGATGGCGGAACGCGGCGAGGCCGGCATGGCGCTGGGAATGTCGGCGGTGGCCAGCGCCATTGGCGGCATCTTCAGCGTCATCGCGATGATCATCGCGGCGCCCCTGCTGGCAAGAGCGGCCTACAGCTTCGGCCCGCCGGAATATTTCGCCCTGGCGCTGTTTGGCCTCTCCATGTGCGGCGCGGTGGGTGGCGACAGTGCGCTCAAGAACCTCATCGCGGCCGCCTTCGGCGTGCTGCTCGCCACCGTGGGCATCGACCTGACCACAGGCGTGGAGCGCTTCACCTTCGGGTTTTACGACCTCACGGACGGGGTCAGCTTCGTCGCGGCCCTGATCGGCCTCTTCGCGGTAGGGGAAATGCTGGACCAGGCGACGCAGCAGATGGGCAAGCCCAGCCTGCTGAAGATGGATGCCGTGCGCATTCCCGGCCGCAAGGAGTTCAAGAAGTGCAATCGCAGCATCTGGATGGGCAGCGTACTCGGAACCTTGATCGGCATCCTGCCCGCGCTCGGCGCCACCACCGCCGCCCTGATCTCCTACAACGAGACGCGGCGCTGGTCCAAGCACAAGCATGAATTCGGCCACGGGTCGATCGAGGGCGTCGCGGGCCCGGAGGCGGCCAATAACGCGGCGGTGGGCGGCTGCATGGTGCCGACCCTGGCGCTGGGCATTCCCGGCAGTGCGACAACGGCCATCATGCTGGCCGGGTTGATCGTGCAAGGGGTGCGGCCCGGTCCGCATCTGTTCAGCGAACAGCCGACCCTGCTCTACGCCGTCTTCTCCTCCATGTTGGCCGCGAACCTGCTGTATCTCGTGATCGGGCTCGGCGCCGCGAAGCTCTTTGCCAGGATCAGCCTGATTCCGCCGGCACTGCTCTGGCCTGCCGTGTTCGTGCTCTCGGTGATCGGCGCCTATGGGGCCAATCAGTCGATGGGCGATGTCTGGTTGATGATGGCTTTCGGCGTCATCGGACTTCTGTTCCGGCGGACCGGCTTCTCTCCCGCGCCTCTGATCATGGGGTTGGTATTGGGCGCGATGGTGGAAGAAAGCCTGAAGCAGAGCATCCTGATATTCGGCAGCGACATTGTCAGCGGCTTCGCAGGGCGGCCGATCGCCGTGACGCTTTTGCTGATCACCGCAGTCGGGCTGCTGGGGCCAGTGCTGCTGCGCGCCGTGGCACGGCTGCGCCAGCCTGCTGCGGCAAGGGAGGCCTGACAGTTCTGTTGCAAACGGCAGGGTGGCCGAAGTGAGGTAGAACGACGCTGGGCGGCTGAGCGGGACTGGCATGATGGCGGCGAGACAGGAGCTAGCTTTCAAGGGGCGGCACTTCACGTCCGAGGTGATCCTGTGGGCGCTGCGCTGGTACTTGGCATTCCCGATCAGCTACCGGGACCTCGCGGCCATGCTGTCGGACCGAGGCGTCATGGTTGACCACACCACCCTGTTCCGCTGGGTGCAGACCTACGCTGCCGAGCTTGAACAGCGGGTTCGAGGCCACGTGCGCCCCTGCACCGGGTCCTGGTCGGTCGATGAGACCTACATCAAGGTCCAGGGTGCCTGGACTTACCTGTACCGAGCGGTCGACAGCCTCGGTCAGACCATCGACTTCCTGCTGTCAGCCCGGCGGGACGCCGCGGCGGCGAAGCGCTTCTTCCGCAAGGCACTGGCGCAGCTGCATACCGTGAACCCGCGGACGATCACGGTGGACAAGAACCCGGCCTATCCGCGTGCCGTGGTGGACATGAAGCGAGTGGGCGAACTCTGGCGCTTCTCACGGCTGCGGCAGTGCGAGTACCTGAACAACATCGTGGAGCAGGACCACCGGAGGATGAAACGCCTGGTCAGACCAGGGCTTGGCTTCGGCGGCCTGCAGACAGCCAGGATAATAGTTGCGGGCTACGAGGCATGGCGATGATCAGGAAGGGACAGGTTCACGGGATCAGTGGTTGCGACACCGCAGCACAGGCAGCGTTCGTCACAAACCTCCTCGCCACTGCATGATGTCGGGCTCTACAGTATCACTTCTGCCCTGCACCACCGTTCGCAACAGAACCGCCCGATCACGCTTCTCCCCCACGCTTGAACCAACACTGCCCGCCAAAATGTGCAGACAGCGAGGCCAACTCGCGGGATCCTCACCCTCTCAATCCCTGGAGATCCCGGCGCCCAGACCGCCATCCACCAGCAGGCAGTGTCCGTTCACGTAAGACGCCTCGTTCGAGATCAGGAAGAGCGCGGCATAGGCCACCTCCCAGCCCGTCCCCTGGCGGCCAAAAGGGACCAGCGCGGCACGGTTGGCGCGGTTGCGGCTGGCGTCGCGGCCCATCGGGGTGTCCATCAGGCCAGGGGCGAGGCTGTTGCAGCGAATCCCCAGCGGCTCCCCGGCGCGGGCAATGCTGCGCGCCAAGGCGACCTGCGCGGCCTTAGATGTCTCATAGGCCGGGTTGCGCGATGCGGCGCGTTGGCTGGCCAGGGACGAGATCAGCACGATCGAGCCGCCCGGCGTCATCGCGCGCAGCGCCTGCTGAGCAAAGAGCATGTTGCTGCGGACGTTCACGGCGAAGACGCGGTCCCAGTCCTCCGTCGTCAACTCGTCCACCTTCTGCCGTGTGGAGATGCCGACGTTCAGCACGACGCCGTCCAGGCCGCCGAGCTTCTCCTTCGCCTCGGCCACCGCGCGGGGAATGGCGCCTGGGTCGGCGACGTCGGCGGTGATGGGGACGGCGTGCCCCCCCTCCCCCGCGATCATCCGGCAGGTCGCCTCCGCGGCCTCGGGCACGATGTCGAGGCAGGCAACCGAGGCGCCCTCCCGCGCGAAGAGCATGGCCATGGCGCGGCCATTCCCGACCGGCGGGGCGGGCTCGTTGCTGGCGCGCTGGCCGGCGCCGACCACCAGCACGCGGCGGCCGGCCAGGCGCCGGCAGCGCGGGCCCTGGCCCAGCGTCTCGGGATGGACCGAGCGGCCCGGGTCCGTTGCGTTCGGAGCGTGGTTCAAGCCTGGAGCATCCATGGTCGTGTCTTTCTTCAGGAGGTGATCAGCGGATGTCGTGCACGTCGTGCCGCATGATCGCGTAGAAGATGATGCGGACAGCTACCGGCATGACTGCCTCGTCCGAGGCGGATACTGCCGGGCTGGCGGCGCGGGAGAAGAGACGGGCATGAGGGTAATCGTCGTAGGGGCGAGGCCGTGCTGATCCAGGGCGCCAGCAGCGGCGCCGGGCTGATAAGGCTGCAGATTGCGAAGGAGACGGGCGCCAGGCTGGTGATCGGCACCTCCACCGATGCGGAGCGCCGCGCGCGGCTGGTGGAGTTCGGCGCCGACCTGTCCGTGGACACGGGTAATCCGGCTAACCGGTGCTGGTGCTGGCCGCGACGGGCGGGGAAGGCGTGCAGCTCGTCGTGGACCAGGTCGCCGGCCCGATGATGAACGCCAACCTCCGTGCCGCCGCCATCCTCGGCCGGGTCGTGAATGTCCGGCGGCTCGGCGGGCGGGAGGCGGCCTTCGACTTCGAACCGCACGCGCTGCGGCGGATCACCTATGTCGGCGTCACCTTCCGCACCCGCAGCGCGGAGGAGGTGAGCGAGATCAACCGCCGCATGCGCGCCGGCTTCTGAGACGCACTGGAGGCCGGGCGCCTGCGCCTGCCGATCGCGGCGGAGTATCCGCTGGACCAGGCAGCGGAGGCGCTGGCCGGGATGCGGGCCAACGGTCATTTCGGGAAGATCCTGTTGCCACCCCAAGCCCACGCGGCGGCTCAGCTCACGGCCCGGGACCGGCCCTCCCAGTAGGGCGCGCGCAGGGCCTTCTTGTCGGGCTTGCCCAGCACCGTCAGCGGCAGGCCCTCCACGAAGTCCACGCTCTTCGGGGCGGGGACGCTGCCGAGCCGCTCCTTCACGTAGCGCGTCAGCTCCTCCGCACTCGCGCTCCGGCCGGGGCGGCAGACGATGACGGCCTTCACCGCCTCCCCCCAAGTCGGGTGCGGCACGCCGATCACGGCGGCGGCGGAGACGGCGGGGTGGGTGGTGAGCACGTCCTCCACCTGCTTCGGATAGACATTGAAGCCGCCGGAGATCACCATGTCCTTCTTGCGGTCCACGATGAAGAAGAAGCCACGGGCGTCCTGGTAGGCCATGTCGCCTGTGTGCAGCCAACCGTTGCGCAGCACCTCGGCGGTCAGCTCGGGCTGCTTGAGGTAGCCGGCCATCACCAGGGGGCCGCGCACGCAGATCTCCCCCACCTCGCCCTGCGGCACGGGCCGGTCGCTCTCGTCCAGCAGTTGCACGGCGATGCCGGGATAGGGCTTGCCTGCGGAGGAGAGGATGCGCTCGTCCGCGTCCAGATGATCCTGGCGGGAAAGGGTGAGGATGGCGCTCGGTGCCTCGGTCTGCCCGTAGCCCTGCTGCAGGACCGGGCCGAACACCTCCAGCCCCTCCCTGATCCGCGCCGGCGACATCGGCGCCGCCCCGTACATCAGCGTCTCCATGCGGGAGAAGTCGGTGCGGCGCGTGCGCGGGTGGTCCAGCAGCTTGTAGACCATGGTGGGCACGAGGAAGGTGGCATTGGCCCCGTGCTCCTCCATCGCATCCAGGAAGCGGTCGGGGTCGAATCCCTTCTGCAGGATCACGGTGCCGCCGCGCCAAAGGACGGGGATCAGCGTCGCGCCCGCCCCATGCGAGATCGGGGTGGGGCAGAGCAGCCGCACCCCATCGCTCCAGGCGCGGCCGGCCATCAGCAGCAGGGTCTGCGTCATCACCGCGCGGCCCGGGAGCATCACGCCCTTTGGGCGGCCCGTGGTGCCGCCGGTATAGGCCAGGCGGATCACGTCCTCCGCCCCGGCCTCGGAGGGAAGCGGCGCGGGCGCGAAGCGCGCGGCCTCCTCCCAGAAGCCCGGCAGCTCGCCGCCGGCATCGTGCAGGTACCAGTGTGGGATGGACGGCAATCGGCCGCGCAGCGCGCGGGTCCGCTCGGCATAGGCCGAATCCGCCAGCATCAGCCGCGTCTCTGCATGGCCGAGGATATAGGCATGGTCCTCGATCCCGCCCATCGCCTGCAGCGTCACGGAGCGCAGGCCGAGGAGATAGATCGCGGCGGTGACGAAGAACACCTCCGGCCGGTTGCCGGAGAGCTGCACCACTGTGTCGCCCCGCTTCAGCCCGAGAGCGCGCAACTGCTGGATGGCGCGGCTGATCGCGTCCCGGGTTTCCGCGTAGGTGAAGCGGCGTTCGCCGTCGATGAAGGCGATACGGTCGGGATAGCGGTCCAGCAGGGTGACGATCATGTCGCCGATCGTGCCGCTCTCATACACGGACCTTGCAGCGCTCTGCTCGGACATCATCTCCCCCTCGCCTTAACGACGATATTTCGTAATAATCTACAGCATATCGTAGCAATGCAGCGGGGCAAGCATGCAAACCCTGCACGGAGGAATCGTATGGCCGAACGGGACATCGCGGCTGTCGACATAACTTGGCCACATCAGGCAAATTTCGGCCCCGGCGCCATCGCAGCGATTGGCAAGAGGATGCGCGCGCTCGGCGCTAACCGCGTGCTGCTGGCCTCCGATGCCGGAGTTGCAGCGGCAGGGCTGGTGGAACGCGTGGCCGGGCTGCTGCGCGCCGTGGGCCTGCACGTCGCCATCGACACCGGCGTGAGCCCCAACCCGCGCGAGGCGGAGGTAGAAGCGATCCTGGCCTTGTGGGAGGCCGAGGGCTGCGACGCCATCGTGGCGCTCGGCGGCGGCAGCACCATCGATGCGGTGAAAGGTGCCTGCCTCCGCCGCTTCACCGGCCGCTCGCTGGACAGCCTGTTCGACGAGGGCATCCAGGAGAGTCCATGCGAGCCGCTGCGCTTCGTCGCCGTCCCCACCACCTCCGGGACGGGCAGCGAGACAACGCTCGGCGCGGTGCTGAAGACCCCGAGGCGCAAGCTGGTGCTGCGCAGCGAGCATCTCCGCCCCGCCCTCACCATCCTGGATCCCGAGCTGGTCGTCTCCCTGCCCCCGCGCGCCACGGCGGCCACCGGCTTCGACGTGCTGATGCACGCGCTGGGCGTGCTCACCTCCAACCGCCCGCATCCGATCGGGGAGATGGTGGGGGCGGAGGCCATGCGCCTCGCCGCCGCGCACCTCCCGCGCGCGGTGGAGGATGGACGGGATATCGAAGCGCGCTCCGCGATGATGCTGGCGAGCTATCTCGCCGGCCATGGCATCACGCTGAAGGGGGTGGATGCCATCCACGGCCTTTCCACCCCCGTGGAGTCCCTGACGGACTGCACCCATGCCGATTCGCTCGCGGTCATCTGCCCGCATGTCATGCGCTTCAACCTTCCCGCGGCGGGTGGGCGCTACGCCAGGATCGCGCGGATGATCGGCGTGGCGGCGGAGGGTGAACCGGACATGACAGCGGCGGAGCGACTGATGGCGCATCTCACCGGGCTGCGGGACCGCTTCGGCATGCCCTCCCGCCTGGGCGCCCTCGGCGTGCAGCCCTCGATGATCCCGGAGCTGGCCCGCCAGGCGCAGCTGAGTGCCGCCACCCACGGCAATGCGCGTCCCCTGGACGCGGCCGCCGCATCCGCCCTGTACGAGGAGATGGTCTGATGCCCGGCCCCCTGCACGGCCTTCGCGTCCTCGACTTCTCCGAGTTATTGCCGGGACCCTTTCTCACGGGCTGCCTGGCCGAGCTGGGCGCGACGGTGCTGAAGGTGGAGCGCCCGCCCGCGGGCGACCCGGTCCGGCGCATGTCGCCCGGCGTCTTCGGCGCGGTGAACCGCGGCAAGGGCAGCGTGCTGATCGACCTGAAGCGGCCGGAGGGGCGCGAGAGGGCGCTGGCGCTTGCCTCGGAGCACGACGTGCTGGTGGAGAGCTTCCGCCCCGGCGTGATGGCGCGCCTCGGCCTGGGCTACGCGGAGCTGGCGGCGCTGAACCCGCGCCTGATCTACGCCTCCCTCAGCGGCTACGGGCAGGACGGGCCCTACGCGGCGGTGCCAGGCCACGACCTGAACTACCTTTCCGTCGCCGGCATCAAGGCCATCTCGGGCGGCAGCGCCGGCGTGCCGGTGGCCGATCTCTGCGGCTCGGTCTACGGGCTGGCGGCGGTGCTGGCGGCGCTGGTGCAGCGCGGCGTCACCGGGCGCGGACAGCACCTCGACGTGGCGTTGACGGAATGCGCGCTGCACTGGATGAACCCGCGCCTGGGCCGCTTTGCCGGATCGGGGGCGGAGACGCTGGAGGCGCAGCGCGGCATCGCCGGATCGCGCCCCGCCTACGGCGCCTTTCCCTGCCGCGACGGACGCGCCCTCAGCATCGCAGCGCTGGAAGACCACTTCTGGGCGCGGCTGGTCGCGGCGATGCCGCTGGCCCCCTTCGACACCCCGGCCCATGCCAGCATGGCGCAGCGCGTGCCGGAGACCGAAGAGATCAACGCCACCATCGCCGCCCGCTGCGCCGAGGAGGAGAGCGAGGCCCTGCTGGAGCGCCTGCTGGCCGCCGACGTGCCGGCAGCGCCGGTGCTGGCCCCCGGCGAGCTGGCCGGCTTTCCGCATCTCGTCGCGCGCGGCGCCATGGAGAGGACGGCCCTGGGCCCGCTCGCGCGATTTCCCGTCCGGCTGGAGGGCATGGCCCCGCTGGGCGAGGCACCGCCGCTGGGCGGGCAGGCGGAGGTGCGGCCATGAGTGGAGCCTCTATGCCGCCGCGCATCGCACGGGCGCTGGAGGGCAAGGTCGCCATCGTCACCGGCGCGGGATCGCAGGCCGAGGGGATCGGCAATGGCCGCGCCTCGGCCATCCTCCTTGCCGAGGCGGGCGCGCGGGTGGTGCTGGTGGACCGCGAGCGGAGCTGGGCCGGGCGCACGGCGGAGATGATCGCGGCCGAGGGCGGCGAATCCCTGGTGGTGCAGGCCGACGTCACCCGGCCTGGGGAATGCCGCGCCATTGTCGATGCCGCGGTGACGCGCTTCGGCCGGGTGGACGTGCTGGTGAACAATGTGGGCATCGGCGGCGCCAGGGGCACGGCGGTGGAGACCGACCTCGAGGAGTGGAACCACGGCCTGCTGGTGAACGTCACCTCCATGATGCTGATGGCGAAGTTCAGCATCCCGGAGATGGTGCGGCAGGGCGGCGGCGCGATCGTCAACATCGCCTCCGTCGCCGGGCTGCGCGGCGGGACGCCGAACCTGCTCTATCCCACCTCCAAGGGGGCGGTGGTGAACATGACCCGCGCCATGGCCGTGCACCACGCGCGGGACGGCATCCGGGTGAACTGCGTCTGCCCGGGCATGCTCCACACCCCCATGGTCTATGCCGGCGGCATGACGGAGGAGATGCGCGAGGCCCGCCGCAACCGATCCCTGCTGCGGACGGAGGGCTCGGGGTGGGATTGCGGGGCGGCGGTGCTCTACCTCGCCTCCGGCCACGCGCGCTGGGTCACGGGGGTGATCCTGCCGGTGGATGCCGGTGCCACCGCCACCACCTCGCTCGACCTGCCGGACCGGCGAAGATAGCAGCCAGGCTTCAAAGATCCGGCCGCAGGATCTGGCGGAGCACGCTCCCCACCTCGTGCAGAATGGCGGCTTTCATCCGCATGGGCCTGCATCTTTCTCACGCAGCGTCACCACCGTATCCAGCACCCAGGCGCCTTCGCCCGCGGCGCCGACGCGCAGCGGGTTGATCTCGATCTCCTCGATCCCCTCTGGCCGCGCCTCCACCAGGGCGGAAACCGCCGCCATCGCCGCACAGAGCGCCTCCAGGTCGCAGGGCGCCGCGCCGCGCAGGCCCTGCAGCAGCGGGAAGCCGCGCAACTCCCGCAGCATCCGCCCGGCCTCGGCAGCATCCACGGGCAGAAGGCGGCGGGACACGTCGCGCAGCAGTTCCACATGGATGCCGCCCAGGCCGCAGGTCATCACCTGGCCCAACACCGGGTCACGCGAGACGGAGAGCAGGATCTCCTGCCCGCCGGAAGGCGCCATGCGCTCCACCAGCGCGCCGTCGATGCGGGCCGCCGGCTCGTGCCTGCGCGCCGCTTCTCTGACGGCCTCGAAGGCCGCGCGCACCGCCTCGGCCGTCCGCAGCCCGAGCACCACGCCACCGATGTCGGATTTATGCAGGATGTCGGCGCTGGCGATCTTCACCGCAACCGGGAAGCCCAGTTCTGCCGCGATCTCCACCGCCTCGGTGTCCGAGCGGGCAATCCTTCCCTCCGGCACCACGAGGCCGGACGAGCGCAGCATCGCCTTGCCCTCCGCCTCCGACAGCGTCCGGGTGGGTCCCGGCGGCCCGGCGCCCATGCCTCGCGGCATCGCACCCGGCTCCCATTCGCCGCGGTCGATGAAGCGGCGGAAGGCCTTGGCGGCGTTGCGAAGGCTGCGGATCGGCACCATCTCCGCTTCCGCGAAGTGCCGGTAGGCCGCGCCCGTCCGCTCGCTCATCCAGACCGGAACGAGCGGCACGGGCGAGAGCCGCTGCGCCGCCGCCATCCGCTCCGCCACGGTGAGCGAGACGGGCCCGTAATCGAGCGGCATCGGCAGCATCACCAGCGATACGGCCGGGTCATTCGCCACCGCGGCCAGCGTCTCCTCGATCACGGACGGGTTGGTCAGGGTGACGGTGGTCGTGTCCACGGGATTGCCGAGCGCGGCGAAGGAGGGAAGCTTTTCCGCCAGCGTCGCGGTGGTTTCCGGCGCGAACCCGGCCAGCACGATGCCGGCCTGCCCCACCATGTCCGCCGCCAGTGCACAGGCCCCTCCCGAGGAACCAAACACGGCGATCCGCGCGCCGCGCTGCGGCCGCCCACGCGCGAGCAGGGAGGCGACATCCACCAGCTCGTCCACGTCGTCCACCTCGATGATGCCCATCTGGCGGAAGGCGGCGCTGTTCACCTCGGCGGAGCCGGTGAGCGAGGCGGTGTGCGACGCCGCCGCCTTCATCCCGTACTCCGAGCGGCCGACCTTCAGGGCCACGACCGGCTTTCCGGCCTCCGCCGCCGCCCGCGCCGCCGCCAGGAAGCGCGGCCCGTCCTTGATCCCCTCCAAGATGGTGCCGATCACCTGCACATCCGGCGCGCCGGCCATGTAGTGGATGAAGTCCGCGACCTGCAGGTCCACCTCGTTGCCAGTGGAACACCACAGGGCAAAGCCCGCGCCGCGCTCCATCGCCTGCATCAGGTTCCGCCCGAGGCCACCGCCCTGGGTAGCCAGGCCAATCGGGCCGGGGCGTAGATCGTCCTTGAAGGCGGGGGAGAAGGTGAAGCCGAGCCGCTTGTTGATGTTCGTCACGCCTGGGCAGTTCGGCCCGTAGAGGCGCATCCCCGTGGACTGCGCCAGCGCCTTCATCTCCGTCTCGACCGCGCGACCCTCTTCCCCGGTCTCGCCGAAGCCGGAGGTGAGGATCACGCAGATCTTCACGCCGATCGCCGCGCACTCGCGCAGCGCCTCCATCACCCCGGCGGCCGGCACGGCGATGACGGCCAGCTCCGGGGCGGAGGGCAGGTCCGCGACCCGCCGGTGGCAGGCCAGGCCGCGCACCTCCGGCCGCGTCGCGTTCACCAGGTGCAGCGTGCCGCGGAAATCCGAGTGGTCCACGATGTTGGCGAGCGTTCGCCCGCCGACGCTGGCGGCGCGCTCGGAGGCCCCGACCAGCACGACGGAGCGCGGGTCGAAGAGCGGGGCGAGGTCGGAGAAGCCGCTCATGTCAGCGCCGAGAGCCCGAGGATCTCGCGCCCGGCGATGAGCGTCTGGATCTCCGTCGTCCCTTCCGGGATCATGCCGCCGCGCGTGTCGCGGAAGATGCGCTCGATGGGGTATTCGGTGGAGTAGCCCATCCCGCCATGTACCTGCAGCGCCATGTTCGCGACCTCATGCGCGGCTTCCGTGGCGTAGAGCTTGGCGATGGAGCATTCCGTGCGGGCGTCACGCCCGCGGTCCAGCGCAGTGGCGGCGTTGTAGGCCAGGGCGCGTGCGGCCTCCGTGCGGATGGTCATGTCCACGATGTGCTTCTGGATCAGCTGGAAGCTCCCGATCGGCTTGCCGAATTGCTTGCGCGTCTTCGCGTACTCCACGGAGAGGTCCAGCGCGGCCTGGGCCGCGCCGACCGCTCCCATGGCGATGTTCACCCGCGCGGCGTTCAGCCCCTTCAGGACGTTGCGGAAGGCCCCACCCTCCTCGCCCAGCAGGTTCTCCCGCGGGATTACCACATCGTTGAAGCCGAGTTCCGCGGTGCCAGTGCAGCGCAGCACCATCGTGTCCAGCGGCCGCACGTCGTAGTGCGCCGCCTCCCGCTCCACGATGAAGGCGGAGAGGCCGCCGTCGCAGTCCGGGCTGAAGGTGCGGGCGATGATGATGGCGAAGTCGGCACTGGCACCGTTGGTGATCCACATCTTCCGCCCGTTGAGGACGTAGGTGTCACCCCTGCGGTCGGCGCGCGCCTGGACGCCGGCGGCGTTCGATCCGGTATCCGGCTCGGTCAGCCCGAAGCAGGCGCGCCGGCGATTCTCCAGCAGCGGCCTGAGGAAACGCTCGTGCTGTTCCGGCGTGCCATAGGCGTGCAGCCGGTTGATGGCGCCGTTGGTGATGTTCACGAGCGTGCGAAGCGACATCCAGTAGTAGCCGCTCTGCTCCAGCAGCATCCCCCAGGTGACGTAGTCCAGCCCGAACCCGCCATCCGCCTCCGGCAGGCGGCCACCGAGATAGCCGAACTCGGCCAGCTCCCCCAGGATCTCGAAGGGGAAGGTCTTTGACGCCTCGTGCTCGTTGATCACGGGCGCGACGCGGCGCTCCATGAAGCGGCGCACGTTGTCGCGCAGCAGCTCCTGCTCGGGGGTGAGGTCAACGGCCATGGTGGCCTCCAGGCCGACGCGCCGCACCCGGGTTCTGCGATCGGTGATGCCCCGTCGTGAGACGCGCCATGCCTGCTTCCTTCCCATTGCCGGGCGTTCTCCACCCTGGCGTCCATCTCTGGTGAAGGGATGGTAGAGAAAGTGACTTTTGAGTCAACAATATGTCTCAAAGGTCACTGCCGGTTCGTGCCATCCCGCTCTGGAAAGCCCGCAACGGCTCCTCTACGGCAGGCCCATTGGACCCTTCCTGGAGCGCCCATGCCGACCACCGTCCCGGCGACCTTGCGCACCCTCGCCGTCTTCGAGGTCTTCGCCCGTGAACAGCGCGACCTCTCCAACGCCGAGATCGCCCGCCTCATCGGCCTGCCGGAGAGCAGCACCTCGGACCTGCTGCACACGCTGCACGAAGCGGGATACCTGCTCCGCACCGTCCGCTCGCGCCGCTTCTATCCCACGCGCCGCCTGCTGGACGTGGCCCGCCAGTCGGCGGAGCGGGACCCGATCGCCGCCTTCGCCGCGGACGCCATCGCGGCGCTGAGCGAGCGCACCGGCGAGACAGCCATCTGCGGCAGGCCGGACGGCGCGCGTGTGCAGGTCATCGCCATCCAGGAGGGCAGCCACCCCCTGCGCTACATGCTGCGCCCGGGCGAGCGTTTGGCCATGCATGCCTCTGCGCTTGGCAAGGCGCTGCTCGCGCTGATGCCGGTGGAGGAGATGCGCCGCGCCATCCGCGCCCGGCCGCTCCGCCAGCTCGGCCCCGCCGCCATCACCGACCCCGACCAGCTGGAAGTGGCGGTGGAGGAGGTGCGGGCGCGCGGCTGGGCCTGGGTGGCCGGGGAGGCGGGAGAAGGGGTGGCCGCCATCGCCATCGCCGGGCTGGTCGGGGGCGAGCCCCTGGCCATCTCCCTCGCCGGCCCCACCACCCGGCTGGAGGCCAGCCGGGAGAGTTACCGCGCCGCGCTGGAGGAGGTGCGCCCCCTTCTCTTTGCTCCTGAACCGCCCAGGGGCTGAAGACGCGCGTTGATTCCTCCACCCCCTTCGGTATCCTGAAGGTCACTCCGATGACTCGGAGGTCACGGCATAAAGCCGGATGCGGGAGGAAAGGATGCGGATTACCAGACGGGTCCTCAGCTTGGGGATGACGGCCCTCGGTACCATGGGAAGCACCAGGGGCGAGGCGGCGCAGGGCGGCTATCCCAGCCGGTCCCTCACCTGGATCGTGCCCTTCACCCCGGCGGGGATCACGGACGTCAACTCCCGTCTTTTCGCTCGCAAGATCGGTGCGCAGCTCGGCCAGACCGTTATCATCGACAATCGCCCCGGCGCCGGCGGCACGCTGGGGACCGAGATGGGCGCGCGTGCAGCGCCCGATGGCTACACGATGATGTATGGAACCCAGGGCACCCTCGCCACAGCGCCTGCCCTGTTCCGGCGCCTGCCCTACGATCCCCTGCGCAGCTTCATCCCCATCCAAGCCATGTTCGAGACGCCGAACGTGCTGGTGGTGCACCCCTCCCGCCCCTACCGCACGGCGCAGGAGCTGATCGCCTATGCCAAGGCCAACCCAGGCAAGGTGAACTTCGGCAGCTCCGGCGTGGGCACCGGCACGCATCTGGCCGCCGTGCTCTTCCAGACCGTGGCGGGCATCGAGATGACGCACGTGCCCTATCCCGGCAGCGGCCCGGCCTTGACGGACCTGATCGCGGGCACGCTGGACATCATGTTCGACTACGCCGTCGCCACGCGGGACCATATCGAGGGCAACCGCCTGCGCCCGCTGCTGGTCACGGCTAAAAACAGGATCCCGGCCTTGCCGGAGGTACCCACCGTGACGGAGATCGGCGTGCCGGACGCCGCCTCCGCCGCCTGGTCCGGCATCCTCCTCCCCGCCGGCTCCCCGCCCGAGGCGGTGGAGAAGCTCGCCGCCGAGGCCGCCGTGACGATCCGCGACCCTGAAATCCGCCACATCGCCGAATCGAACGGCAGCCGGCCCATGGTGGAGCTGAACCGCGACAGCTTCGCCCGTTTCATCGAGGCGGAGATTCCGCGCTGGGCGGAGATCGTCCGCCGCTCCGGCGCGCAGCCGAGCTGAGGGGGCCGCCATGCCGATCAGCCGTCGCGCCCTTGCCCTCAGCAGCCTCGTCCTCACGGGGGAGGGCGCCCGGCCTGGCGGCGCGGCGGCGCAGGAAACCGCGCCCTATCCCTCCCGCGCCGTCACCTGGATCGTTCCCTTCAACGCGGCCGGGGTGACGGATTCCACCTCTCGCCTCGCCTCACGCAAGCTCGGCCAGCAGCTTGGCCAGCCCGTGGTGATCGAGAACCGGCCCGGTGCCGGCGGCACGCTGGGCACGGAGTACGCCGCGCGCGCCGCGCCGGACGGCTACACGGTCCTCTACGGCACCAATGCCGCCATGTCCGGCGCCCCCGCCCTGTATCGGCGACTGGGCTACCACCCCGTGCGCAGCTTCACGCCGCTGCAGGGGTTGTTCGAGTCTTCCAACGTGCTCGTCGCCAACCCTTTGCGCCCCTATCGCACTGCGGAGGAGTTCATCCGCTTCGCCCGCGCCAATCCTGGCCGGGTCAATCTCGCCCACGCCGGCGTCGGCACCTCCACGCACCTCACCGCCGTATTGTTCGAATCCATCGCCGGGATCGAGATGACGCATGTCGCCTACACCGGCGCCGCGCCCGCGCTGACCGACCTTATGGCCGGCAACGTGGACGTGATGTTCGACTACGTGGCCACCACGCGGAATCCCATCGCCGAAGGCCGCATGCGCCCGCTCGCCGTCACTGCGCGGGCGCGCATCCCCGCGCTGCCCGCCGTGCCGACGGTGGCCGAGGTCGGGCTGCCTGACGCCTGGTCCTCCACTTGGTCGGGTCTGTTCATGCCAGCGGGCGCGCCCGCGTCCGTGGTGGAGCGCCTTTCGAACGCCGCTGCGGCCGTGATCCGCGACCCGGAAATGCGCGCCTTCGGCGAGGGCAATGGCAGCCGCCCCATGGAGGAGCTGAACGGCGAGGCCTTCGCCCGCTTCGTTACGGCCGAGATGGAGCGCTGGGGGGAGATCGTCCGCCGCTCCGGCGCGCAGCCCCTCTGAGGGGCCGCGCGTCCCGCCCTCACTCCATGCGGATGTCGGCGCTTCGGATCACCGCGCCGATGCTGGTCCGCTCCGCTGAGAGCGCGGCGGTGAAATCCCGCGGCCCCAGCCAGGCGGATTGGCCGCCGAGGTCTTTGATGCGCTCTGAGAAGCCCGGGTGGTCCACGGCGCGCCTGACCACATCCGTCAGGTAGGACACCATGGCTGGCGGCATGTCCGGCGGGCCGCCCAGCCCAACCCAGGTGGTCATGACCACGCCGGGCACCACGCTGTTCAGCGTGGCGGCTTCCGGGAAATCCGGGTGCGGCCGCTCCCCCGTCACCGCGACCGCGCGCAGCGACCCGGTGCGGACATGCGGCAGGGTGGGGCTGACGCTGTCGATCATGAAGTCGATCTTGCCGCCGATCAGGTCCACGATGGCCGGGCCGCTACCGCGATAGGGCACATGCGTCGCTTCGAATCCGCCCTCCTTCTTCAGCATCTCCATGACGATGTGCTGGGACGTGCCCGGCCCCGGTGTGCCGTAGGACAAGGGGGTGGTGCGGGACCGCGCCCGCGCGGCTTCCAGCAGCTCGCGCACGTCACGGAAGGGGGATTCCTTCGGCACCACCATGACCAGCTGCCCGGCCGTCATCCGCGCGATGGCGGTGATGTCCCGCTCAGGGTCGTAGGGCACGCGCATCATCAGGGGGTTGGTGACGACTTGGCCGGGGGTGAGCATCAGCAGCGTGTAGCCATCCGCCGGGGCGCGTGCCGTCATCTCGGTGGCCACGTTGCCGCCGGCACCCGAGCGGTTCTCGAGCACGACCTGCTGGCCCAGCAACTCCGATAAGATCGGGGCCGCGAGCCGGGCCGCGATGTCGGTCGCGCCGCCGGGTGCGAAGCCGATCAGCAGCCGGACAGGCTTGGACGGGTAGCCCGGCGGCGGCGGCGGCGCGGGCTGCGCCCGTGCGGCGAAAGGTGCCGCGGCCCCGAGGGCCAGCAAGCCCCGGCGGGTTCGGATCATGACAGTTCCTCCGTGCCGGCCAGCACCTTCGCGGGCCGTCGCCTTCTTTTCGACCCGATAGTCAATAATGTTACTTTGAAGTCAAGTCCTGATCTGCCTCCCGCGATGATCACTATATCAGGCCCCCGAAAGGACGTTCCGTTTTGATATCAGATCTTTGACCTTAGGGTCGGTATAGTCACAAAAGAGGTTCAGGGAGTGACGCCATGCATACGACCCGCAGAGCCACGGGCTTCGGGCTGACAGCCCCAGGTGCGCGCCGCGCCCGGCCCAGGGGGGTTATCCGAACCGCCCCCTCACCTGAATCGTGCCCTTCACCTCCGCGGAAATCACCGACATCCAGTCCCGCCTTTTCGCACGCAGGCTCGAGGCCGGGCTGGGGCGGGCGGTGACCATCGACAATCGGCCCGGCGCGGGCGGAACAGCCGGCACCAAGGTGGGAGCCCGCGCCATGCCCGATGGCTACACGCTTCTCTACGGTACGGCGGGCGTCGGACCGGCACACACCTCGCCACCGTCCTGTTCCAGACGGTGGCGAGTATTGAGATGACCCATGTCCCCATCCCGGCAGCGGCCCGGCCATCACGGGCCTGATCGCCGGCAACACCGGCGTCATGTTCAACTACGCGGTCGCGACCCACGGCTACATCGAGGGCGGCCGGATGCGTCCGCTCGTCGTCACAGGCCGGGATGCCCGGTGCCGGCCTCGCTTCCTGGTCGGGGGTGTCCTGCCTGCCGGTGCTCCGCCGGAGGTCGTGGAGAGGCTTGCCACGGCCTGCAGCACCGTCATGGAGGAAGCCGAGCTTTTCAGGCACGCCGAGAACGACAGCAACTGCTTCCTGGCGGGGCTGAGCCACGAGTGCTTCGCCGTCTTCATCCAGGGTGAGTTGCCGCGCTGGGCGAAAATCGTGCGGCGCTCCGTCGCGCAGCCGCTCCGAGGCGGGCGTCGCTTAGCCCGCCCCGGCCGACCCGCGCAGCCCGTTCAGCACGTAGCCGGCGAAGATCTCCCCGATCTGCAAGCCGGTCAGTGGCCCGTCGGGCGTGTACCAGCGGGCGATGTGGTTGATCGCGCCCATGAAGAAGGCGACCATCAGCTTCGGGTCGCCTGGTGCGATCGAACCGGCATCCATCGCCGCCTGCACCATGTCACGCAGCGCCCGGTCCGCCTCGCGCATGCGCCCGCGGATGGGATCGGCGTATTCAGGCGGCAGGGAGGTCACCGGCTCCGCCAACACAGCATAGGAACCGAGCTCGCTCGTCACCAGGTTGATGTAGTGCACGATGTAGAGCCGGAGGCGCTCCAGCGGGTCCTCGCTGGCGGCGAAGGCGGCTTTCCGCGCTTCCGCGCCCGCGTCGAAGGCGATGGTCTTCGCCTCGTAGAGGATTTCGTGCTTGGTGCGGACGTAGCGGTAGAGCGCGGGCTTGGTGACGCCCAGCGCTTCCGCGATCTCCTCCAGCGAGGTGTTGTGGAAGCCCCGGCGGCCGAAGGCGCGAGCGGCCTCGCGCACCAGGGCGCGGCGCTTCGTCTCGAACTGCGCCTCACGCGGCGGGACGGCATCCGCCCAGCGCGCTGGCCTCTTCACGCTTGTCGTCCGAGTCATTTCCCCATCCCGCTTCGTGACACGTGATGGCCGCACTGGGCGGCCAGCGCAAGCCGGACCTTCAACCACGTCATTTGAGTTGACTCTGAAGTCACTTTTAATACCATGAAGTCACTGATTGAGTTTCGAGGTCCAGCGGCGGCCAACGCGGCGGATTGACGGAGGATCGTCCATGTCCATCCCGCGGCGCGCGGCCCTGGCTCTCGCGCCCCCGTTCCTGGCAGCGTGGCCGGCCGGCGCGCAGACGCAGCCGCTCCGCATGGTCTGCGGCTCCTCGCCGGGCAGCATCACCGACCTGATCGCGCGCATCGTGCAGCCGGGCCTGGCACGGCGGCTCGGGCAGCCCGTGGTGGTGGACAACCGTCCCGGCGCGGGCGGCAACATCGCCGCCGAGTTCCTGGCGCGTGCCGCCCCGGACGGCCACACGATCATGGCCATCTCGGGCGGCATCATGACGCTGAACCCCTACCTGTACCGCGACCTGCCCTTCGATCCCGTGCGCGACATCCGGCTGGTCTCCCGCACCACCGCCGGCGGCTTCCTCCTCGCCGTGCCTGCTTCGACCGGTGTGACGGATGTGGACGGGCTGATTGCCCACCTGAGGCGAAAGGGCGACGCCTCGAACTACGGTTCCCCCGGCATCGGCTTCGCCATGCATATCGGGGCGGAGGTCTTCCTCAACGCCATCGGCGCCAAGGCGACCCACGTGCCTTATCGCGGCAGCGCGGCCGCCATCAACGCCCTGGCCGCCGGGGAGATCGACTTCCTTTTCGACAGCCGCGGGCCACTTCTGCCGCAGTTGCAATCCGGCGTGGTCCGGGTCATCGCGAACGGGGGCTTGCTGCCGGACCTCGCCTATCCCGACCTCCCCCGGCTTTCCGACCGCTACCCGGAGGTGGTGGTGCAAAGCTGGACCGCGATCGTCGCGCCCGCCAACCTACCGGACCCGCTGCTGCACCGCCTGGACGATGCCACGCGCGAGACACTGGAGGAGCCGGAGACGGCGGCGCGGTTACGCGTCGTGGGCAACGGCCCGGCCTATCTCGGGCCTGACGCCTTCAAGACCTTCTTCGCCGAGGAGCGCACCCGCGCCGCGCGCGGCGTGGAGTTGGCCGGGATCCGCCCGCAATGAAGGCCTCCCGACGCCACCTCCTCGCCGCCGCGGCGCTGGCACCCTTCGCCCCACGCCCGCTGCACGCTCAGGGCTTCCCGGCGCGCCCGATCAAGCTGCTGGTCGGCTTCTCGCCAGGGGGCGCCACCGATATCGCGGCCCGCCTGCTGCAGCCCCTTCTGGGCGAGGCGCTCGGCCAGCCCGTAGTGGTGGAGAACCGCTCCGGCGGCGGCGGCAACGTGGCAACCGACCTGCTCACTCACGCGGAGCCGGACGGGTATACACTGATGCTCGCCAGCCCCGGACAGCTCATCGTGAACCCGCTGCTGGACCCGAAGTTCAGCTTCGACGCTGCGCGGGACGTGACCGCAATCGGGCAGACCACCAGCAGCCCGCTCGTTCTCGTGGTGCCCGCGAATTCCCCCTACCGAGACGCCCGCGCGTTGATCGACGCGGCCCGTGCCAGGCCTGGAAAGATGAACTACGCCTCGGCGGGCGTCGGCAGCTCCATGCACATCGCGGGAGAGATGCTGAAGGCCTATGGTGGGCTGGACATCATCCACGTCCCCTACCGCGGCAGCGGCCCCGCCATCACCGACCTGATCGCGGGTGGCGTGGACTTCATGATCGACAGCGTCTCCACCACCACCCCGCACATCCGCAACGGCGTGCTGCGCGCACTGGCCCAGACCGGCGCCGAGCCCTTCCAGGAGATGCCGGCGGTCCCGCTGCTGAAGGACATCGTGCCGGGCGTGGCGATCACCACCTGGCTCGGCCTCGTCGGCCCTGCCCGCCTGCCCGCCCCGGTCGTCGCGCGCCTGTCCGGCACGCTGCGGGGCGCGGTGCAGGGGCCGGTCTTCACCGCGCGGATGAAGGACCTGGGCAGCCAGGCCTACTGGGCCGGGCCGGAGGACTTCGCCGCCCATCTCGCCGCAGAGCGGCAGCGCGCGGCGGAGGTGATCCGCCGCGCCGGCATCCGACTGGAGTAGGTGCATTGGATCTTCGCGACCCCACCCTCTACGCCCCATCGGGCGCAGGAGACGGCGCCGTGCTGCTGGCGCTGCGCGATCCCGCCACGGGCACTCTCGCCTTCCCGCGCACGCCTCACGGCATCGGCGGGAGCGGCACGCCGGCCGAGATGGCGGAACCCGTGGAGCTGAGCGGGCGGGGGGAGGTAATCATCTGCGTCACCATCCACCAGCCGCTCTCCCCCGGCATGAAAGTGCCGCTGCTCGTCGCCCGGCTGCGGCTGGAGGAGGGCGTCGTGCTGGACGGCGTCCTCGAAGGCACCGAGGAGCCCGCGCCAGGCACGAGGGTGCAGGCGGTCCTGGTGCCGGAGGAGCGGGAGGGCGGGCCTGTGCTCGCCTGCCGCTTCCGGGTGGCGTCATGAGCGGGCTCGCCTCCATGCGCCCCGTGCGCGCCGTCGGCATCGGGATGCACCCCTACCAGTTTCCGACGGAAACCCCCTACCTCGCCCTCGGCCTGACCGCGCTGCGGCAGGCGCTGGCGGATGCCGGGCTGCAATGGCCGGACGTGACCTTCGCCGCCATCGGCACGGGCGCCATCGGCATGGCGGCAGGGCGCGTGATGCTGCGCCACATCGGCTCCACGGGGCTGGAGGTGATGCAGGTGGAGAACGCCTCCGCCTCCGGCTCCACCGCCTTCCGCATGGCCTGCCTGATGGTCGCCAGCGGCCAGCATGAGATCGCGCTGGCGCTCGGCGTGGACAAGTTCGGCAGCGGCCAGCGTGCAGCGCATAAGGATGGCATCCCCCGCCTGACGCCCGCCGCCGAGATCCCGGCCGTGAAGTTCGCCCTGATGGCCCGCGCCTGGCGCGACAAGTACGGCCTGACGCGGGAGGACCTGGCGCGCGTGGCCGTGAAGAATCACGGAAACGCCGCGCGCAACCCCTACGCCCAGTTCCGCAAGCCGCGCACGCTGGAGCAGGTGCTGAACAGCAACCCTGTGGCGGGCGACCTCACGTCCTTGCAATGCACCCCGCGCGGCGAGGGCGCGGCGGCGGTGATCGTGGCGAGCGAGGAGGCAATCCGGAAGCACGGGCTGGACCGCGGGCGTGCCATCCGCGTGCTCTCCTCCGTCTCCTCATCCGAGCACGCCGTGGCCGACGAGGGCTGGAGCCTCGTGGAGATGGTGCAGCGCTCGGGCCTCTCCGCCTTGGCCGCGGCAGGGCTGGGCATGGAGGAGATCGACATCATCGAACTGCACGATGCCTTTACGATCGAGGAGATCGTCTATGCCGAGGCGTTGGGCCTGTGCCCCCTCGGCGAGGGCGCGGCGCAGCTGCGCGAGGGCAAGTGGGACATCGGCGGCGGGGGCTGTGCGGTGAATCCCTCGGGCGGCCTGCTCGGCATGGGGCATCCCATAGGGCCGACCGGCGCTGGACAGATCGCGGAGATCGTCCGGCAGCTCCGTGGCGAGGCGGAAGGGCGGCAGCACCCCGGCGCGCGCACGGCGCTGGCGCATATGATCGGGCTGGGCTCCGTGGCCGTCGGCCACGTTCTGCAGCGGGACTGAGGGAGATGCGGATGCGCGAGGAACTGGAAACGCTGATCTACGAATCAGCGGATGGCGTGGCCGTGATCACCCTCAACCGGCCGGACCGGATGAACTCCATCGGCGGCACGATGAAGGAGGATCTTGCAACTGCCTTCTTCCGGCTGGCGAAGGAGGATGCAGGGCTGCGCTGCGCCATCCTCACCGGCGCGGGCGATCGCGCCTTCTGCGCCGGCGCCGACATCAAGGAGCGGGCGGAGCTGCGCCGCACCGGCCCGGAATACTTCATGGCGCAGAAGGCCACGCACCAACTCATCCGAGGCGTGATGGAGTTCGAGCGCCCGCTGATCGCCGCGATCAACGGCGTGGCGCTGGGCGGCGGACTGGAATTGGCCCTGACCGCCGACATCCGATACGCCGTCGCCCACGCGAAAATGGGCCTGCCAGAGGTGCGGCTGGGCGCCATCCCCGGCGCCGGTGGCACGCAGACCCTGCCGCGCGCAGTGGGCGCCAGCATGGCGAAGGAACTGCTGTTCACTGCCGAGCACATGACGGCGGAGAAGGCGCTTTCCATCGGGCTGGTGAGCAAGGTGGTGGCGAGCGACGTGCTCAGCGCCGCCATGGAGACGGCGCGCAAGATCGCGGAAATGCCACCGCTTGCCGTCGCCTTCGCCAAGCGCGCGGTGAATGCGGGGCTGGGAGGCGGGATCGATGCAGGCTTCGAGTTCGAGCGCTATGCCGCCGGCATGCTGACCGACAGCGAGGACCGGCGCGAGGGATTCCGCGCCTTCGTCGAGAAACGCAAGCCCGTTTATGTCGGGCGCTGAGGGGACATCATGGAACTGAACCTCAAGGGCAAGGTCGCGCTCGTCACCGGCGGTGGCCAGGGCGTCGGCCGGGCCATCTGCAAGGAGCTTGCGGCGGAGGGGGTGAAAGTGGTCGTCAACGACCTCTTCCCTGAGCGCGCCGAGGCCGTGGCGCAGGAGATCCGCGACGCGGGCGGCGACGCGGTGGCCTCCCCCGGCGATATCACCAAGGCCGATTCCGTGAACGCGCTGGTAGCAAAGGGGCGCGATGCTCTCGGCCCCATTACCATCCTGGTGAACAACGCCGGCGTCACGCCGGAGCGCCGCGCCAAGGGCGGCATGCCGCCTACCTTTATCGAGACGCCCGACCGCGAGATGCACCAGACCGTGGAGCTGAACGTCTACGGCACCATGTACTGCTGCCGTGCCGTGCTGCCCGACATGGTTGGCCAGAAATGGGGCCGCATCATCTCCATCGCCTCCGAGGCCGGGCGCGTAGGAGAGGCGCGGCTGGCCGCTTATTCCGGCGCCAAGGCCGCCATCATCGGCCTGACCAAGGCGCTGGCGAAGGAGCACGGGCGGGACCGCGTCACCGCCAATGTTGTCGTCCTCGGCGCCGTCTCGCATGAGGGGATCGCGCCGGGGCAGGCGACAAGTGCCGACGCCACGCCGGAGAACAACGAGCGCCTGGCGAAGATGCTGAACGCCTATCCTTCCGCCAAGGGCCTCGGCCGCCTCTCCCGCCCGGAGGATGTCAGCGGGATTGTCACCTTCCTCGCCTCCGACCGCGCGGCCTTCGTCACCGGCCAGCATGTCGGCGCGAGCGGTGGCTACGCGATGCCCTGAGGAGCACGGTCATGCACGAACCCGTCTTCCGCACGCGCATCACGGAACTGTTCGGCATCCGCCATCCCATCCTGGGCGGCGGGCTGATGTGGCTGTCGGATGCGCGCTACGTCGCCTCCATCGTGCGGGCGGGTGGCATGGCCTTCCTCACCCCGCGCTCCTTCCCCGGTCCCGGCGCCTTTGCGCGGGAACTGGTGCGCTGCCGCGAGCTGTGCGAGGGAATGCCTTTCGGCGTGAACCTCAACGTCTCCCGGGTCGAGAACCACAACCTGCACCTGGACGAGTGGCTGGACCTCTCCCTGAGGGCCGGCGTCCGCCACTTCGAGACGGTGGGCCGCGCCCCGGGGGACCTGATCCACCGCATCCACGCCGCCGGCGGCATCGCCATCCACAAATGCCCGCTGCTGCGCCACGCGCTGAATGCGGAGCGCGCGGGGGCGGATGCCATCACCGTCATCGGGCGCGAGGCGGGCGGCCATCCGGGGAATGCGGAGCTTTCCTCCTTCGTCGTCGCCCCCCTGGCCGCGCGCAGCCTCAGCGTGCCGCTGGTGATCGGCGGCGGCATTGGAACCGGGGACAGCATTCTGGCGGCGCTGGCCGCAGGAGCGGAGGGCGTGCTGCTCGGCTCCCGCCTGCTCGCCGCCGAGGAGGTCTGGGCCCACTCCGCCTACAAGGAGCGGATCGTGGCGGCGGAGCAGGAATCCTCCGTCCTCACCTTCTCCGGCAACCACCCCATGGGCGCCTGGCGCGTGCTGGAGAACGAGACGGCGCGCGAGGTGCTCCGGCGGGAGGCTGCCGGCGCCCGCGGCTACGAGGAGTTCGCTGACCTCGTCGGCGGCACGAGATCCCGCGACCATGCCTACCGTGACGGCGAGGTGGAGCGCGGCATGCTCTCCTGCGGCCCCGCCGCCGCCTTTACGGGGGCGGTCGAGCCGATGGAGACGATCATCGACACCCTGATGGCCGAGGCTGTGGCAGCCCGCGGGCGCCTCGCTCGCCTCGGCGCGATGGACGCCGTGCCCACATGAGCCAAACCATTGTCTTCGGGGGCACCACGATCGAGGGTGATGCCCTACGTGACCGGGCCGCTCGGGCGGCCTCGGGTCTGGCGGCGCTGGGCGTCGCGCCGGGGGACCGGATCGCCGTGATGATGCGGAACGAGCCCGCTTATCTCGAGGTTATCCTCGCCGCGGACCGTCTCGGCGCGGCTCTGGTGGCGATCAACTGGCACTTCCGCACGGACGAGGCCGCCCACGTCCTGACGGATTGCGGGGCCCGCGTGCTCGTGGTTCACGCCGACCTCCTGCCGCAGATCGCTGCCGCGGTGCCGGCTGGCATCACCCTGATCGTCGTGCCGACGCCACCCGAGATCGCCGAGGCCTACGGGATCGGCGCAGCGCCCGCCGCCCCGCCCGGTGCACTGGATTGGCCGGGCTGGCGCGACTCCCATCGGCCCTGGACGGCACCCACCCCGCCCTCCCTCGGCATGATGCTCTACACCTCAGGCACGACGGGCCTCGCCAAGGGTGTGCGCCGCCTTCCCGGCACGCCGGAGCAGCACGATTCCGCCCGGCGCATCCGCAACCTCGTGGGCGGTGCCCGGCAGGGCATGCGCACCGCGGTGGTAGGCCCGCTCTACCACGCCGGCCCCGCCTCCAGCGCGCGCGTGGCGCTGGCCCAGGCCGCGCTGATCGTGGTGATGCCGCGCTTCAACGCGGAGGAGCTCCTGCGCGCGATCGAGAGCCACCGGCTGACGCACCTCGCCCTCGTGCCCGTCATGCTCGTGCGCCTGCTGAAGCTATCCGAGGCAGTGCGTGCCCGCTACGACCTGTCCTCGCTGGAGGGCGTCACCCATGGCGGCTCCGCCTGCGCGCCGGAGGTGAAGCGGGCCATGATCGCGTGGTGGGGGCCCATCCTCTCCGAGACCTACGGCTCCACGGAAGTCAGCCTCATCGCCGCCTCCCGCTCAGAGGAGTGGCTGCGCTTCCCCGGCACGGTTGGTCGCGCCTTACCCGGCACCTCCATCCGAATCCTATCCGAGGAAGGACGGGTCCTGTCGCCTGGCGAGATCGGCGAGATCTACGTCGATTCCGGGCCGAACGCCCTGCCCTTCACCTACCACAACCTGCCCGGGGAACGGGCGCGGGTGGAGCGGGACGGCCACATCACCAACGGCGACGTCGGCTATCTGAACGAGGAGGGCTACCTCTTCATCACCGACCGCAAGCGGGACATGGTGGTCTCCGGCGGCGTGAACATCTACCCCGCCGAGATAGAGGCCGCGTTGATTACCCATCCCGCCGTGCTGGACTGCGCCGTCTTCGGCGTGCCGGATCCGGAATACGGGGAAGCCCTCGTCGCGGCCGTGCAGCCGCGCCCCGGCGTCGCGCCCGCAGCGCAGGCGATCCGCGATTACCTGCGGGAACGCCTGGCGGGCTACAAAGTCCCGCGGCGAGTCTGGCTGGTGGACGACATGCCGCGAGACAGCATGGGCAAGGTGTTCAAGCGCCGCCTGCGCGAGGCCTATGCCGGTGCTCCCGCGTGACCATGGCGGGCTCGGGTCCGCCCCCGCCCGGCAGGCCGGTGGAGGTTGCACCCGGCATCCTGCGGGTCCGTATGCCGCTTCCCGGGCCGCCTTCCCATGTGAATTGCTGGCTGCTCGTGGATACCGGCCTCGAGACAACGCAACACGGAAGGTCTGGCGGCACGTCTTCGCGAAGGGCCTCGCGGGGCGGCCGGTCACGCGCGTCCTGGTCACCCATTTCCATCCGGATCACGTCGGCCTCGCCGGCTGATCCGCGCGGATTGGGGCGCATCGCTCCTCATACCCCCGCAACGGTAAGCGTCAGCCGATGGCCGCAGCCATCATGCGTCGCGCAGAAAAGTGGCGCCACTTTTGAGAATCCAGACGGCTACCGAGTTGCCCTGCAACGGAGCGACTGGACCCTCTAACCCGAGAAGCCAAGCAGGTCCGGTGTCCACCGAGATTGTTTGAAAAGAGCGCGGAGCGGCTTATCCTCTCGGCATGGGTGCCAGGGGGCGATGATGAAGCGCTTCGTCGAAGGCGAGGACCGGCGGCAGTCGACGCTGCTTCCTGAATGCCTGAATGACTTCGTCGCGGCGGACAATCCGGTGCGGGTGATCGAGGCGTTCGTTGACGAACTGGACCTGCGCGCCCTCGGCTTTGCAGGCGTGGTGCCAGAGGCAAACGGACGCCCGGCCTATCATCCGGCAACACTGCTCAAGATCTATGTCTACGGCTACCTGAACCGCCTCCAGTCGAGCCGCAGGCTAGAACGCGAGGCAGGACGCAATCTCGAGTTGATGTGGCTAACCGGTCGGCTGACGCCTGACTTCAAGACGATCGCCGACTTCCGTCGCGACAACGGTCCAGCGATCCAGGCTGCCTGCCGCCAGTTCGTAGCGTTGTGCCGCAGGCTTGGGCTGTTCATCGATGCGGTGGTCGCGGTGGATGACAGTAAGTTCAAGGCGGTCAACACACGCGACAAGAACTACACCCTGGCGCCATTCAGCGCCGGACCTTCCGCTCTCCGCTCTCCGCTCTCCGCTCTCCGCTCTCCGGCGTAGAGCG
>NZ_JACTUZ010000249.1 GCF_014490445.1 Pseudoroseomonas ludipueritiae | reverse complement strand
CGCCCGGGCGAGGCCAAGCTGCGCCTGCTGCCCCCTGGCCCCGGCCAGGGCGGCGCGGCGCTGGCCGAGATCGTCACCGACGACATGCCCTTCCTGGTGGAAAGCGTGCTGGCGGCGCTGGCGCTGTCCGGCCGCGCGGCGCGGCGGCTGCTGCACCCGGTGCTGCGGGCCCAGCGCGATGCCGAGGGCCGGCTGCTCTCGCTCGGCGGGACGGAGGGCAAGCCCGAGAGCCTGATGCATGTGGAGATCGCCCCCAACCCGGTGCGCCTGACCGGCGACCAGAAGGTCCCCGCCGGCGGCTGGGAGGCGGTGGAGGCGGCGCTGCGGCAGGCCATGGCCGAGGTGCGGCTGGCCGTCACCGACTACCCCGCCATCCGCGAGCGGCTGCGGCAGGCGGAGGGCGAGATCGCCGCGGCGCCCGAGGCGGCCGCCGGCCAGAACTTCCTGCGTTGGATCGCGGAGGAGAATTTCGTCTGCCTCGGCCACCGGCTGCTGCGGCTGGAGCCGCAGGTCGCCATCGAGGATGGCCTGGGCCTGCTGCGGGATGAATCGCTGCCGGTCTTCGACACGCTGCGCGACCTTGCCGCCATTCCCGCCGCCGTGCTGGCGCAGCTCAAGGACGGCGTGGCGCTGAGCATCGCCAAGGCCAATATGCGCGCCCGCGTCCACCGGCCGCAGCATGCCGATGTGGTGGCGACGCGCGTCTTCGGCCCTGATGGGCGCGTGGTGGCCATCCGCCTCTTCCTCGGCCTCTTCGCGGCCAGCGCCTATAATCGCAATCCGCGCTCCATCCCCTGGCTCTCGGCCAAGGTGGAGCGCATCCTGGCCGCCGCCGGGGTGGAGGAGGACAGCCACGACGGCCGCGCGCTGCGCAATATCCTCGACACCTGGCCGCGCGACGAGCTGTTCCAGGCCGAGGAAGCCGCCATCCTGGACGGTGCCCGCCGGGCGCTGGACCTTTCCATTCGCCCGCGCGCCGCGCTGGTTCTGCGGCGCGACCCCTTCGAGCGCTTCATCTCCGCCATCGCCTGGCTGCCGCGCGATACCTTCGACACCCGGCTGCGGGAGACGGTGGCGGGCATCCTGACGCGCGCCTTCCAGGCGCGGCTTTCCGCCTTCCATATCGCGCTGGCCGATGGGCCGCTGGCGCGGGTGCATTACGTGCTGGGCACCACGCCGGGCGCCGTGCCGCAGGTGGATGACGCGGTGCTGGAGGCGGCGGTGGCGCAGGCCGCCCGCTCCTTCACCGACCGGCTGGGCGAGGCATTGACCGCCGAGCTGGGCGAGGCCCGCGCCGCCGGGAGCCTGGCGCGCTGGGCCGAGGCCTTCTCCAGCTTCTATGCCAACCAGACCCCCACCACCACGGCGGTGGCCGATATCGCCATGGCGGAAGCCGCCCTGGCCAGCGGCCACCCCGGCGCGCGGCTGGAACGCGCGCCGGGCGCCGGGCCGCGCAGCCTTTCGCTGCGGCTGGCCAATCCGGGCGGCCCGCTGCCGCTGGCCGATGTGCTGCCGCTCTTCGAGAGCCTGGACCTGCGCGCCATCGAGGAAACGCCGCATCACCTGACGCTGGCGGATGGCAGCCGCGTGGTGCTGCATGTCTTCGCGCTGGAAGCCGGGGCGGACCTTGCCGAGGGCCGCTTCCCGGCACTGCTGGAGGCGCTTTCCGCCCTGCTGGAGGGCCGTGCGGAGGCCGATGGCTTCAACCGCCTCGTGGCCCGTGCCGGGTTGACCTGGCGTGAGGCCTGGCTGCTGCGCGCGCTGTTCCGCTGGCTGAAGCAGGTGGGCTTCGCTTTCGCGCAAGGCTCGGTGGAAGCCGCGCTGGCTTCCGAGCCCAAGGCCGCCCGCCTGCTGGTGGACCTCTTCCAATGCCGCTTCGACCCCGAGCGCCCGCGGGACGCGGCGCGCGAGCAGGCCATCGAGGGCGAATGGTCGGCGCTGATGGAGCAGATCGAGAACCCGGATGCCGACCGCATCCTGTCCCGCCTGCGCACGGTGCTGGATGCGGTGCTGCGCACCAACTTTCACCAGGATAAGCCCTATCTCTCTCTGAAGATCGACAGCGCCGCCGGTGGCGAGATGCCGGCGCCCCGCCCCTGGCGCGAGATCTTTGTCCATGCCCCGCATATGGAGGGCTGCCACCTGCGCTCCGGCGCCGTGGCGCGCGGCGGCATCCGCTGGTCCGACCGCCGGGAGGATTTCCGCACCGAGATCCTGGGCCTGATGAAGGCGCAGCGGCTGAAGAACGTCGTGATCGTGCCGACCGGCGCCAAGGGCGGCTTCGTGCTGAAGGGCCATGTGCCGCCGGCCAGCGACCGCGAGGCCTTCATGGCCACCGGCATCGCCGCCTACAAGACGCTGATCCGCGGCATGCTGGACATCACCGACAACCTGCGCGGCAGCGAGGTGGTTCCGCCCGCCAATGTGGTGCGGCGGGATGGCGACGACCCCTATATCGTCGCCGCCGCCGACAAGGGCACGGCCTCCTTCAGCGACATCGCCAATGGCCTGGCGCAGGAATACGGCTTCTGGCTGGACGACGCTTTTGCGAGTGGCGGCAGCCAGGGCTACGACCACAAGGGCATGGGCATCACCGCCAAGGGCGCCTGGGTGATGATCGCGCGGCACTTCGCCGAGCTGGGCCATGACATCCAGGCGGAACCCTTCACCTGCACCGGCGTCGGCGACATGTCGGGCGATGTCTTCGGCAACGGCTTGCTGGTCTCGAGGCAGACCAGGCTGATCGCGGCCTTCGACCACCGCCATATCTTCATCGACCCCGATCCGGACCCGGCCGCCAGCTATGAGGAGCGCGCTCGCCTCTTCGCGCTGCCACGTTCCTCCTGGGCCGATTACGACGCGGGCAAGCTCAGCGCGGGCGGCGGCGTTTATCCCCGCAACGCGCGCTCCATCCCGCTGTCCGACCGTGCGCGGGAGGTGCTGGGGATCGAGGAACAGAAGCCCGACCCCGCCACCGTCATGCGCGCCATTCTGCGCGCCCCGGTGGACCTGCTGTATTTCGGCGGCATCGGCACTTACGTGAAGGCGCAGACCGAAAGCCAGGCCGAGGCCGGGGACCGCGCCAATGACGCCATCCGCGTCGATGGCCATGAGGTCCGCGCCCGGGTGCTGGGGGAGGGCGCCAATCTCGCCGTCACCCAGGCCGGGCGGATCGAGGCGGCGCGCAACGGCGTCAAGCTGAACACCGATGCGCTGGACAATGCCGCCGGTGTCTCGACCTCTGACCACGAGGTGAACATCAAGATCCTGCTGGCCGATGTGCGGGCCGCCGGCGCCATCACCGCCCAGCGGCGCGACGCGCTGCTGCGGGAGATGACGGACGAGGTCGCCGCCCTGGTGCTGCGCGATAATACCGAGCAGTCCCTGGCCGTCAGCCTGGAGGAAGCGGCGGGTGCCGAGGCCCTGCCCGCCCAGGCCGCGCTGATGACCCGGCTGGAACAGGCCGGGCTGCTGGACCGCGCCGTGGCCGGCCTGCCCGATGCCGCCACCCTGGCCGACCGCATGGCCACGGGCGACGCCCTGACCCGCCCGGAACTGGCCGCGCTGCTGCCCTTCACGAAGCTCTGGCTGACGGAAGCGATCGAGAACAGCAGCCTGCCGGACGACCCCGCCCTGGCGCCGCTGCTGCAGGCCTATTTCCCGCAGCCGCTGCAACAGGAATTCGGCGAGGCCATCGCCCACCACCGGCTGCGGCGGGAACTGCTGGCCACCATCCTGGCCAATATGGTGGCCAACCGCCTGGGCCCGGCAGCCCTGGCGCGGCTGGCCAGCGGCACTGGCCCTGCCGAGGCCGCCCGCGCCGCCATCCTGGCCGACCGCCTGCTCTGCCTGGATGCCGCCGCCCTGGCCG
>NZ_JACTUZ010000248.1 GCF_014490445.1 Pseudoroseomonas ludipueritiae | reverse complement strand
GCCAGCTCCACCGCCGTGCCGCCCCATTCCGCCAGCCGCAGCGGCGGGGCACCGGCCTGCAGCAGCTGTTCCAGGCCACCGGGCCGGGCCAGGGCGGCGGCCATGTCCTCCGCCATGCCGGCCAGCAGCCGCTCCGCGCCACCGGTGGCCGGGCCATGCAGCCTGGCATGCGCCCGCAGCTCCTCCCGCAGCCCATCCCGCGCCGGGGCAAGATCCAGTTGCCGCAGCAGCGCCGGGACATCCTGCCGCAGTACCAGCCCATAAAGGTTCAGCACCGGCCAAGCGGAGCCGGCGGCGCAGCCCAGGCTGAAGGCCACGCCGGCCAGCAGCGGCTTCAGCCAGCCCTGCCATCGTCCTGGCCGCGCAGGCCGCCGGGATGGCGTGGGCGTCAGGCTGGCGGCAGCGGTGGCCGTGGCGGCCCGCCGTGCCTCGTAGGCATCCCAGACCTCATCCCAGGGGTCCACGCTGCTGGTCATGGCCTTGCACCTTCGCCGCCTTGGCCCGCCGCCCCGGTTGCCGGGCAATGGCAGGCGTTTGTCTCTGTTTTTGAGACTACCGCGACAGAGGTAAGCAGAAGGTTAACGCCGTCCTCACCACCCGTTCAGGAACGCCGAAAAAATGAGACGCTTCGGCTTCAGCGCACCAGCGGCGCGATGCCCTGCTCCAGCGCACCCAGCGCGGCGGCAAAGGCCTCGTTCATGCCGGCGGCCAGCACCTCTGGCGGCAGCGTGTCGTCCTTGCCTTCGGGCGCGGGCAGCGGCGCGGTGCCATTGACGGCCAGTTGCCGCAGCACCTGCGTCTCGCCATCGCGGTTGCGCAGCAGCACGGCGGAAAGCCCGGCCCGCGCTTCCCGCCGGCCGAGGTCCGCCAGCAGCGCCGTCAATTCGCATTCCAGCACGAAATCGGCGCGGGCCCGGCTGCCCGGCGCCACCACGCCGCTGAACAGGCCGGAAGCGGAAAGCCAGCGGCGCAGCGCCTCTTCCGCCAGCTCGGCCGGCGGGGCGCTCCATTCGGCGTAGTAATCCACTTTCTCCGTGCCATCGGTGCGCAAGGAGCGCAGCCCGCGCGTTTCCATGCCCGGTGCCGCGCGCATCAGCCGCACCTCCAGCACCCGGCGGCCGCGCCCGGGCGCCCCCTGCGGCCGCGCGGCGATCAGGGGAAAGCGCTTCACCTCCACATAAGGCCGGTCGGGCAACACGCTGCCGCAGGCGGCCAGGGAGGCCGCCAGGGGAAAGGACAGCAGCAGGGCGCGTCGCTTCATCTCGGGGGGAACCTCTTTCAACGGGGTGGCGGCGGCGGGGCGCCGAGGATGGCCGCGCCGGGGAAACGACGCAGCAATTCCGTGGTGTCGCGCAGGTTGCTGGCCACCGCGCGCAGGTCGCGCAGGATGGGCGCGAGGTCCGCATTGGTGTCCTGCGTCACGCCCCGCGCCGAGCGCGCGGTGCGCTCCAGGCTCTGGATGGCGGCGGGCAGTTGCGAGGCGGCGGTGCGCAGTCCATCGGCGGCGGCGGCGATGCTGGCCAGGGCGCGCTTGGCCTCGGGGCCGCCGGTCAGGTCGTTCAGGTTGCTGGCGACGCCGCGCACGTCGCGCATGGTGCCGGCGATGTCGGCATCGGCCACCGCCTGGCGCAGGGTCGCCATGGTCTCGGCCGCCTCCCGCAGCGTGCGCGCCAGGTCGCCGTCATGGACCTGCCCGTTCAAGGCGCCGGTCAGCCCGGCGATGTTGCTCAGGATCTCCTCGATCGGTGCGTTCTGGATGCGGGAGAGCACCTGCTCCGCCGCGTCCTGCACCTGCGCCACGGTGGAGGGTATGGAAGGGATCACGGGATAGGCCGGCGCCCAGGGCACCTCGCGCGGCGGGAAGCGCTCGGGGTCCACGAAATCCAGCTCCACATAGGACACGCCGGTCAGGCCCTGGCTGGAAAGGCGGGCGCGCAGCCCGTTCTGCACCGCGCGCTGCGCCGCCTCCACATTGGGCATGGTGGCGCGCTTGGGGTCCAGCGCCATGCGCACCAGCACCAGCTGGAAGGCCGCCGCCGCCTGGGAGCGGCTGTCGGGGCGGTATTCGGCATTGACCAGGCCGATCTCCGTCACCTGCCCGATCCGCACGCCGCGGTAGCGCACCGGCGCGCCGGATTCGAGGCCGGTGACGCTTTCACTGAGATAGGTCTCGAACAGCTCGGCCGATTTGCCGACCTGGCCCGCGGTCAGGAAGAACAGGAAGCCCAGGCCCAGCGCGAGGCCGGCCAGCAGCAGGGCGCCGACGCGCACGTAAAGCCTGCGGGATGTGGGCATGGTGTCAGATCGCCTCCCGGCGGAAGAAGGCGCGCACCGTGGGGTGCGTCGCGTGGTCGCGCAACTCGCGCGGGTCGCCCTCGGCGATCATGCCCTTGGCTTCCTTGTCCAGCATGATGCAGCGGTCGCCGATGGCGAGGATGCTCTGCAATTCGTGCGTCACCACCACGAAAGTGGTGCCGAGGTCGCGGGCCAGGTCCTTGATCAACTGGTCCAGCCCGGCGGAGGTGATGGGGTCGAGGCCGGCGGAGGGCTCGTCGAGGAACAGCACCGGCGGGTCCAGCGCCATGGCGCGGGCAATGCCGGCGCGCTTGGCCATGCCGCCCGAGATCTCGCCCGGCAGGCGGTCGGCGGCCTCGGACAGCCCGACAAGGCCGAGCTTCACCCGCGCCACCTCCTCCCGCGCCCTGGGCGGCAGGCTGGTATGCTCCTCCAGCGGCAGCATCACGTTCTGCAGCAGGGTCATGGAGCCGAAGAGGGCGCCGGACTGCCACATCACCCCCAGCTTCGCCAGCAGCGCCTGCCGCTTCCGCCCGGTGCTGGCCTGCAGGTCCTGGCCCAGGATGCGGCTTTTCCCGGCGGTGGGCTGGTAGAGGCCGATCAGCAGCTTCAGCAGCGTGGACTTGCCGCAGCCGGAGCCGCCGAGGATCACGAAGACCTCGCCCCGCTCCACCTGGAAGGAGACATCGCGGAACAGCGTATTGGCGCCGAAGGCCATGGCGACGCCATGCGCCTCCACCACCACGTCGCGCAGCCGGGGGGCCTGGAGGGCGAGGGCTTCGGGATGGTCCGCCATCACCAGGCCATCCGGAAGAAGAGCACGGCGAAGATGCCGTCCAGCAGCACGGTGGCGACGATGCCGCCCACCACCGCCGCCGTCGCCGCGTCGCCCACCGCGCGCGGGCCGCGCCCGGCGGAAAGCCCGGCGCGGCAGCCGATGCCGGCGATCACCAGCCCGAAGACCGCGGCCTTGATCAGCCCGCCGCCCAGCGTGCCCAGGGTCACCCATTGCTGCAGCTGCGTCGTCACCAGCGGCACCGGGTAGCCCAGCGTCCACATGATGAAGCCCATGCCCAGCATGCCGGACAGGTTCATCAGCAGCGTCAGCACCGGCATCACCAGCATGCCGGCGATCAGCCGCGGCAGCACCAGCATGGCCACGGGCTCGATGCCCATCACCCGCAGCGCGTCCACCTCCTCGTTCACCGTCATGGTGCCGAGTTCGGCGGCATAGGCCGAGCCGGTGCGGCCGGAGAGGATGACGGCAGCGATCAGTGGCCCCAGCTCCCGCGTCAGGGTCACGCCCACCAGCGCGGGGATATAGATCTCGGCGCCGAAGGTGCGGAGCGAGGCCGAGGACTGGAAGGCCAGGATCACGCCGATCAGCGTGCCCAGCAGCAGCGTCAGCGGAAAGGCGCGCAGCCCTGCCTCGTCCAGGTGGCGCAGCAGGTCGCCGATGCGCAGCCGGCGCGGGTGGCGCAGCACCGCCAGGGAGAGCACCAGCGCCTCCCCCAGGAAGCCCAGGCCATCGCGCGCCACCCGCAGGCGGCCGACAGCCCAGGCACCCAGTGCGGCGATGAAGGGCAGAGGCGGCGCGGGCGGCCGGGGGCGCGGC
>NZ_JACTUZ010000247.1 GCF_014490445.1 Pseudoroseomonas ludipueritiae | reverse complement strand
CGGAAGCCGCTGCCGTGCCGGAGGCCGCTGCCGAGCCTGCGCCGGAGGTTCCCTCCGCCCAGCCCGCGCCCGCCGTGGCCGAGGCTGCTCCGGCTCCTGCCCAGGTGGAAGCCGGGTCGGCCGAGCCGGTGGCAGCCGCCCCGGTGCAGCCGGTGATGGTGGACGCCGCCGATGACGCGGCGCCCAAGAAGCGCGGCTGGTGGCGCCGTTAAGCCCATCTTCCCCCGCGGCGGCTCCGGCCGTCGCGGGGTCGCCCAGGCTGTCTTGATGACCCAGTCCGACTTCAATCCCCTCCGTACCGAGCGGCTGACCCTGCGCCCGCTCGGACCCGCCGATGCCGCCGAGCTGCACCGCCTGATCAATGATTGGGATGTGGCGCGCTGGCTTTCCCGCGTGCCCTTTCCTTATTCGCGTGAGCTGGCGGATGAATGGATCGAATCCACCCATCGCCAGCGCGCGGCGGGGGAGGCCTGGCACCTGGCCATCGTGGGCCAGGAAGGGGAGAAGGAGGTGCTGGTCGGCTGCGTCGGCCTGATGCGCCAGCCCGAGTCCCGCAGCGCCGAGCTGGGCTATTGGGTCGGCCGCCGCTACTGGGGCCATGGCGTCGCCGCCGAGGCCGCCGGGCGCCTCGCGCGCTGGGGCCTGGCCAACCTGGATATCGACCGCATCGTCGCCAGCGTGCTGGAGGAGAATGACCGCTCCGCCGGCGTGCTGCGCCGCGTGGGCCTGCGGGAAAGCGGCACCGGGGAAGCGCATTTCCTGGCGCGCGGCGGCCGCCTGCCGGTGCGGCTCTTCGAGGGGGGGCGGGAAGAGATCGCCGGCCCCTTCACCGAGCCGGAGCCCATCAAGCCCGTCTCGGTGGCCGCCACCGCCACGACGCCGGTGGTGGAGGGCAAGCCGCTGCTGCTGGTGGCCGCCTGCGCCCTGGTGGATGTGGATGGCCGCGTGCTGCTGGCCCGCCGCCCGGAAGGCAAGCCCATGGCCGGCCTCTGGGAATTCCCCGGCGGCAAGGTGGAGCCGGGCGAGACGGTGGAGGAGGCGCTGATCCGGGAGCTGAGGGAAGAACTGGCGATCGATGTCTCGGCCGCCTGCCTCGCGCCCTTCACCTTCGCCAGCCATGACGCCGGGCGCTTCCAGTTGCTGATGCCGCTCTATCTCTGCCGCCGCTGGCAGGGCACGCTGACGGCGACCGAAGGGCAGCAACTGGCCTGGGTGCGGCCCAACAAGCTGGCCGATTATGCCATGCCGCCGGCGGACAAGCCGCTGGTCGCCATGCTGCGGGACTTCCTTTAGGCTCCTGACCCCCTGGTTGGGGGCAGGGCAGCATGAAGACGGAAGAGATCCTGGGCGCGCTGGATTTCCTGCGCGCCGCCGAGGCGCTGAAGGATGTGGAGCGCAGCGCCCATACCTCGCGCGGCCGGGTGGAAAGCACCGCCGAGCACACCTGGCGGCTTTGCCTGATGGCCATGGTCTTCGCCGATGGGCTGGAGGGCATCGACCTCGGCAAGCTGTTGCGCATCTGCATCGTGCATGACCTGGGGGAGGCGCTGAGCGGCGATATCCCGGCCGTGTTGCAGACCCCCGGGGGCGGCAAGGCGGCGCGGGAGCGCGCCGACCTGCGGGAACTCTGCCGCCCGCTGCCCGAGGCCCGCCGCGCCGAGATCCTGGCGCTGTGGGAGGAATACGAGGCCGCCGCCACGCCGGAAGCGGTGCTGGCCAAGGGCTTCGACAAGCTGGAGACGCTGTTGCAGCACACGCAGGGCCGCAACCCGGCGGGCTTCGATTACGCTTTCAACCTCGACTACGGCCGCAAGCAGACCGCGGCGCATCCCCTGATGGCCGAGATCCGCGCCATTCTGGACGAGGCGACGCGGGCGCGGATGGCCGCCCCGCCGCCCAAGGAAGCATCATGACGAACCCTACCGCCTGCCTGCTGATCATCGGCAACGAAGTTCTTTCGGGCCGCACGCAGGATGCCAACCTGAAGTTCATCGCCAGCCGGCTGGGCGAGATCGGGGTCCCGCTGCGCGAGGCGCGGGTGGTCCCGGATGTGCCGGAGGTGATTGTCGCCACCGTGAACGAGGTGCGGGCGAAATACACCTATGTCTTCACCACCGGCGGCATCGGGCCGACGCATGACGATATCACCGCCGAATGCATCGCCCAGGCCTTTGGCGTGCCCTGGGAGCCGCATCCGGAAGCCTGGGCGCTGATGGCGGCGCATTATGCCAGCCGCGAGCCGCCCGCCGAGTTCAACGCCGCCCGCCAGCGCATGGCGACCATGCCGCGCGGCGCCACGCTCATCCGCAATCCGGTCTCCATCGCGCCTGGCTTCATCATCGGCAATGTGCATGTGATGGCGGGCGTGCCGCGCATCATGCAGGCGATGTTCGAGGAACTGGCGCCCGGCCTGCGCGGCGGCGTGCCGGTCCAGAGCCGCGCGGTGCATGCCTGGGGGATGCAGGAAGGGCGGATCGCCGAGGGCCTGGGCGCCATCCAGGCGCGCCACCCGGAGGTCGATATCGGCTCCTATCCCTATTATCGGGAGAATGGCGGCGGCGTCGCTCTGGTGGCCAAGGGCACGGATGAGGCGATGCTGGACCGCGTCATCGCCGAGATCACCGATTTCGTCGCCAGCCTCGGCTTCACGCCGGTGCCGGGCGAGCCGGCCTGACAGCGCGATGATGTTGGGCGGGCGCTGTGCCCGCCCAACATGCAAGCTCAGCCCTTGGCGGGCTTCAGGTCCATGGCGCGGGTGCGCTCGTCCATGCGCGGGCTGTGCTGCAGCCCCTTCCGCACCGCCCAGGTATTCACCAGCTGGTGCAGCGGTACCAGCGCCACATCGTCCACCGCCATCTTGATCGCCTGCTGCAGCAGCTTCTCGCGCTCCGCGTCATCCATGGTGGAACCGGCCTTCAGCGTCAGCGCGTCCAGCTCCGGGTTGGAATAGCGGCTGCCGTTGCTGGCGCCGAAGCGCTTCTCCGGATCATAGGTGCCGACAATATTCACCAGGGCGGAGGAAGCCTCGCCGCTGGAGCTGCTCCAGCCGGTCAGGCGGGCGCCGAATTCCTGGCGGTTGGCGCGCATGGAATAGGCGGACCAGGGCAGGGCCTCGACGGTGGTCTGCACGCCCACGCGCGTCCACATCTGCGCCACCGCCTGCGAGGTCTTGGCATCGTTGGGGTAGCGGTCGTTCGGCGTGTGCAGGGTCATCCTGAAGCCGCGCGGAAAGCCGGCCTCGGCCAGAAGCTTCCTGGCACCTTCGATATCCTGCTCCAGCGGCTTCACCTCCGGATTATAGGAATAGGCGCCCGGCGGCAGCCATTGGCCAGCCGGCTTGGCGGTATTCTCCATCACTCGCTCCGCCAGGGCCTCGCGGTTGATGGCGACGGAGAGGGCGCGGCGGACGCGCAGGTCGTTGAAGGGGTTGGTGGCCAGCGGCTTGCCATCGTTGTCGGTGACAAAGACGGGGTTGTCGCTGCGGCTGCGGTCGAAGGAGAGATAGATGAGGCGCAGGCCCTGGATGGAGGAAAGCTGGACCTTGCTGTCCTTCTCCAGCTTCGGAATATCCGAGGAAGGAACAGTGTCGATCACATCCACATCGCCCGAGAGGATCGCCGCCGTGCGGGCAGGGGCGGAGGAGATGACGCGGTAATCGACATTGGCCCAGTCGGGCTTGCCGCCCCAATAAGCGTCGTTGCGCACCATGCGGGTGCGGCTGCCGGGGGTATAGGCGCTGAACTTATAGGGGCCGGTACCGACCACAGCCTTGCCGCTGTTGTAATCCTCGGTGGTCGCGCCCTCGCCAACATGGCGGGAGATCACCAGCACCTGCGCGAAATCGGTCGGCAGCATCGGATAGGGTGCCGCGGTGCGGAAGCGGATGGTCAGCGGGTCCACGATCTCCACGCTCTTCACGCCGCG
>NZ_JACTUZ010000246.1 GCF_014490445.1 Pseudoroseomonas ludipueritiae | reverse complement strand
GCGTCTCGGCCTGCGGAAACGGGGTCGGAGGGGGCGAGGGCGGCGCGGACCTGCTCACCGACACTGGTCAAACGCCAGTCCGTCTCGAAGCACGCGAGCTTCAGCTTCTCCAAGCTAAACAGGTCTTCCTCGATGAAGGCAGTCCGGGCGAAGTTGGCCGCCCGGTATCCCTTGCCCGGTTCCATCGCGAGCAGAAGGTTCTTCTCCGCCCAGCTCATCTCGGGGATCTCCAGCTTCTCCCCCTCCCTCGCTGTGCTGGTGTCGCTCAACGACCGGCGGGCCATGGCGCAGAGGGCGAGGATCGCTTCGCAGCCGATCATTCCCTCAGCATTCGGATTGCGCGTCAGAAGCCCGTGCGCGTCACCTTCGATCAGCGCGATCTGCTCCAGCGTCAGGTTCTCACTCGACATTTGCGGGGTCCTTCATTGGCTTGCCGTCTAGGTCGATCTGGCGCCCTTGTGCATCGAAGTAGTTGGCCTCCGAGAAGTCACCGCCGACGCATTCGGGGCAGAGGATCAGCACCTTCGCGGTGCGCGGTGGATCAGTGGCATCGCGCGGGACATCCAAGGTCTGCTTGCACTTCGGGCATTCCAGCTTCACCTCCCGACGCAGGTTCCAGCCACGAGAACGGTCACTCGCCATGGCCCGGCTCCGTGCTGGGGGTGGGGTGGATCAGGGAGAGGATGGCCATGCGGACACGGATCGCGTGGTCGGCTTTCTCGTGCGCGTATCGCGTCCAATCGGGTTTCGGGTTCGTCGGGTAGAGCAGCCCGAACGCTTCGCTCGCTGCCTCCCGCAGCGCATGCTCACGAGCATCCGCGCGAGCCTGAGCCACAGCGGCGGCGACTAGATCCGCGCGCACATACTCGGTTGGAGGATCATCGGCGCACTCCGGAATGTCGGCCCACACGTTGTCCTGGCACCACGTCCGTTCCTCAAAAGGGTCGCGTGGGCTGAGCCAGATGCGCTCGTGATCAGGCTTGCTGTCAGGCGGAATGGCGGGGGTGCTCATGCGGCGATCCTTTCCTGCATCTGAATGCGCGAGCCGATCCAGCGCATGACAGGCACGGCCATGGAGTTGCCGAGCGCCTGGTAGCGCGGGCCATCGGCGGCGGGCTTGTTGCGGTAGGGGATCAGGGTGTGGTCGTCAGGGAAGCCTTGGAGGCGTTCGCACTCGCGGGGGGTGAGGCGGCGGACACCTGATGCCGACATCACGCCGTTATGCCTGCGCGCCCCATTGTTGGCGTCGAGCGTGGCGTGGGCATCTCCGGTTCGGACGCCGCTTTGGCTGGACTGAAAGGCAATCGCCGGCGGATGAGCCCCGGCAGCCAGAGGATGACAAGGATCCCCAGCCTTCGGGCTGCTGTAGTTGCTTGCGCTGGTGATTTGCGTGGTGTCGAAGGCCACATAGGTCTCAAGGTCGGCCGCGTGAGCCGACTGCGCCTGAGCCCGCAAGGTATGGGCGATGAACGTCTCCGTCTCGAAATCCTGCCGCCCCGCCGCGGTCTTGCAGGCATTCAGCGCGGCTGCCACGTCAATGGGGCCAGACGTATTGTTGCCCCCGAAGGCCACCAGCATCTCGCTACCGCCCCCGGCATCCCCGCCTTTGGCGCGTAGCGGGCTCAGTCCTTCTCCACATTCGCCGTTGCCGACAACGCCGAAGCCAACGCCTCGGGAAGCTCTTTCCCCCGCTTCTCGGCGCGGCGGAGAATTCCCGCGCAGGCTCGCGGGCTCAAGAAGTACCGCTGCGGCACGTCGCCAGTCTCCAGCACATCCGACAACGAACACACGCTTGCGTCGCTGGGCCAGTCCGAAGAACTGAGCGTCAAGCACTCGGTAGGCGAACCCATACCCGAGCTGGACCAGCCCCCCGAGGAAGGAACCAAAGTCCCGTCCTCCGTTGGATGACAGGACGCCGGGCACGTTCTCCCAAAGAAGCCAGCGGGGGCGAAGTCGGTCAGCCAGGCGAAGATACTCAAGGGCCAAGTTTCCGCGGTCGTCGGCCATGCCTCGCCGCAGCCCGGCGACGCTGAACGACTGGCAGGGGGTTCCTCCCACGAGAAGGTCGATTGGATCATGGTCACGGTGCTGGATCTCCGTGAAGTCGCCGCGCAAAGGCGTGCTGGGGAAACGGTGGGTCAAGACGGCGCGCGGGAAAGCGGCGATCTCAGAGAGGAATGAGGCGGACCAGCCAAGGGGTTCCCAGGCGATGGACGCGGCCTCGATGCCGGAGCAGACGGAGCCGAACCTCACGCCGCGATCCTCCGTGCTGCGATAATCGCCACCACCCCCGCGACGAACACCCCGAGCCCGGCAGGCTCCGGCACCGTCACCGGCTCACGTCCAGCGGATGCGGACAGGCTCGCTGGGAGGGTCGAGAAGGGGAATGCGGCGGAACCTGGCAGGCTGCTTGACGCCTCCGTCAGCGGGAAGATCGAAGAAGGCCGGTCGAGGATCTCCGCCCGCACCGCGTCCAAAGGGCCGGCGGGGGTCTCCATGGACGTGACATAGGCGGCGAGGGGAAGCGCCACGGTGGCGAGGCGGATGAGGGAGAGGGCGATCATGCCGCCTCCTCCTGGCCCGCCTCAGTCCGCTCATGCAGCGCAAGCGCCGTGGTCACCGCCTCATTCACCCGCGTTGCGAGCTCGCTCCGGTTCGCGGCCAGCCACGCGATCTGTTTCACCACTGCCGGGTCAGACGTGATGGCCTCCAGGGCCTCCATGCCATCAGCATCCTGGATGCGCTCGATCAGCTCGCGCACACCTTCAGCCACCCGGTCCACGGCCGGGCGGTCGGCGCCGGTCTCCGCCCACATGCGCAGCCGCTTGCCGGCGTCGTCACCGATGCGCTCTCCCTCGCGGAAGATGACGCGGAGCTCGTCATTCAGCTTGTGCTGGAGGTCGTAGCGCGGCTCGCCTGGCGTGTCGGGGTGCAGCGTCATGCTGCCCGAGAGCTCGAACATGAAGGACTTCTCGCAGATCGGCATGAAGCCCAGCGGCACGATCTCGGTACCCGGCCCGCTCTGCCGCTTGACGATCTTCACCTTCTCCTGGGCACGCAGGCAGAAGATCAGGTGGGTGCGGGTCTGGATCAGGCGCGACATCATGCGCTGGTGGCGCACCTTCGGCTTCTTCCAGGCCGGGGCCGTCATGGCCTCCACACGCGCCGGGTTGCCCTGCGCCATGCGCTCGGCCTCTGCAGCCTGAATGTCGGAACACCCGCCCTCGCCAGCCCACTCGTGCGACATGCTGTCGATGACGATCACCGTGGCACCGGCCTCTTCACAGGCGCGGATCGCCTCGATGTAGCGTTCCGGCGTAAAGGGCGGCTGGAAGTCCAGGTGCAGGAAGTCGAAGGTGCCCTTGGCGCTGTCGGCCTTCTCGCCGGCCTGCGGCGCATAGTGCAGCGCGCGCCCGGCCTCGGTGTCGATCACGGCGATGCGGCCCGTGCCATTGGCGATGCCCTTGGCCAGCTTCAGCGCCGAGAAGGTCTTGCCGGAGCCAGAGGCGCCAGCGATGCCGAAGAGCAGGCCGATCTTCTCGCGCACTGCCGGACGGATGGTGAAGCTCATGATGCGGTCCTCAAGCCCAAGGGGTTGCGGATTGGGTGACGAGCGGGCTGGAGCCACGCCAATCGCGGATTTGTTCCTCGCGAAGCTGGCGCTCTTCCCACTGCATGGAGACGTGATTGGGGGCGTCGATATGGGCGACGAAGGGCGGGTAGCCGGACCATGCGTTGTCGCGCAGGCACAGCGCCCACAGCTCCATCGCCGCCTCCATCTTCTGCCGGCCCAGGGCGATCAGTTCCGGTCCGCACTGGCAGACGGACAGGGCGTGCGGGGCATCGCGCTCCACCACGACGAAGCGCACGCCAGGGCAGGGGACGCCGCGCAAGGTCGAGCTCCCGCGCATGTTGAAGGCGGCCTGGATCGGAACCCCGCCCTTTGCCGCGGTCATGCCCCAGCC
>NZ_JACTUZ010000245.1 GCF_014490445.1 Pseudoroseomonas ludipueritiae | reverse complement strand
CGCCGCCAGGCGGCAAGCCGCCGCGCCCGCCACGCTCCGGCGGCCCGGGCGGCGGCGGCTTCGGGCGCTGGATGCGTCGGCTGGTGGGCTGGGGCTTCTCGATGGGGCTGGCCATCGCGGTGGTGGCCTGCATCGCGCTCTACGGCCTCTATCGCCAGGGCATCGGCGACCTGCCGGACCATGCTTGGCTGGCCGATTACCAGCCGCCGCAGATGAGCCGCATGTATGCGGCGGATTCCCAGTTGATGGCGGAAATGGCGCTGGAGCGCCGCGTCTTCCTGCCCATCGAGGCGATTCCGAAGCGCGTGCAGGACGCCTTCGTCGCCGCCGAGGACCAGCGCTTCTGGGACCACCACGGCGTGGACCCGCTGGGCCTGGCGCGCGCGGTGATGACCAATGTGGAAGGCATGGCCACCGGCCGCCGCGCCATCGGCGCCTCCACCATCACCCAGCAGGTCGCCAAGAACATGCTGGTGGGCAACGACCGCACCATCATGCGCAAGGTGCGGGAGGCGATCCTGGCCTTCCGGCTGGAATCCGCGATGAGCAAGCAGCGGATCCTGGAGATCTATCTCAACGAGATCTTCCTGGGGCAGCAGGCCTATGGCGTGGCTTCGGCGGCCATGAACTATTTCAACAAGGGCCTAGACGAGCTGACGCTGAGCGAGACGGCCTTCCTGGCCGCGCTGCCCAAGGCGCCCAACAACCTCAATCCCAACCGCTACCCGGATGCCGCCCGCGCCCGCCGCGACTATGTGCTGGACCGCATGGTGGATGACGGCGCCATCACGGCCGCCGAGGCGCAGGCGGCGAAGCAGGATGCCATCGTCACCCGCGGCCGCGCCCGGCCCGACATGGTGGCCACCGGCCAGTATTTCACCGAGGAAGTGCGGCGCGAGCTGGTGGCCCGCTTCGGGCAGGACCAGACCACCATGGGCGGCCTCGTGGTCCGCACCTCCATGGAGCCTGGGCTGCAGGCGGCGACCGAGAATGCGCTGCGCGAGGGGCTGATCGGCTATGACCGCCGCCGCGGCGGCTGGCGCGGCCCGGTGGCCAAGATCTCCGCCAGGGATACCGAATGGATGCCGGCGCTGGAGGCCACCGCCCGCCCGGCCGGCGCCCTGCCGGAATGGAAGCTGGCGGTGGTGCGGGACGTGGATGCCCGCGCCGCCAGGGTCGCTTGGCTGGAGAAGCCAGCCGATGGCCGCCCCGCCCAGCCCCGGCAGGCGACCATGCCCCTGGAGGGCCTCTCCTGGGCCCGCGCCAACCGCAATGGCCGCATCGGCGGCGCGCCGCGCCGGATGCAGGACGTGGTGGCCCCGGGCGACGTGATCCTGGTGGAGCCGGCGAACGAGCGCGCCGAGCGCGTGGCCCTGCGGCAGATCCCGCAGGTGCAGGGCGCGGTGGTGGCGCTGGACCCGCAGACCGGCCGTGTGCTGGCCATGGCCGGCGGCTTCTCCTTTGAGCAGAGCTGGTTCAACCGCGCGACGCAGGCGATGCGCCAGCCCGGCTCCTCCTTCAAGCCCTTCGTCTATCTGCCGGCGCTGGAGATGGGCATCCCGCCCAACCAGCGGCTGCTGGACGCACCCATTGAGATCATGACGCCCCAGGGCCTCTGGCGCCCGGGCAACTACAGCCGCAACACCAATGGCTGGGTGACCATGCGCACGGCGCTGGAGAAGTCGCTCAACCTCGTCACCATCCGGCTGGCGCAGGAGATTGGCATCGACAAGGTGGCGGATGCCGCCGCGCGCTTCGGCGTCATCCCCCATATGCCGAAGGTGCTGTCGATGTCGCTCGGCGCCGGCGAGACCACGGTGCTGCGCATGGCCGCCGGCTATGCCTCCTTTGTCGCCGGCGGCAAGCAGGTGACGCCGACGCTGATCGACACCGTGCAGGACCGCTTCGGCCGGCTGGTCTGGCGCGCCGACAACCGCCATTGCGACGGCTGCGCCAATGGCCCGCAGGCCGAGCCGCCGAAGCTGGTGGATGACCGCAAGCAGGTGACGGACCCGATCTCGGCCTATCAGATGGTCTCGCTGCTGCAGGGCGTGGTGCAGCGCGGCACCGGCACCGCCGCCGGCAAGGGCCTCAACCGCCCCATTGGCGGCAAGAGCGGCACCACCAACGACTACATGGACAACTGGTTCGTCGGCTTCACGCCCGAGATCGTGGTGGCCGTCTGGGTCGGCTTCGATGAGCCCCGCAGCCTGGGCGATGGCGAGACCGGCGGCGGCAACGCCGCCCCCATCGTCCACGACGTGCTGGAAGCCGCCCTGAAGGACAGCCCGCCCGTGCCCTTCCGCGCCCCACCGGGCATCGCCCTGGTGCGCGTGCAGGCCAGCAATGGCGAGACCATCCTGGAGCCCTTCCGCCCCGGCACCGAGAATGCCGCCCGTGCGCCGATCGGCGGCGGTGGCAGCGAAGGCGGGGATGGCATGGCCCATTCCGGCGGCGGTGGCGGCGCGGATTCCTCGCTGGGCGGGCTTTACTGAACTTACGGGGTGAAGGCTGGGGAACGAATTCCCCAGGCCCCTTCTTTTCTTTTTGAGTTTTCGGGTGCGCCTGCGGCGGCACCCTTTCACGCGGGGTTGCGCCGGAGGGCCTTGGCCCTCCGGCGGCTGCGGGTTCAGCCCGCGTTGCCTTTCATTGAAAATGTCCCGGCGACCCCGCCTGCCGCCTGAGCTCCAACTCGAAGAAAGAAGATGGGGGTCCGGGGGAATTCATTCCCCTGGCCTTTTCTCTTCTCCCTCGCTTAGCAGCCTATCCAGCATCGTCACCTTCTGCCGTGCGAAGACCGGGCGCAGGTGCTTGTCGTCGGCGAATTTCGGCTCGCCTTCGCCGAAGAAGGGGGAGCAGGCCGGGCCCCTGCCGCAGAGGTCGGGCAGCGGGTCGATCAGCCCGGCGCCGGTTCGTGCCGCGATGGCGCCCAGGCGCTGCGTGGCATCGGCCATGCCGGCCCGCAGTTCCGCCACCGGCACGCCCTGCAGGATGCCGGGATCGACCTGGAAGCCGTGCCAGGAGCGCGTGACCATGCCCTGCGGGTCGAAGCGCGGGTGGGTTGGCACGGGCAGCAGCAGGTGCACGGCGTGTCCGGCGCGGATCAGCGCCGCCACTTGGTCTTCCAGGTTGGCGTAGAGCAGGTCCAGCCCGGCGGGCGTGGCGGTGGGCAGGCGGGTGCCGTTCCGCTCCACCATGGCGTCGCCGGTGGCATAGCCCTGCCAGAAGGCGCCGATCACCACGGTGTGGATCTTCTGGCTGGCGATCAGCGCGGCGGCTTTCTCCGGCAGGGCGGCGCAGCCGGCGAAGTCCCCGCCGCGCAGCACGCCCGGCATGGGGGCGCAGCTTGGCCCCACGGCGAAGATGGCGCGGCGGCGCAGTTGCCCGGCCTCCAGCAGCGCCTGGGCGCGCGGGCCGTAGTGGAAGACCACGCTGTCGCCGGTCAGCAGCACGGCTTCCTCGCCGTGGCCGATCTCGGCCAGGGTGACCTGCCCCTCCGTGGTGGTGCGCATGCCGGGCGTGGGGCGGAAGATGCCGTCGCGGAAGGCCAGGTTGATGCGGGCGATGCTGAGGTCGGGCAGGTCCGGGAAGCGGGCGGGGAAGCCTTGCGCCCAGCGGGCCGCGCCGCCGGTCAGGCCCACCGCCGCCACCAGCAGCAGCAGTGCCAGGGCCTTGCGCGGGGCATGGGCGCCGAAGCGCAGCGGCTTTTCCACCAGCCGCCAGGTCAGCCAGGCCAGCAGCAGGGCGGCCAGCACCAGGGCGGCGGCCAACAGCGGCGTGGGCGCGCGGCCGAGCCGCAGGATGGTGGCATAGGAGAGCAGCGGCCAGTGCCAGAGATAGAGTGGATAGCTGATCAGCCCGATGAAGACCGCCGGGCGGCTGGACAGCAGCCGGCGGTTGGCCCAGGCGCCCGGCCCCGCCGCGATCACCGCCACGGCGCCCGCCACCGGCAGCAGCGCCGCCCAGCCGGGGAAGGGGGTGCCATGGCCGATC
>NZ_JACTUZ010000244.1 GCF_014490445.1 Pseudoroseomonas ludipueritiae | reverse complement strand
GCGGGCGCGGGCGGAGGCGTGGCCGGAGCGGCGGGGGTGCCCGGCATATCCGGCACGGCCACGCCGCCGCCGTCACCGCCACCCGGGGGAACATCGCCACCGCCGCCCGTGGCAGGCGCGACGGTCAGGCGCAGCAAGCCGCTGGTGACGGCTTCACTTCCGCCCCGCTCCACCGCCATGGCCTCCAGCCGCAGCGCCACCTCCCCTGTGAAGCCGGCGGGCGGGCGGATGGAAAGGCCGGGAATGGCCTCCGCCGGCACCAGCCAGCTTTCCGACCCGGCCGGATGGCCGGCCGAGAGCGTGAAGCCCGGCGGCAGGTCCCGCAGCCAGAGCCAGAGGCGTTCCGATCCATCCGTATCCGCCAGCGCGGCCTCCACCTGCAGCGGCACCCAGCCCGAGGCCGGGTCCGCATCGGCATGGCCGGGCGCCTGGATATCCCGCACCACCAGCAGCGGCGCATCGGCCACGCCGGTGGCTTCCACCAGCATGCTGCCGCCGATCTCCAGCCGCGCGCCGCTGGTATCCTCCACCGTCATGCGGATGCTGAGCGTCGCGGCTTTGTCGCTGTCACGCGGCATGGTCAGGGTGACGCCGGCCATCCGCGTGGCATCGATGCGGTGCAAGCCATCCTCCCCGGCCGCCGCCACCGTGCCATCGGCCAGCCGCAGCACGGCGCCCGCCGGCACGCCACCCAGCAGCACGCTGCCCACCACGCGCTCGGACCCATCGGCATCGCGCAATCCGGGGTTGAGCCGCAGGGCAATCGGCTGGTCCTCCGCCCCGCTCATGCGGCCCCAATTGCCGGAATGGCCATCCAGCCCGCCCACCGCCGGCGCGTCGATCACGCCCGTGATGCGCACCGGCAGCACCGCGCTGCTGCGCGCCTGCGAGCCGCCATTGCCTTCCTGCGCGATGGCAGTGACGGTGAGCGGCAGCGTGCCGGCGAAATCCTTTGGCGGCAGCAGCGACACATGCCGCGCTTCCGCCGCCGTCAGGGACCAGGCGCCATCGCCGCGGAAGGTGCCGGCGCTCAGCCGCGCCCCCGCCGGCAGGCCGGAGACCAGGACGAACAGCGTCTCCGACCCATCCGTGTCCACCAGCGCGGCGGAAAGGTCGAGCGGCACCGCCGTATCTTCGACACCCTGCCCGCCCGTGCCGGTGATCACGGGCGCATCGGCCACCGCGCGGACATGCACCGGCAGGTCCTGCGGCAGGCTTTCCGCCCGGCTGCCATTCGGCTCGGCCGAGATGGCGGAAATGCGCAGGGTGAAGCTGCGGTCGGAATCCGGTGACGGCGTGATCGTCAGGCTGCCCATGGCGGCAGGCGCCACCAGGATGCTGCCATCCGCCTGCCGCGCCAGCACGCTGCCACCGGCCCGCACCACCGCGCCTTCCGGCACATCCGCCAGCCGGAAGGCGATGATGCTTTCCGAGCCATCGACATCCGTGACCAGTGCCGTGGCATGCAGCGCGATGGCACTGTCCTCATCCCCCGCTACCGGGCCGGTTCGCAGCAGCGGCGCATCGGCCACGCCCCGCACCTGCACCGTGAAGGCCGCGGTGGTGGTGGCGCTGCTGTTGTCGCGGTCCAGGGCCGTGGCCCTGAGGGTCAGCGCGATGGTGCCGGAGAAATCGCGCGGCGGCGTCAGCGTCAGGCCATTGAGGTCGGCGGGCGCGAGCCTCCAACTGCCATCGGCGGCGCGGCTGCCGCGCGAGAGCGCCGCCCCCGCCGGCACCCCCAGGATGGAGAGGCTGAGGCTTTCCGAGCCATCGGTGTCGCGCAGCGCCGCCGCAAGGGACAGCGGGATCGGCTGGTCCTCGAAGCCGCTGACGGAGGCGGCGCTGGCCAGGGGCGCATCGGCCACGGCGGTGACGGTGACGGCATAGCTGCCGGTGATCACGCGGCTGACGGTCTTGCCATTGCCGGTATCGCTCAGGGTCGCCGTGACGGTGAGGGTGAAATCGGCATCGCTGTTGGGCGGCGGCGTGACGGAAATCCGCCCGGCGCGCAGCTCCGCCGTCGCGACATCCCAGACGCCGGGCGAGACCAGGGTGCCCTGGCTCAGCACCGCTCCCGCCGGCACACCCGCGATGCGGCTGAGTTCCGACCAGCTTTCCGAACCATCGGTATCCAGCGTCGAGAAACTGGGCCGCAACGCGATGGCCGTATCCTCCTTGCCCGTCACCTTGCCGCTGATGCTGCCGAGATCCGCCACCGGGCCGAGGCTGACGGTGAAGCTGGCGGCGGTGCGGGCGCTGGGCTGGCCATCCGCCGCTTCCGTGGCCACGGCCGTCAGCGTCAGGTTGAAGCTGCCGGAGAATTGCGCCGGCGGCGCCAGCGACAATCCTTCCAGCTGCTGCGGCGTCAGCCACCAGTTGCCATCGGATTGCCGGATGCCGGCGCTGAGACTGGCGCCGGCAGGCAGGCCACCGAGCAGGAAGCCCAGGCTTTCCGAACCGTCGGTGTCCCGCAGCGCGCCGCCGAGGCCCGCCAGCCGCAGGGGCGTATCCTCCTGTCCCTGGGCATCGGCCACGGTGACAATGGGCGCATCGGCAACCGGGCGCACCACCACATGCACCTCGGCCTCGCTCTCCCGCCGGTCCTGCAGGCCCCCGGCTTCATCGACCGTGGTGACAACGAAAACAAGCCGCAGGTCGGCATCGCTGTCGGCGGGGGGCAGCAGTGCCAGCATGCCGGATTGGAAGGCCTCCAGCGCCACCTCCCAGACACCCGGCCCAACCTCCTGCCCATGCGAGAGCAGGGCGCCCGGCGGCATGCCGCGCACCACCAGCGTCTCACCGAAATGCTCCGAGCCATCGGCATCGCGCAGGGCAAGGCTGCCACGCAGCGGAATCCAGCAATCCTCCTCGCCTTCGCCGCTGGCGGCGATGATGGCGGCATCGGCCACCGGCGCCACCATGACCGAGAAGCCTGTCTCGCTGCTGGCGAGATCGCCACTGGCCTCCCGTGCCGTGGCGCGCAGTGTCAGTGCCAGCATGCCAGCGAAATCAGCCGGCGGCCGCAGGGTCAGGCCAGGCAGGTCGGATGGCGAAACCAGCCAGCCGCCATCCGCCTGCCGCTCCCCGGCCGAAAGCAGCGCGTTGTCCGGCAGCCCGAGGATGCTGACCGACAGCGTTTCGGAGCCATCAACATCAACCAGCGCCGCCGAAAGATGTAGCGCCAGGCTTCCATCTTCCTGCCCCGACGCGGCAGCGGCCATCACCATGGGCGCATCCGTCACCGCGGCGACCTGGACCAGCAGCGGTGCCTCGATGTTTCTTTCAGCGCTGCCACCTTCGGCGTCTCGCATCACCGCTTCCAGCCGCAGGGCGATGGGCGCGTCGCTGTCGGCCGGCGGCAGGATGGCCACCTGCCCAGCGGCGAGCGCCGCCCGCTCCACTGCCCAGATGCCGCCGCCCAGGTCCTCACCCTGCGAGAGCACAGCCCCCGCTGGCATGCCATGGATGAGCACGCGCGCATCCCAGGCTTCCGAGGCATCCGGCGAAGCGCCGAAGGAGGTGTCCAGCGTGATCCACTGATCCTCGTTGCCCGCGGCAAGGCCTGCCAGCACGGCGCCATCCACCACCGGCGCCACCCGCACCTCGAAGCTGGCCTCGCTGCTGGCGGCATCGCCGGTGACTTCGCGCGCGGTGGCACGCAGTGTCAGCTCCAGGCTGCCGGCAAAATCGGCCGGTGGCCGCAAGGTCAGGCCAGGCAGGTCGGCCGGCGAGACCAGCCAGCCGCCATCCGCCTGCCGCTCCCCGGCCGAGAGTGTCGCGCCCTCAGGCAGGCCGAAGATGCTGACCGACAGTGTTTCCGCGCCATCCACGTCCCCTAAGGCGGCAGAGAGATGCAGGGCGATCTCCGTATCCTCCAGCCCGGCGGCATCGGAGGCGGTGACCACAGGCACCTGCGCCTTCGGAGGCTGCTCCACAGGTGGGAGGCCGGGTTCCACCGGCACCACCACTGGCGGTTCTTCCGGCTCCGGTTCCTCCGGCGGCAGGCTCGGCTCCTCCG
>NZ_JACTUZ010000243.1 GCF_014490445.1 Pseudoroseomonas ludipueritiae | reverse complement strand
TTCTTCGGCGCCGCCGCCGTCTTCTTGGCCGCCGCCGGCTTGCGGGCCGCCGTCGCGGTACTCTTCTTCGCGGCCGTGGCGCGCGTCGTGCTCGCCTTGCGCGCCGTACCCGTCGCCGCCTTCTTGGCGGCCGCCGGCTTGCGCGCCGTGCTGGCGGACTTGGTCGCTGCCGTCTTGCGGGCCGTCGTCGCGGTGCTCTTCTTGGCGGCCGTGGCGCGCGTCGTACTCGCCTTGCGCGCCGTGCCCGCCGCCGCCTTCTTCGGCGCCGCCGTCTTCTTGGCCGTGGTAGCGCGCGTCGTGCTCGCCTTGCGCGCCGTGGCCGTCGCCGCCTTCTTCGGCGCCGCCGCCGTCTTCTTGGCCGCCGCCGGCTTGCGGGCCGTGCTGGCGGACTTGGTCGCCGCCGTCTTACGGGCCGTCGTCGCGGTGCTCTTCTTGGCGGCCGTGGCGCGCGTCGTGCTCGCCTTGCGTGCCGTGCCCGTCGCCGCCTTCTTCGGCGCCGCCGCCGTCTTCTTGGCCGCCGCCGGCTTGCGCGCCGTGCTGGCGGACTTGGTCGCCGCCGTCTTGCGCGCGCCGCCCGACTTGGCAGCCGTGGACTTGGAAGCGGCCGACTTGGAAGCCGTGGACTTCGCCGCCGGCTTCGCTGCCTTGGTGGCGGTCTTGGCCGGCGCCTTCTTGGCGGGCGCCGCGGCCTTCTTGGCGGCGGCCGGCTTGCGGCCAGCGGTGCTCGCCTTCCGCGCGGTCGCGGTGCGGCGGCTCGTGCTCATTGCCATCGGGCGGGCGCGGCCCGAACCCGTCTCGTTGTTGTCGTCCATCTGCTGGCTCTCCTTGCCTTTGCCGTTCTGGGCCATTCCGATCCACCTCGTCTTCCGACGGGGCGATGCCGCGTGGTGCCGCCACTCGCATGCCAGGACCGCCGCGTGCCGTGGGAAGAAGAACGGGTTGGCATGGCCTTCCCCGTCCCGTTTCCCATGGCACGCACCCTGGCCCGGGCATCAAACCTTGCGAATTGCGGCGCCGGTTGCGACCCGATTCACGATGCTGCCTTGACAGCATTTCGCGAATCGCATCCGGCCCTCCCGCGCACACGACACGCTATCTTCACGCCCAATCAGCTTGTCAACGAAATCCGCAAGAACGCGTTGCATTTCTGCGCGCCGGGGTTGCAGCCCAACGCATTTTTTTATGCCCGTCGTGTCTTGGAAAGCGCATCGAGGCGCGGCGGCGATCTTGCCGCTGGCGCGGGAAGGAATCAGAAACCTTCCCGCGCCGTGTCCCGGTCAGAAGATGCCGGGCTTGCCCTCGGCCAGGGCGCCGCGCGGCAGCACGACATTCAGCTGATGCAGATCCCCGGCGCCGAGGCGCGGAAGGTCCTGCACCACCTCCAGGAAGCGCGCGCTTTCACGCGGCGCCAGGATGCCATCCGTCAGGATCTCGAACTTGCGGATGTAATCCGCGCGCTCGAAGGGCTTGGCACCCAGCGGGTGCGCATTGGCCACCGCCATTTCGTCCACCACCGTGCTGCCATCCTTCATCAGGATCTCCACCCGCGCGCCGAAGGCCTTCTCCGCCGGGTCGGTGGAATGGTAGCGGCGCGTCCATTCCTCTTCCTCCCGCGTCTCGATCTTGTGCCAGAGCCGGACGGTATCGGCGCGGCCGGCACGCTTCGGCGCGTAGCTGTCCACGTGGTGCCAGCGCCCGTCCTGCAAGGCCACGGCGAAGATGTACATGATGGAGTGGTCCAGCGTCTCGCGGCTGGCCTTGGGGTCCATCTTCTGCGGGTCGTTGGCGCCGGTGCCGATCACGTAATGCGTGTGGTGGCTGGTGTGGATGATGATCTTCTCGATCGCCTCCAGGTCCGGGATCAGCCCCCGCATCCGGAAGGCCAGGTCGATCAGCGCCTGGCTCTGGTACTCGGCCGAGTGTTCCTTGGTGTAGGTGTCCAGGATGGCGCGCTTGGCCTCGCCCTTCTCCGGCAGCGGCACGTTGTAATAGACATCCTCGTACACGCGCTCGCGGTTGCTGCGGCCGCTCAGCACCCAGGCGATGACGCTGTCCTCGCCTTCATAGATCGGGCTGGGCGCGCCCTCGCCGCGCATCGCGCGGTCCACGGCTTCCACCGCCAGCTTGCCGGCATGGGCGGGGGCGAAGGCCTTCCAGGAGGAGATCTCGCCTTTGCGGCTCTGGCGAAAGGTGACCGTGGTGTGCAGCGCCTGCTGCACCGCCTGGTAGATCACCTCCTGCTTCAGCCCCAGCAGCGCGCCGATGCCTGCCGCCGCCGAAGGCCCGAGATGCGCGATGTGGTCCACCTTGTGCTCATGCAGGCAGATGGCGCGCACCAGGTTCACCTGGATCTCGTAGCCGGTGGCCAGGCCGCGGATCAGGTCGCGCCCGCTGCGCTCCATGGTCTGCGCCACGGCCAGGACCGGCGGGATATTGTCGCCGGGGTGCGAGTAGTCGGCGGCCAGGAAGGTGTCGTGCATGTCCAGCTCGCGCACCGCCGTGCCATTGGCCCAGGCGGCCCATTCCGGCGAGAAGCCCTTGCTGGCCGGCAGGCCGAAGATGGTCGCGCCGCCCTTCCGCGCATGCCCCATGGCCATGGTACGCGCCGAGGTGGGCGCGGAGCGGTTGATGGCCGCGATGGCGACGGCGGCATTGTCGATGATGCGGTTGATGATCATGTCGGTGACCGGCTTCTGCACGGCCACCTTGTCGGCCGCGACGCCGGCGATCTTCCAGGCCAGCTGGTCCTCGCGCTTCAGCAGCGCCTTGGACGGATACACCTTCACGGGATGCAGCTTCATGGCGGGGGGCTTCCTCCTCCAGCTCTTGGGTTTCCGGCCGGTGTTGTGCGCCACGCGCGCAGACTCGTCCATTGCGGATCGGGCCGGGACCGCCGCTTCTCGGTGCAACAATGAAACTTTATCAATGAAATGCGCCCTCGCCGCTTCCATCCGCAGCCATGACTCTGCATTCTAGGGCGGCGCCGCCGCGCACCGATCCGGTGCGATGCGGCGCCGTTGCCTCCGGCCCGTCGTGGCCAGGCATTGGGGATGCGCGTGGAGCCCGGGGGGGATTTGGTCCACGCGCAACAAGGGGGGAGCCTGCCACATGCCGCATCACGGCCTCGCCGTGTGCCGCGTCATCGCCTTTGCGTTGCTCGCGGCCATCCTGTCCATCGCCGCCGCGCCAGCCGCGCGGGCACAGATCGGCAGTGATCGCTACGCCGCCTTTGTCATGGATGCCAATTCGGGCGAGGAGATCGTCTCCATCGCCGCCGACGAGCCGCGCTACCCGGCATCCCTGACCAAGATGATGACGCTCTACATGGCCTTCGATGCCATGGCGCGGGGGCGGCTCTCGCCCAACACGCGCATCCGCGTCTCGCGCAACGCCGCCGCGCAGCCGCCGAGCAAGCTGGGGCTGCGGGCGGGCAGCACCATTTCGGCGCGCGATGCCATTCTGGCGATGGTGACGAAATCCGCCAATGACGCCGCCGCCGCGCTGGGCGAGCACCTCGCCGGCGGCAGCGAGGCCGCCTTTGGCCGCATGATGACCACCAAGGCGCGCGCGCTGGGCATGAGCCGCACCACCTTCCGCAACGCCTCCGGCCTGCCCAACCCGCAGCAGAAGACCACGGCGCGCGACATGGCGCGGCTGAGCCAGGCGCTGGTCGGCGATTTCCCGGACCGCTACGCCTATTTCAGCGTGCAATCCTTCGCCTTCAACGGCCAGACGGTGCGCGGCCATAACCGGCTGCTGGACAACTACCCCGGCGCCGATGGCATCAAGACCGGCTTCATCAATGCCAGCGGCTTCAATCTCGCCGCCAGCGCCATGCGCGACGGCGTGCGGATGATCGCGGTGGTCTTTGGCGGCGCCAGCTCCTGGGAGCGCGATTCGCATGTCATGGCGCTGCTGGACCGCGGCTTCGCCGAGCGCCGTGGCCTGCCCAATACCGACATGATGATGGCCAGCCGCCGCGGCCCCTCCCTGATCGCCAGCGCCAATGCGGCGCCGGTGATGCCGGAGCCGCGCCGCGCGGAAACCGGCGGCTCGGTGCGGCGGGTGGTCAGCCGCCCGGTGCCGCCACCGCGCCCGGCG
>NZ_JACTUZ010000242.1 GCF_014490445.1 Pseudoroseomonas ludipueritiae | reverse complement strand
GGCGTGAGCCCGTGCGTCCGGCGCCCACCACGGCTCCGGTGGAAGCGCAGGCGATGGCGCGCCAGGCGCCTCCTGGCCCCGCAACGGCGGCCCCGCCGCCCGCCGCAGCGCCTTCTGCTGCTCCAAGCCGTGCGGTGGCCGCGCCGCCGGTGAATTACATCAGCATGGTCTCGGCCGCGCTGAACCGCGCCAAGCGTTACCCGCAACGGGCGCGGCTACGGCGGATCGAAGGTACTGCTATGCTGAGCTTCACCATGCGCCGAGACGGCAGCGTCGTGAACTGGCGCATCGTTCGTAGTGCCGGCGATCCAGATCTGGACGAGGCCGTTGGGGAGATGATCGAGCGCGCATCCCTGCCGCCTTTACCGGACAGCATCCCAGGGGAAATCTGGGCGCCGACGGTGGCGATTTCCTTCAGTATCCGCTGATTGAAAAAGGGCGCTTCCATTCGGAGCGCCCTTTTCTCCTTACCCTGCCTTTCGCGCTCGCTTTGGCGCCGGCTTCACCGCATGCTCCGGCAGCAACGGCGCCAGGAAGCGTCCGGTATGGCTGCCGGGGACCTGCGCGACCTCCTCCGGCGTACCTTCGGCGACGATCCGCCCGCCGCCATCGCCACCTTCTGGCCCAAGGTCCAGGATCCAGTCGGCGGTCTTGATGACTTCCAGGTTGTGCTCGATCACCAACACCGTGTTGCCCTGGTCCACCAGCTGGTGCAGCACTTCCAGCAGCTTTTTCACATCCTCGAAGTGCAGGCCAGTGGTCGGCTCATCGAGGATATAGAGGGTGCGGCCCGTGGCGCGGCGGGAAAGCTCCTTGGACAACTTGATGCGCTGCGCCTCGCCACCGGAGAGTGTGGTGGCCTGCTGGCCAAGGTGGATGTAGCCAAGGCCCACTTCCTTCAGCACCCGCAGCTTTTCCCGGATCGCCGGAACGGCAGAGAAGAATTCCAGTCCTTCTTCCACCGTCATTTCAAGCACATCCGAGATGGACTTGCCGCGAAACTTCACCTCCAGCGTTTCACGGTTGTAGCGCTTGCCCTTGCAGGTATCGCAGGTGACGTAAACGTCGGGCAGAAAGTGCATCTCGATCTTCAGCACGCCATCGCCCTGGCAGGCCTCGCAGCGGCCACCCTTCACGTTGAAGGAGAAGCGGCCGGCCTTGTAGCCGCGCGCGCGGCTGTCCGGCAGCTCGGCGAACCAGTCGCGGATGGGGGCGAAGAGGCCGGTATAGGTTGCCGGGTTGGAGCGAGGCGTGCGGCCGATCGGCGACTGATCGATGTCGATGATCTTGTCGAGATGCTCCAGCCCCTCCAGCCGCTCATGCGGCGCGGGCACGGTGCCGGCACCCATCAGGCGGCGCGCGGCGGCCTTGTAGAGCGTCTCCACCGTGAAGGTGGACTTGCCGCCGCCCGAGACGCCGGTGACGCAGGTGAAGGTGCCGAGCGGAATGGAGGCCGTCAGGTCATGTAGGTTGTTGCCGGTGGCGCCCACCACCCGCAGCATCTTGTCCTTGTTTGGCGGCCGGCGCTTCTGTGGCACCGGTATGCTGCGGCGGCCGGAGAGATAGGCGCCGGTGACGCTTTGCGGATTCGCCTGCACCTCGGCCGGCGTGCCCTGGGCGATGACACGGCCGCCACCGGCACCCGCAGCCGGACCGATATCGATCAGGTGGTCGGCGGTGCGGATCGCATCCTCGTCGTGCTCCACCACCAGAACGCTATTGCCGAGGTCGCGCAGCCGGCGGAGGGTGCCCAGCAGGCGCTCGTTATCCCGCTGGTGCAGGCCAATGGAAGGCTCGTCCAGCACATAGAGCACACCCGTCAGGCCGGAGCCGATCTGCGAGGCCAGCCGGATGCGCTGGCTTTCGCCGCCTGAAAGCGTGGCCGATCCGCGTGCCAGGGTCAGGTAGTCCAGCCCCACATCCAGCAGGAAGCGCAGGCGCTCGATGATCTCCTTCAGGATGCGCCGGGCAATTTCCGCCCGCTGCGGCGAGAGCTGCTTCTCCACGCCCTCGAACCAGGGCAGGGCCTGGCGGATGGACAATTCGCTCGCCTGGGCGATGTTCAGGTCGGCGCAGCGGACGGAAAGCGCCTCCGGCTTCAGGCGGGCGCCGCGGCAGGCATGGCAGGGCTGTTCCGCCTGATAGCGGGAGAGGTCCTCGCGCACCCAGGGGTTGTCACTCTCCCGCAACCGGCGGGCGAGGTTGGGCAGCACACCTTCGAAAGGCTTCTTGACGTCGTACTTCCGCAGTCCGTCCTTGTAGGAGAGCGTGACGACCTCGTTGCCCGTACCGTTCAGGATGGCGTCCTGCACCTTGGAGGGCAGCTCGCTCCAAGGGGCCGTCATCTTGACCTTGAAGTGCTTCGCGAGGCTTTCCAGCGTCTGGTCATAATAGGCGGCGCCATTGCCGGCCCAGGGCGCGATGGCGCCATCCGCCAGGCTGCGCATGTCGTCCGGCACGGCCAGATGCGGGTCGAAGAAGCTCTCCGTCCCCAGGCCATCGCAGACCGGGCAGGCGCCCTGGGGGGAGTTGAAGGAGAACAGCCGGGGCTCGATCTCCTCCAGCGTGAAGCCGGACACCGGGCAGGCATACCGGCTGGAGAAAACGGTGCGCTCACCACCATCCGCATTCTCGGCATAGGCAACGCCATCGGCCAGGCCCAGCGCGGTCTCGAAGGAATCCGCCAGCCGCTGCGCCAGCCCCTCGCCACCGACCACCACGCGGTCCACCACGACCTCGATGTCGTGCTTCTTGCGCTTGTCGAGGGCAGGGGCTTCCTCGATCCGCATCAGCGTGCCGTTGATCTTGACGCGCTCGAAGCCACGGCGCTGGAACTCGGCCAACTCCTTCTTGAACTCGCCCTTCTTGCCGCGCACGGCGGGGGCCAGCAGCAGCAGGCGGGTACCTTCCGGCATGGCCAGCACGCGGTCCACCATCTGGCTGACGGTCTGGGCCTCGATCGGCAGGCCGGTGGCCGGGGAATAGGGAATGCCGGCGCGCGCCCAGAGCAGGCGCATATAGTCGTGGATCTCGGTGACCGTGCCGACCGTGGAGCGCGGGTTGTGGCTGGTGGTCTTCTGCTCAATCGAGATGGCGGGGGAGAGACCCTCGATCGAGTCCACGTCCGGCTTCTGCATCAGCTGCAGAAACTGACGGGCATAGGCGGAGAGGCTTTCGACATAGCGCCGCTGCCCCTCGGCATAGATGGTATCGAAGGCCAGCGAGGACTTGCCGGAGCCGGAGAGGCCCGTGATGACCGTCAGCGTGCCCTTTGGAATGTCGATATCGATATTCTTCAGGTTGTGCTGCCGCGCGCCGCGGACGCGGATCTCCCCGTTCTGGGCGCCACGCGGGGCAGAGGAGGCGGGGATCGGCTTCAGCTTCGTCAAAACGGGCTCCTGAGCGCTTGTGTTCGCGCTGTGTTCTATTATGTCATCACTGCCGAAGGGCGTGAAGGTGGGAAGCGCAGAGGCCGCGACAAGGCCCGGCGGAGGGGACTGGCCCCCCGGGGGCGTCAACGCTAGTTTGCGGTTTCTGCGCGGCTTCGCGCACCGTAACGTGACACAGCCCAGGCTGCTCCGGTCACGCCGTTCCTGTTGGGGAGGCGTAAAGGTGGCGGCGCCGGGCGACGATTTCCAGGGGAAGAGTGCGGCATGGCCGGCAGCGTCAACAAGGTGATCCTGATCGGCAATCTGGGCCGGGATCCCGAGACACGGAATTTCCAGAACGGCGGCAAGGTGGTGAACCTGCGCATCGCCACCACCGAGAACTACAAGGACCGCGAGGGCAACCGGCAGGAAAAGACCGAGTGGCACTCCGTCGCCATCTTCAACGAGCGTCTGGGCGAGGTAGCCGAGAAGTACCTGCGCAAGGGCAGCAAGGTCTATATCGAGGGCAAGCTGGAAACCCGTAAGTGGCAGGACCAGGCTGGTCAGGAGCGTTATTCCACCGAGGTGACGCTGCGGAACTTCGGCGGTGAGCTGACGCTGCTCGACAGCCGTGGCGGCGGCGGGGGCGGCGAGGAAGGTGGCTTCGGTGGCGGCGGCGGTGGTTACGGTGGTGGCCGGGGTTCCTCCTCCGGCGGCGGCGGCGGCGGCGGCGGCGGCGGCGGCGAGCGTGCGCCGGCC
>NZ_JACTUZ010000241.1:329-4330 GCF_014490445.1 Pseudoroseomonas ludipueritiae | reverse complement strand
CGCCGCGGGCGTCCTTGTCCGAACGGCGGCCACCGCGCTCCTCGCGGCCCGCCGGGCGGGCGCCGCCACGGCCGCGGCCACGGCCCTTGGATTCCAGCGCCTCGGTCATTTCCTCCGCGCTCACCGGGTCGATGCCCTCGATGGTGATGCGCGGAATCTCGCGCCCGGTCAGGGATTCGATGGCGGCCAGCAGCTTGGCGTCATCGGCGGTGGCGATGGAATAGGCATGGCCCTCGCGCCCGGCGCGGCCGGTGCGGCCGATGCGGTGGACGTAATCCTCCGCATGGAAGGGCAGGTCGAAGTTGAAGACGTGGGAGAGGCCGCCGATGTCGATGCCGCGCGCGGCGACATCGGAGCAGACCAGCAGCTGCAGCTCGTTGTTCTTGAACTTCTCCAGCGTAGCGAAGCGCATGGACTGCGCCAGGTCGCCATGCAGGGCGCCGACCGAGAAGCCGTGCTTGGTCAGGCTCTTGTAGAGCACGTCCACGTCACGCTTGCGGTTGCAGAAGATCAGCGCGTTCTGCACCGGCTCGCGCCGCAGCAGCTTGCGGAGCGCGCGGCGCTTCTCGCCTTCCGGCACGATGGCCAGGCCGGTGGTGATGGTGGTGGCCACCGAGGCGGGCGCGGAGACCGTGATCTCCTTCGGGTTCTGCAGGAAGGCGTCGGCCAGCTTGCGGATCTCGGGCGCCATGGTGGCGGAGAAGAACAGCGTCTGGCGCAGCGGCGGCAGCATGGAGACGATGCGCTCGACATCGGGGATGAACCCCATGTCCAGCATGCGGTCCGCCTCGTCGATCACCAGCACCTTGCAATCGGCCAGCATGACGCGGCCACGATCGAAAAGGTCCAGCAGCCGGCCCGGCGTCGCGATCAGCACATCGACGCCCTGGTTCAGCGCGTCCGTCTGCTCCGCCATGCTCTCGCCGCCGATCAGCAGCGCATGGGTCAGCTTCATGTGCTGGCCGTATTTCACGAAGTTCTCGGCCACCTGGAGGGCCAGCTCGCGCGTCGGCTCCAGGATCAGGCTGCGCGGCATGCGGGCCTTGGCGCGGGAGCCGGCCAGGATGTCCATCATGGGCAGCACGAAGGAGGCGGTCTTGCCCGTGCCGGTCTGGGCGCAGCCCAGCACGTCGCGGCCCATCAGCACGATGGGGATCGCCTGTTCCTGGATCGGCGTCGGGTGCAGGTAGCCGACGTCCTCGACCCCCTTCAGCAGCAGCTCGGACAGGCCAAGGTCGGCGAAGACGGTGCGGGGTGCCTGCTCGGCCTCCGCTTCCTCGTCCTGCTCGCGGTTGGCGGCATCCTCGGCGGCCATCAGCGACTCCGCCGTCAGCTCAACCGTCGCGGGCGCTTCCGGCGGGCCAGCCGCCGGTTCGGCGCCGGGCAGGGCGTCCGGCGGGGGCAGGGCATCGGAATGCTCGTTTTCGGCCGCGGCATCCGCGGGCGTGACAGGCTGATCGCTCAAGTGCAGTGGGTCCCTTCGCCGACCATGCGGCGGGCCTCATGGGGGCACATCGTGCCGGCCGGTCACGCGCGATCCGCGCGGCCCTTCATCCGGCATCGGCGCCCCTATGCGCCGGAAGCCGCTTCTTGGCAAGGTTTTCGGGCCATTTACCCGGCTTTTTGGCGCGGTTAACTGCTTGGAACCGCCCTGCCCGAGGAAAGCCGCCGCCGATGCCCCTCCATTCCCTGCTGCTGCTGCCCGGCCTGCTTTGCGACGAGCGGCTCTGGCGCGACCAGATCGCCGGCCTGAGGGACATCGCCACCTGCCAGGTGGCGGACACCACCCAGGATGCCAGCCTGGGCGAGATGGCGCTCCGTGCCCTGGCCGTGGCGCCGCCGCGCTTCGCGCTGGCCGGGCTCTCCATGGGCGGCTACCTGGCGCTGGAGATCATGCGCCGGGCGCCGGAGCGGGTGACGCGGCTGGCACTGATGGATACCGGCGCCCGCCCGGATACGGAGGAACAGTCGCGCCGCCGGCGGGGGCTGATGTCGCTGACGCGCTCCGGCCAGTTCAAGGGCGTGACGCCGCGCCTGCTGCCCAGCCTGCTGCATCCCGCGCATCTGGATGGCCCCCTGGGCTTCGAGGTGCGGGACATGGCGGAGCGCATCGGCCGCGAGGCTTTCCTGCGGCAGCAGCAGGCCATCCTGCAGCGGCCGGATTCGCGCCCCATGCTGCCCGGCATCGCGGTGCCGACCCTGGTGGTGGTGGGAGAGCAGGACCAGCTCACCCCGCCGGAACTCTCCGAGGAGATGGCCGCCGCCATTCCCGGCGCGCGGCTGGAGCGGGTGCCGCAAGCCGGCCACCTGCCGCCGATGGAGCAACCCCAGGCCATCACCGGCCTGATGCGGGAATGGCTTCAGGGCGCCTGAGCCCCCGGCTTCAGGATTCGGCAAGGGGCAGGGGCGCAGGCTGCGGCGATGCGCCCTGTCCGCCGCCCCCTCCTGCCGCGCCGTGGCCTCCTGGCGCTGCCCGCCCTGGCGGCCTGCCCCGCCAGGGCGGGCAGTGCCATGCCGCCCGATGCGCCGCCGCCGCTGCGCGCCGCCTGGAAGGACTTCCGCGCCCGCTTCCTGCTGCCGGAAGGGCGGGTGGTGGATACCGGCAATGGCGGCATCTCGCATTCCGAGGGGCAGGGCTGGGCGCTGTTCTGTGCCGTGCGCTGCGACGACCGCGCCTCCTTCGACCGGCTGCTGGATTGGACCCGGCGGGCGCTGCGCCGGCCGGAGGACCGCCTGCATGCCTGGCGCTACCGCCCGGGGGTGGCGCAGGCGCGGTCGGACCGCAACAATGCCTCGGATGGCGACCTCTTCATCGCCGCCGCCCTGCTGCTGGCTGCCCGCCGCTGGGCACAGCCGGCCTATGCCGAGGCCGGCCATGCCATCGCCCACGACATCCTGCGCCTGCTGCTGCGGCAGGTGGCTGGGCGCACCGTGCTGCTGCCCGGCGCCACGGGCTTCGAGGAAGCGGAGGGCGTGGTGCTCAACCCTTCCTATTATGCCTTTCCCGCCATCCGCCTGCTGGCGCGGGCGGTGCCGGACCCGGCCTGGCTGCGGCTGGTGGCCGATGGGCTGGGGCTGTTGCGCGCCGCCCGCTTCGGCCGCTGGGGCCTGCCGCCGGACTGGCTGATGCTGCGGCGGACGGATGGTGCCCTCAGCCTGGCGCCGGGCTGGCCGCCGCGCTTCTCCTATGACGCGGTGCGCGTGCCACTCTACATGGCCTGGGCGGGATTGGCCGATGAGCCGCCGGTGCGGGCGGCGCTGGCATTCTGGGGCGATCCTGGCCACCCGCATCTGCCCGCCTGGACCGATCTGGGCAGCAACCAGGTCTCGCCCTATCCCGCCGGGGAGGGAATCGCCGCGATCCACCGGCTTGTCACGAATAACAGGCTGAAGCTTGGCCATGAGATTGCGGCGGTGCCGCTGAAAAATACCGACGATTACTACGGGGCTATCCTGAAAATCATGAGCGCTCTTGCTGATATGGAAATCTCTTAAAAATAAGACGATATATTGTTATCACAGCGTGAAAATCTGGTTCCGTTTAGCTGTTCCAAATTGCATTCTATGAAGGGTTAGGGACTGGTAGCAGTGGATGGGACAGGATCGTGACGTTGCGAGGGTGGCCGCGGCTCTGCGCGCACCCGTTATCCGCTACCGCAATTTCGGCAATGGCCCGCTGAGACATCCGCCCCGGCTCACAGTTCCTGCCGCCGAAGTTCCTGCCCAGGCCCCGGATGCCGTGGCGCCGCAGACTGGCCATGGCAGCCCTGCACCGGAGGTTTTCCCTCCAGCCGACAGGAATGCTGCGGCTTCGCAATCCATGGTTGATTTCGTGCGGTCCAGGCCCGCCACGGCCCCCATCGCCGCGCCGCCGCCTGTGATCCATATTCCGCCGCAGCCTGTCGCCCCCGCGCCCCCGTCGGAAGCGCCGGCAGAAGAGCCTGTCGCCGGGCCGGTGCCGCCGCCCATTGCGGAGATGCCCGCCTCCGCGGAGCCGCCCT
>NZ_JACTUZ010000241.1:0-301 GCF_014490445.1 Pseudoroseomonas ludipueritiae | reverse complement strand
CGCAGCCGCAGCCGCAGCCGCAGCCGCAGCCGCAGCCGCAGCCGCAGCCACAATCGCAATCAGCGGTAACCCTGCCCCAGACCGCGCAGTCGCTGCTGATGATGCTGCGCGGCACCGCGACGCAGGATGCGCCAGCCCCGGCCGGGCCGCCATCCTCGCTGCTGGAGGAGTTGCGCGCCTCCAGCGCCGCCAATCCGCCGCCGCGCGAGGGGCTGTTGGGCCTGCTGGCGCAGCCCGCTGTCTGGGACCTGCCGCTGGTCGCGCCGCAGCAGCCCGGCCCGGTGCCGCTGACGGGGCGGCC
>NZ_JACTUZ010000240.1 GCF_014490445.1 Pseudoroseomonas ludipueritiae | reverse complement strand
GTGGCGGCACGGCACCCGCCAGCACGCCAGGCTCCACCGCCGGGAACGCGCCTGCCGGCGCAAGCCCGGCGGGCGGCGCCTCGCCGCAGCGCGGGGGCTGATCCGTGTTCTCAGCCATTTTCGTCGACCGGCCACGCCTCGCCATCGTCATCGCGATCGTCATGACGATCGCCGGCGCGCTGTCGCTGACGCGTATCCCGGTGTCGCAGTTCCCGGACATCGTTCCGCCGCAGGTGCAGGTCACCGCCACCTATCCCGGCGCCTCGGCCGAGGTGGTGGAACAGGCCGTGGCACAGCCGCTCGAAGCCCAGATCGTGGGCGTCGAGAACTCGATCTACATGCGCTCCAACAGCGGCAGCGACGGCAGCTACCAGCTGAACGTCTCCTTCACGCTGGGCTCCAACGCCGACATCAACACGGTGAACGTCAACAACCGTGTGCAGGCGGCCATGGCGCTGATGCCGACCGAGGTGCAGCAGCAGGGCATCCAGGTCCGCAAGCAGTCCTCCTCGATCCTGCAGGTGCTGTTCCTCTACGCGGACCAGGCGGGCGAGTATGACCCGCTGTTCCTGACCAACTACGCCACGCTGAACATCCTGGACGAGATCTCGCGCACCGCGGGTGTCGGCTCGGCCACGCTGTTCTCGCGCCAGAACTATGCCATGCGCATCTGGTTCGACACGCAGCGGCTGGTCAGCCTGAACCTCTCGCCTTCGGATGTCGTCAACGTCATCCGCTCGCAGAACGTGCAGGCGCCGGCCGGGCGCATCGGCGCGCAGCCGGTGCCGGCGGACCAGCAGGTGCAGATGAACGTCCGCACCCAGGGACGCCTCTCCACGCCTGAGGAGTTCGGCAGCATCGTCATCCGCGCCAATCCCGATGGCTCCGTGCTGCGGGTGCGGGATGTCGCGCGCGTCGAGATGGGCGCGCAGAACCAGGACGTGACCACGCGCCTGAACGGCCAGGACGGCGTCGGCATCGGCATCTACCTGGCGCCCGGCGCCAATGCCGTGAACGCCGCCGCCGCCGTGGGCGCCACGCTGGAGCGCGTGCGCACCCGCATGCCGCAGGGCCTGACGGTGCGTCCGGTCTTCGACACCACCATCTTCGTCTCCGACACCATCCACGAGGTCATCAAGACCCTGCTGGAAGCCTTCGTGCTGGTGGCCGTGGTGGTCTTCCTGTTCCTGGGCAATATCCGCGCCACCATCATCCCCATCATCGCGGTGCCGGTTAGCCTCATCACCACCTTCGCGGTGCTGCTGGTCATGGGGTATTCGGCAAATACGGTCTCACTGCTGGCCATGGTGCTGGCCATCGGCATCGTTGTCGACGACGCCATCGTGGTGGTGGAGAACGTCGAGCGCGTGATGGAGGAAGAGCCGGACCTTTCCCCGGGCGACGCCACCAAGAAGGCGATGGCGCAGATCACCGCGCCGATCATCGCCATCACGCTGGTGCTGCTGTCGGTCTTCGTGCCGATTGCCTTCATCCCCGGCCTCTCGGGCGTGCTGTTCCGGCAGTTCGCCGTGACCATCTCGGTCGCCATGGTCATCTCGGCCATCAACGCGCTGACGCTCTCGCCCGCGCTCTGCGGCGTGTTCCTGCGCCACACCGGGCCGCGCCGGGGCATCATGGCCTGGGTGGGCAAGCGCATCGACAATGTGCGTGATGGCTATGCCGCGCTGGTGCGGCGGCTGCTGCGGCTGTCGCTCGTCGGCCTGGTCCTGGTGGCGGTCTTCGGCTTCGGCGCTTTCACCATCGCCAGCAAGGTGCCCAGCGGCTTCCTGCCGGCCGAGGACCAGGGCGCCTTCATCATCGCCTTCCAGTTGCCCGATGGCGCTTCCCAGCCGCGCACCAGCGAAGTGGTCGCGGAGCTGGAGAACCGCCTGAAGCAGATGCCGCAGGTGCGCGACGCCATCGCCATCATCGGCCTTTCGCTGCTCGACAGCAGCAACTCCTCCTCCGCCGCCACCATGTTCGTGCAGCTGAAGGAGTTCGCCGAGCGCACAGGCCCAGGCGATAGCGTGCAGGCGCTGATCGGCCGGATCTTCATGGAGAGCCAGCAGATCCGCAACGCGCAGATCATCCCGATCAACCTGCCGCCGATCATCGGCCTCTCCACCGGCGGTGGCTTTGAGTACCAGCTCGAATCGCTGGAGGGCGCGGAGCCGGCGGAGATCGGCCAGGTGATGGGGGCGCTGGTCGGCGCGGCCAACCAGGACCCGCGGATGACGCAGGTCTTCTCGACCTTCTCCGCCCGCGCGCCGTCGCTTTACCTGGATATCGACCGCAGCAAGGCGCAGGCGCTGGGCCTCACCATGACGGATGTCTTCTCGGCGCTGCAGGCCACGCTGGGGAGCACCTTCGTCAACAACTTCAACCTGTATGGCCGCACCTGGCAGGTGCTGGTGCAGGGTGAGGCCGCGGATCGCCGCGACGAGGAAGCGCTCTGGAAGATCCAGGTCCGCAACAGCCGCGGCGAGATGGTGCCGCTGCGCGCCATCGCCACCGCGCGTACGGTGGTCGGGCCGCAGGTCATCACGCGCTACAACAACTACCGCTCCATCACCATCAACGGTAACCCCGCGCCCGGCGTGTCTTCCGGCACGGCGATGATGGCGATGGAGGAAGTGTCGCGGAACACGCTGCCCGCCGGCTATGCCTTCGAATGGACGGGCACGGCCTATCAGGAGCGGCAGGCCTCCGGACAGACCGCCTATATCCTGGCGCTGGCGGTGCTCTTCGCCTTCCTGTTCCTGGTGGCGCTTTACGAGAGCTGGGTCATTCCCATCCCCGTGCTGCTTTCGGTGATCGTGGGCGTGCTGGCGGCGGTCTGGGGCATCTCGCTCTCGGGCCTCGCGATGGACCTCTATGCACAGATCGGCCTCATCGTGCTGATCGCGCTGGCGGCCAAGAACGGCATCCTGATCATCGAGTTCGCCAAGGAGCAGCGCGAGGCCGGCCATTCCATCACCGAGGCGGCGGAGCTGGGCGCGCGGCTGCGGTTCCGCGCCGTGATGATGACCTCTATCGCCTTTATCCTCGGCCTCGTGCCGCTGGTCTGGGCGAGCGGCGCGGCGATGCTGGCACGGCGGGCGGTGTCCACCCCCGTCTTCGCGGGCATGATCGCGGCCTCCACCATCGGCATCTTCCTGATCCCCATGCTCTACGTGGTGTTCCAGAGGATGCGGGAGGCGACGCATCGCCGCTTCGGGCGGGGCCAGCATGCCCTGCCGGACGGCACGGCCCAAGGCCAGCCGCAGGGCAGCGGCCACTGACAGAGAAGCCGCCGGCCTGGGTTCCAGGCCGGCGGTTCTCGTTTGGGGCACCCGCCGCGCGGCATCAGGCCGCCCGGCTGCCATCCTTCCCGTAATCGGCGCCGAAGCTGCCGCTGGCGGCCAGCCGCACGCGGTTCAACAGCAGTTGCAGCCTTGGGCAGGCTTCCAGCATGTCCAGCGCCGCCTCCACTTCCTCGTCCCGCGTCTGCTCCGCGCCCACCACCATCACCACCTGTCCGGCCACGGCCGCCAGGGCATGGGCATCCGAGGTGGCGAGGATGGGCGGCGTATCCAGCACCAGCACATGGCCAGGCAGGCCACGCGCCAGGCGGGCGATAGCACCGGCCAGCGCATTGCCACGCGGCGGGGCCGAGTCCTGGCCATCGGGCGTGGCGCCATAGGGCAGAAACAGCAGCCGCTCCAACGCCGTGGCCAGCAGCGGTGGCATGCCGCCCTGCGGGGCCAGCGTCAGGTTCCGCAGCCCGGGCGAGGCGGCGCCCAGGATGTCGCTGATGGCGCCGCGCCTGCCATCCGCATCCACCAGCACCACGGGCCGCCCGCCGTTGGAAGCCAGGGCGGCGGCGAGGTTGAGGGCGATGAAGCTTTTGCCCTCTCCCGGCCGCGCGCTGGCGACCAGCACCACCCGCCCATGGGCACCTGGCGCTTCCTCGATGCCGCGCAGCACCTGCTGCTGCACCAGCTTCATCTCCTCCAGCGCAAGGCTGCGTCCCGGAGCCGCCATCAAGCCGGCGGCGGCGAGGGCGGAGGCGGGTATGGCCGGCGTTGCCGCGGCAGGCGGGGGCGCCGGCACCGGGCCAGGCGCCTCCCCCATCATCGCACGCTCAACCAGATGCTCGCGCTGCCGCGGGGGAATGGTCATGCCAGCATTCTCACCACCATGCCGGGAACCCCGGCCAAAAGGGCGCCGAAGACGGCCAGCAGCGCCGCCAGGCCGAAGCCAAAGCCCACCGAGGCGCCGACATGGCGCCGGCGGTTCAGCGCGGAGATGCCGCCAAGCACCGGCAGGCCGAGCCGGCGCAGGTCGTTGACGGTGTGG
>NZ_JACTUZ010000024.1 GCF_014490445.1 Pseudoroseomonas ludipueritiae | reverse complement strand
GCCGCCGCCGAGCTGCCGCCCGCCGCCCGCGCCATCGCCGACAATGCCGCCGCCATCGTGGCCGCCATCCGTGCCCGCGCGCCCGGCCTGCGCATCACGCTGGACCCGGTGGAGTTCCGTGGCCTGCATTATCACGTGGGCGTCGCCTTCACGCTCTATGGCCCCGGCAATACCGGGGAACTGGCGCGCGGCGGCCGCTACATGAGCGGGGAGGAGCCTGCCACCGGCATGACGCTCTACCCCGATGTGGTCGGCCGGGCCGTGGCGCCGCCCGCGGAGCCGCCCCGCGTCTTCATCCCGCGCGGCGCCGATGCCGCCGCGGCCGCCGCCCTGCGCGCGCAAGGTTTCATCACCCTGGCTGCCCTGTCCGACAGCGACACACCGCAGAGCCTGCGGTGCAGCCACATCCTGCGCGGCACCGTTGCCGCGCCGATCGAGGAGAACGCATAGCCATGGCCAATGTCGCCATCATCGGCGCCCAGTGGGGCGACGAGGGCAAGGGCAAGGTCGTCGACTGGCTGGCCAGCCGGGCCGATATCGTCGTGCGCTTCCAGGGCGGTCACAATGCCGGCCACACGCTGGTGGTGGGCAACCAGACCTACAAGCTGAGCCTGCTGCCCTCCGGCATCGTGCGCGGCAAGCTGGGCATCATCGGCAATGGCGTGGTGCTGGACCCCGATGCGCTGCTCTCCGAGATCGAGAAGGTGCGGGCGCAGGGCCTGGATGTCGGCCCGCACAACCTGCGGATCGCCGAGAACACGCCGCTGATCCTGCCGCTGCACCCCGCCATCGACAAGGCGCGCGAGGCCGCCCGTGGCGAGAGCAAGATCGGCACCACCGGCCGTGGCATCGGCCCGGCCTATGAGGACAAGGTGGCCCGCCGCGCCATCCGCCTCTGCGACCTGGCGGAGCCCGAGACGCTCTCCGCCAAGCTCGACGAGCTGCTGCTGCACCACAACACGCTGCTGAAGGGCCTCGGCGCCGAGACCTTCGAGAAGCAGGACCTGCTGGACCGCCTGCTGGCCCTGGCCCCCAAGCTGCTGCCCTTCTCGGAAGCGGTGTGGGAGCGGCTGGACGAGGCCCGCCACAGCAACAAGCGCGTGATGTTCGAGGGCGCGCAGGCCGTGATGCTGGACGTGGACCACGGCACCTATCCCTTCGTGACCTCCTCCAACACTGTGGCCGGCAATGCCGCCGCCGGTGCCGGCATCGGCCCGCACCAGATCGGCACCGTGCTGGGCATCGCCAAGGCCTATACGACGCGCGTCGGCTCCGGCCCTTTCCCGACCGAGCTGTTCGACGACGTCGGCAAGCGCCTGGGCGAGCGTGGCCGCGAGTTCGGCACCGTCACCGGCCGTCCGCGCCGCTGCGGCTGGTTCGATGCCTGCCTGGTGCGCCAGGCGGTGAAGGTCGGCGGCGTGCAGGGCCTGGCCCTGACCAAGCTCGACGTGCTGGACGGGTTGACCGAGCTGAAGATCTGCACCGGCTACCGCATCGACGGCGAGGTGGTGAAGCGCCTGCCGGCCGCCGCCGGCGCCCAGGCCAAGGCCGAGCCGATCTACGAGGTGCTGGAAGGCTGGTCCCAATCCACCCAGGGCGCGCGGTCCTGGGCCGAACTGCCGGCCAATGCCATCAAGTACGTGAAGCGCATCGAGGAACTGGTGGAAGCGCCGGTGACGCTGCTCTCCACCAGCCCGGAGCGCGACGACACCATCCTGGTCAGCGATCCCTTCGCGGACTGAGGCGCCAAAAAGAGAAGGGGCGCGGCCTTCGCAGGCCGAGCCCCTTTTTTTGTGTCCGCCGTTCCGGTGGATCAGTCCACCGTCAGCCGACGCTCCATGATCTGGGTCTTCATGCTCTTCTGGAGCTTCTCGAAGGCACGGACCTCGATCTGCCGCACGCGCTCGCGGCTGATGTTGTACTGCTGGGACAGCTCCTCCAGCGTGGTGGGCTCGTCCTTCAGCCGGCGCTCGATCAGGATGTGGCGCTCACGCTCATTCAGCGTCTTCAGCGCCTCGCCGAGCAGTTCACGGCGGTTGGACATGTCCTCCCGTTCCGCGATCTCGGTTTCCTGGCTCTCGCTCTCATCCACCAGCCAGTCCTGCCACTCGCCCTCGCTGTCGGCGCGCACCGGCGCGTTCAGCGAGTTGTCCGGCGAGGCCAGGCGACGGTTCATGGACACCACGTCCTGTTCCGGCACCTGCAGCACATGGGCGATCTTTTCCACCTGCTCAGGCTTCAGGTCGCCCTCTTCCAGGGCGGCCATCTGGCCCTTCAGCCGGCGCAGATTGAAGAACAGCTTCTTCTGCGCGGCGGTGGTGCCCATCTTCACCAACGACCAGGAATGCAGGATGTACTCTTGGATCGCGGCGCGGATCCACCACATGGCATAGGTAGCCAGGCGGAAGCCACGGTCGGGATCGAAGCGGCGCACCGCCTGCATCATGCCGACATTGCCTTCGCTGATCAGCTCGCCCACCGGCAGGCCGTAGCCGCGGTAGCCCATGGCGATCTTGGCGACGAGGCGCAGGTGGGAGGTAACAAGACGATGGGCGGCCTGCTGGTCACCGGCCTCCTTCCACGCCTTGGCCAGCCGGAATTCTTCCTCCGGCGTGAGCATGGGAAACTTGCGGATCTCCTGCAGGTAGCGGGAGAGGTTGCCCTCAGGGGCGATCGGAATCATCGAAGACGTAGTGGAAGCCATGGTTGCATCTGCCTCCTGCACCTGCCGGGAGCCCCTGTGACGGCGAGCCCCGGAGCAGGTCATCTGTCCGGGTCGCACCCCGCTGGGCCCTGACGCACCGCACTTGCCCCGCAGTCACGACGGGACGGGTCCGGCGGCCGCGCCATTGGTGTGGCACCCGGCGTTGGCGACTGGGAGAACGATATCAAGGGGCGGAGGGTTTCGCAAGAAAATCCCGACTGTAATAGTCGGGTTACCCGCCGTTACCATCCAGCAATGCGAGCAAGTGCTTGAAATCCTGCGGCAGCGGGGTGGTGAAGCGCAGGTTTTCTCCGGTAACAGGGTGCCGGAAGCCGAGTGACTCCGCATGCAATGCCTGGCGGGGGAAGGCCAGCAATGCATCGCGCGCAGGGGTGGGCAGGGCCTTGGCGCTGCCAGGCACGCGCTTGAGATAGACGGGGTCCCCCACGATGGGATGGCCCAGATGCGCCAGATGCACGCGGATCTGGTGCGTCCGCCCCGTGGCGAGGCGGCAGCGCAGCAGGGCGCAGGCGGTGCCCCAGGCCCGCTCGGTGCTGTAGCGGGTAAGGGCGTCCTTGCCGTTGCGGGTGACCACGGCCATGCGCTTGCGGTCGGTCGGGTGGCGGCCGATCGGCGCATCCACCTCGCCATTCGGTGCGCCGGGCACGCCCCAGGCCAGGGCGAGGTAGGACCGCTCCAGCGCCTCCCGGCTCGCGAAGGTGGCGGAGAGCACCTGATGCGCCCGCTCGGTCTTGGCCACGACCATGACGCCGGACGTGTCCTTGTCCAGCCGGTGCACGATGCCTGGCCGCTTCTCCCCTCCGATGCCCGCCAGCTCATCTCCGGCATGGGCCAGCAGGGCGTTCACCAGCGTGCCGTCCTGGTTGCCGGGGGCAGGGTGGACCACCAGCCCCGGCGGCTTGTCCAGCACGATCAGGTGCCGGTCCTCGAAGAGGATGGTCAGCGGAATGTCCTGCGCCTGCGGGGTTGCCGGCGCGGCGGGCGGCACCTCCACCCTGTAGGTGGCGCCGGCGCGTACCGGTTCGGAAGGGTCGGCCACCGGGGCGCCGTCCCGCAGCACCTGCCCGGCCTCGATCAGCGCCTTGACGCGGGAGCGGGAGAGCGTGCCTATCCCCGCCGCCAGGAAGCGGTCCACCCGCTGCCCCGCGGCCTCGGCGCTGGCGGGCAGGGTGAAGGCTTCCGCCGGCAAGGCAGTTTCCGTGGAGGTGTCAGTGCGCGCGCTCAAGATTCTGGTGTCCGTCATGGGCGTGCTCATCGTGGTAGCCACGGTGGCGCTGGTGTTCCTGGCCATCCAGCGCATGGGGCAGGCCGCAAAAGGGGTGAATGATCGTGTTGTGCCCGGTGCTAGCACGGAACTGGCCCTGCGGCAGCCCGCCGGCAGCCGCATCGCCGGCATCGCCACGCTGGAAGGCCGCTTGGCGGTCTGGGTGGAGCGGCCGGATGGCGGCCGTGTGCTGCTGCTGGACCCGCAGAGCCTGCGCCAGACGGGCGAGGTGCGGCTGGGAGAGTGATGCCGGGTCCTTCTGGCGGGGCGGGTGAAAATTTTCTTCCGTGACAGTCAGAAGGCACCTTGATCGGCGCCGCCAGGGCGGTTAGAAGCCCGCCACGCCCAACGAAGTCCCCTTCGTCTAGAGGCCTAGGACACCGCCCTCTCACGGCGGTAACAGGGGTTCGAATCCCCTAGGGGACGCCATCTCGCCGCTTCGCGGTTCGAGAATAGCGGCAGAAATCCACCACCATTGTCGATGAGTTCCCCTCACTGGGGAACCGGTCTGTTGCCTGCCCCGCATGGGGAGGCTGACACCTTCCCGCTGCCTGCTTATCTTCGAAGCCCGGGCTGTGCTTTGGGCTCATCGCATCGGGTGCTGGCGACCACTTGATCGTTTTGTCGGAAAAGCTTACGACAACTTACGATCACGTGATCGTGAAATCGGCTAAGAAAGGGCCGACCAGGAAGGTACCCGGATGAGCGCCCTGCAATATGCCCCGCCGCTATCGGATCTCGATCTGGCGTGGGAGATCACCAGCCGCGTTCTTCAGGAGGGCGCCGAGGATACGCGGATGCCGGCCCTCTGCCTGATGGCCTGCATCGTCGCCAAGTATCCTCTGGGCGTGCTGCAGGACCTCGCTGAGGACATGCTCTCCACCTTCATCGCCGAAGCCAAGGCAACGGCCGATGAGATCGACCTGATCCGCTACTTCCGCGCCTCCGAGAGCTGATCTCACAACTGTGCGGGATCGCCCGGCCATGCCGGCGCGTCCCTCCCCATCTCCTGCCTGAGCGTGACCTCGGCGTGTTCCCTAGGGAAAGGCGCCGGGCCAGCGGAGAGGAGATATGCGATGCCCGAGAGTGACTGCCCCGCTCCAGGTGCGCGCCCATGAGCGATGCGCGTCTTCTGCACCGCGCAAGCGGCCAGCCGCGCCGCCTGTTATCGCCGCTGCGCCTGCCTGCTGTCCTGACCCGCTGGCTCGACACCCGCGCCCGCGACCTGATGCAGCCGCCGGATGGCCCCGGCTTCGACTTCCGCCAGCCGCCCGGCGAGCCCGCGCTGATCCCGGCGGATTCACTCTCCTGGCGTGTCTTCAAGAACCCGGTCTCGCTCTTCATCGGCGGCGTGACGGCGGTGATCCTGGAACTGGCGGAGCCCGGGGTGCGGAGCGGAGTGTGGGAACATTCCTCCTTCCGGAGCGCGCCGGTGCGGCGGCTACAGCGCACGGGCCTTGCCGCCATGGTCACCGTCTACGGCGCCCGCAGCCAGGCGGAGGCGATGATCGCGGGCGTGGTGCGGGCGCATGACCGTGTCACCGGCCAGACCCCTGCCGGCCAATCCTATCGCGCCAATGATCCGGCCTTGCTGAACTGGGTGCAGGTCACTGCCACCTTCGGCTTCGCGGAAGCCTATCACCGCTACCTCCGGCCATTGGCAGGGGAGGAGATGGACCGGCTCTATGCCGAGGCGCTGCCCGCCGCGCGGCTCTACGGCGCCACCGATGCCCCGGGTTCGGAAGCCGAGCGGCAGGCGCTCTTTGCCGCGATGGCGGAACGGCTGGAGCCTTCGCCCATCGTCTTCGAATTCCTGGACCTGATGCGCCATGCCCCGGCGCTGCCGGCGGCGCTGCGGCCCTTCCAGGCGCTGCTGGTGCGCGCGGCGGTGGAGGCCACGCCGGACTGGGTCCGCGGCCGCCTTGGTCTTGGCCCGGAACTGGGCCTGCGCCCATGGGAGCGCCCGCTGGTGCGGCGGGCCTGCGCGGCGGCGGACCGGCTGCTGCTGCCCTCCGCCGCCCCGGTGCAGGCCTGCCTGCGGCTGGGCCTGCCGGCCGATTACCTCTTCCGCTAGGCGACGCTGTCCAGCGCCGCCGGGGTGCGCAGGTCCTGCTCGAAGCGGTCGCGCCAGCGTTCCAGGCTGTTGCGGCGCATCACCGCCATCATGGCCCCATGGCGCTCCCGCCGCTCCTGCAAGGGCATGGCGAGCGCCCGGGCCAGGGCGGCGGCCATGGCGCGCTCGTCATGCGGGTTCACCAGCAGGGCGGCATCCAACTCCCGCGCCGCGCCCGCGAAGCGGGAGAGCACCAGCACGCCGGGGTCTTCGGGGTCCTGGGCGGCGATGAACTCCTTGGCCACCAGGTTCATGCCATCCCGCAGCGGCGTCACCAGCCCGACGGCGGCGGCGGCATAGAGCGGCATCAGGTCCCGCCGCGCGAAGGAGCGGTTGAGGTAGCGAAGCGGCGTCCAGTCCAGCTCGGCGAAGCGGCCGTTGATGCGCCCGGCCTCGCCCTCCAGCTGCCGCCGGATCTCCTGATAGGCATGCACATCGGAACGGGAGGGCACCGCGATCTGCGCGAATTCTACCTGCCGGTGCCAGCCGGCATTCTCGGCCAGGAAGCGCTCATAGGCGGCGAAGCGCTGCGGCAGGCCCTTGGAATAATCCAGCCGGTCCACGCTCATCACCAGCGCGCGGCCGTTCAGGGAGGCCCGCAGCGCCTGCATCTGCGGGCTGTCGGCGGCGGCCTCGGCTTCCGCGCGCAGCATGTCCACATGCACGCCGATGGGATAGACGCCGGTGCGGATGATGCGGCCGGCCACGGCCAGCACGCCATCGGCGCGCGCCTCGCCGCCCATTTCCCGCAGCACGTAATCCGCGAAGGCCAGGCGGTCCGATTCGGTCTGGAAGCCGATCAGGTCGTACTGGCACATGGCGGCCAGCAACTCGGCATGCGCGGGCACATTCATCATGACCGCGGGGGCGGGGAAGGGCGTGTGCAGGAACAGCCCGATCCGGTTGCGCGCGCCGCGTTCCCGCAGGGCCTCGGCGAGGCAGAGCAGGTGGTAGTCATGCACCCAGACCACGTCCTCGGGTGTCATGAAGGCGCCGATGGCCTCGGCGAAGCGGCCATTGACGCGGCGGTAGCCCTCGAAATCCACCCAATCGAAGCGGGCCAGTTCCGCCTGGTAGTGGAAGACCGGCCACAGCGTGCCATTGGCGAAGCCGCGGTAATAGGTGTCGTAGTCCCGCTGGTTCAGGTCGGTGGTGTAGAGGCTGATGGGGCCGGAGCGCTGCTCGACCACCGGCAGGGGCGGGGTGACCATGTCGGGCACAACCTGCCCGCTCCAGCCGAACCAGCGGCCGCCCTTCTGGCGCAGCGCGTCCATGACACCCGCGGCCAGGCCGCCGGCGGTGGGCTCGCCCTCCGTGATCGGGGCGACGCGGTTGGAGACGACGATGAGGCGGGACATGGGATGCGCCCTGTCGAAGTGATGACGGGGTGATTGGCAGGTGCAATTTGGGCGGAATTGCGCCGGGCTACGGCAATTTTAAAGGCGTGGGCGCCCGGATCAGGTCAGAACCGAGCCTATATTCCGCCATATTCGGTTTCTATGTTGCAATTGGGTACGGGAGCTCTTGAGGGCTGGCCAGAGGGCCGCGCCCATTTCCAGTATCGTCGTAGTTCATGCGACCCGTGACTTCGGCGGGCCGTGGGAAGGAATGTTTCATGCGTATCGCGCAAATCGCTCCGCTGTTCGAGGCCGTTCCGCCGAAGCTTTACGGCGGCACCGAGCGGGTGGTGCATTCGCTGACCGAGGAACTGGTCGCGATGGGCCATGAGGTGACCCTTTTCGCCAGCGGCGACTCGGTCACCAGCGCGAAGCTGGCCGCCATGCGGCCGGAGGCCCTGCGCCTGGACCCGACGGTGAAGGACTGGGTGGCGCATTACATGCGCATGGTGGAAACGGTTGGCCGCCGCGCCGGCGAGTTCGACGTCATCCATTCCCACATCGACTATTTTCCGCTGGGCCTGCTGGACCGCCAGAACACGCCCTTCCTGACCACGCTGCACGGCCGCCTGGACCTGCCCGAGTTCGGCGAGATCTATGGCACCTATGCCCATACGCCTTTTGTCTCGATCTCCGACCACCAGCGGCTGCCGATCCCGCAGCTGAACTGGGCGCGCACCATCCTGCACGGCATGCCGGCTGAGCGCCTGAAGCCGCTGGACGTGAAGCGCGACTATCTTGCCTTCCTGGGCCGCGTCTCGCCGGAAAAGGGGCTGGACCGCGCCATCCGCATCGCCGCCGCCGCCGGCATGAAGCTGAAGGTCGCCGCCAAGGTCGACAATGCGGACAAGGCCTATTTCGACAGCGAGATCAAGCCACTGCTCTCCATCGGCGATGTCGAATTCATTGGCGAGATCAACGACGACCAGAAGCCGGAATTCCTCTCCGGCGCCCACGCGCTGCTCTTCCCGATCCGCTGGCCCGAGCCGTTCGGCCTGGTGATGATCGAGAGCATGGCCTGCGGCACGCCGGTCATCGCCTTCCGCCACGGTTCGGTGCCCGAGGTGATGGAGGACGGCCTGACCGGCTTCATCGTCGAGACCGAGGAAGAGGCGCTGGCCGCCCTGAAGCGCCTGCCGGAACTGGACCGCGCCCGCGTGCGCCAGCGCTTCGACGAGCGCTTCACCGCCCGCCGCATGGCGCAGGACTATGTGGACCTGTACCAGGAGCTGATCGAGGCCAAGAAGTCGCCGCGCCTGCGGGCTGTCGCCGGCGGCAACTGAGGCCAAAGCCTTCCACGATGCGATGGCGGCGGGTGCGGAAAGCGCCTGCCGCCATCGGCGTTTTCAGCCCTTGTCGCGCGCCTGCCAATCCGCCAGCGGAATGCGCGGCACGTTGATGATGTCGGTGGTGCGGGCATAGCCGCCGCCGCCATGCATGCGGCCGATCAGCCCGAGCCTCGGCGTGTCCACGTAGCATTTCGCCGCGTCCAGCACGCAGTCGTCCTGCACATGCGCGGCCAGGATGGTGCCCAGCACCAGGGTATTGCCGCCGAGCGGCACCAGTTGATGCGTCTCGCATTCAAAGGCCACGGGGCTTTCGGCGACGCGGGGCGGCTTGACCAGGCTGCTCGGCACCGGGGTGAGCTTGGCTTCCGCCATCTCATCCACCTCGGGCGGCAGGTCGATGGCGGTGATGTTCATGGCATGCACCGCCGATTCCGGCACCAGGCAGACCACGAACTGCCCGGTGGCCCTGATATTGGCCAGGGTGTCCTTATCCGTATGCGGCCCGCCGATGGAGACGCCCAGCACCGGCGGATTGCTGGAAAAGGCGTTGAAGAAGGAGAAGGGCGCCATGTTGATGCCGCCCTGCGCGTCCTGCGTCACCACCCAGGCGATGGGGCGCGGCACCACTGTCGCCGTCAGCAGCTTGTAGCGGTTGTTGGGCGAGGTGGTGGCGAAGTCGAACATCATGGCGGGCTATCTTTCAGCGGGGAGCGAGGGCCATGGTGGGCAGGGCGGCGGGGCCTGTCCAGCCGCCCGCCGCCACGCCGTCTATGCGCTGACCGGCACGGCCGCCACCGGCTCCCGCCGGATGGCCAGGGAGATGCCGGCCGCCACGAGTCCCGTCACGCCCGCCAGCACGAACATGGTCAGGTAGTCGCCCTGGGTGTCGCGCAGCAGCCCGCCCAGGAAGGCGGCGCTGGCGGCGCCGATCTGGTGGCCAGCGGCGATCCAGCCGAAGACGATGGGGGCATCGCGTTCCCCGAAGGCATCGGTGGCCAGCCGCAGCGTCGGCGGCACGGTGGCGATCCAGTCCAGCCCGTAGAAGACCGCGAAGATGGAAAGGCTGTAGAGCGAGAAATCGGAGTAAGGCAGGTAGATGAGGGACAGGCCGCGCAGCCCGTAATACAGGAACAGCAGCTTGCGCGGGTCGTAGCGGTCGGTCAGCCAGCCGGAGAGGGTGGTGCCGACGAGGTCGAAGATGCCCATCAGCGCCAGCAGCCCGGCCGCCCGCACCTCCGGGATGCCCATGTCGCCGCAGAGCGCGATGAGATGCGTGCCCACCAGCCCGTTGGTGGTGAAGCCGCAGACCCAGAAGGTGGCGAAGAGGTACCAGAAGGCGCGGGTGCGCGCGGCGCGCTTTAGGCTGCCGAAGGTGATCGAGAGCAGCCCGGTGGGCGGCGGCGGCGGCACGAAGCCCGGAGGGGCGCCATAGGGCACCAGCCCCACCGAGGCCGGCTTCTCCGGCACCAGCCACCAGACCAGCGGGATCACGGCGGCCACCACGGCCGACACGGTCAGCACCACCGGGCGCCAGCCACCGGCCTCGGCCAGGGAGGCCAGGATGGGCAGGAAGATCAGGCTGCCCGTGGCGGTGCTGGCGGTCAGCACGCCCATGATCAGGCCGCGATGTGTGGAGAACCAGCGGTTGGTGATGGTGGCGCCCAGCACAATGGCTACCGCGCCGCTGCCGATGCCGGAAAACACGCCCCAGCTCAGGATCAGGTGCCAGGGCTGGGTCATGAAGCTGCTGGCGGCGGTGGAGGCCGCCATCAGCGCCAGGGCGCAGAGCAGCGTGCGGCGCAGCCCGAAGGTGGTCATCAGCGCCGCCGCGAAAGGCCCCACCATGCCGTAGAGGAAGATGCCGATGCCGGCGGAGAGCGCGGTGGTGGCGCGGCCCCAGCCGAAGGCTTCCTCCAGCGGCAGGATCAGCACGCCCGGCGTGGCGCGCAGGCCGGCGGCCGCGAGCAGTGCCAGGAAGATCACGCCCACGACCACGAAGGCGTATTTCTGGCCAAAAGGCCTACGCTGGACTATATGCATGTTACTAACCGGTACGTTGCTGAATCGCAGAGTACGTACCGATCGGTAACATCGTCAAGGCCGATCCGCACACATGAGCACGACCGCCAAGCCCAGCGCCGCCGCCCGCATCCGCCAGACCGCGGCCGAGCTTTTCTACCGGGCCGGCATCAGGGCGGTGGGGGTGGACGAGATCGTCCATCGCGCCGGCGTCACCAAGCCCAGCCTGTACCGCGCCTTTTCCTCCAAGGACGAATTGGCGGCAACCTACCTGCGCGATTACTGCGATGCCTTCTGGGGGCGCTTCGATGCGGCGCGGGCGGCCCATCCTGGCGACCCGCGGGCCCAGATCCTGGCCTTCCTGCGCGGGGTCGGGGAACGCGCGATGCGGGATGGCTATCGTGGCTGCGGCCTGACCAATGCCGCCGTCGAGTACCCCGAGGCCGGTCATCCCGCCCGCCTGGTCAGCGAAGCCCATAAGCGGCAGCTCCGCGCCACGCTCCGCGAGATGGCGGCCGCCATGGGCGCCACCGACCCGGCGGCGCTGGGCGACGGCCTGCTGCTGTTGATGGAGGGTGTCTTTGTTTCCGGTCAGATCTTCGGCGATGGCGGGCCGGCCGGTGCCGCCGCCGCCAATGCCGAAAAGCTGATCGACGCCTGGGTGCCGGTTAGCGGGCGGCCAGGGTGAAGCTGGTATCGAAGGCTTCTGCCACCGAGATGGCGCGGGAGAGCACCCCGAACTGCACGGCCTGATCGCTGGCCTGCTGCAGTTCCGCCACCAGGGCCGCATCCACCGGGACAGCCTTGGTGGCCTGGTTCTCGTAAGCGCGGCGCAGCAGCGGCTCCGGAATGCGGGTGAGAGCCGAGGTGCTGCGGGCGAAGGCGGGGACATTCCCCCGCGCCCAGTCCCAGCCGCGCTGCTGCCGCACCAGGAATTCCTGCAACAGCGGCCGCTTGTCCTTCAGCGTGTCCACATGCACCGAGGTCAGGCTGACGGTAGGCGTTAGCCCTGTGCCGTCGCGCAGCACGCGGGCGCCGAAGCTTTCCACCTCAATGGCCACATAAGGTTCCCAGATCGCCCAGGCATCGACTGAGCCGGAGCGGAAGGCCAGCGCCGCATCCATCGGCCCAAGCGCCGCCTGTGTCACCTCGGCGGGGTCGATGCCGGCATCCTTCAGCGCCGCGCGGACGAGGTACTGGCCCCAGCCGCCGCGGTTGGCGGCCACCTTGCGGCCGCGCAGGTCCGCCAGGCTGCGGATCGGGCTGTCGCCGGGCACCAGGATGGCCTGGCTGCGCGCCTCGGCCCGCGTGGCGCCGACGGCGCGGATCGGCGCCCCATTGGCATAGACGCCGAGGAAGGCGAGGTCGCCCTGGCTGCCCACATCCAGAGCGCCGGCATTCAGGGCCTCCAGCAAGGGTGCGGCGGCGGGGAACTCGCTCCACTCGATGCGGAAGGGCAGGTCGCGCGCCTGCCCGGAAGCCTCCAGCAGGGAGCGGATGCCGCCTTTCTGGTTGCCCACGCGCAGCACGGGCAGGGATTGCGCGCGCAGGATGGCGGGGGCGGCGAGAATTCCGGCGGCGGCCAGTAGCGTGGCGCGGCGCCGGATCACGATATCGGTCATGGCAAGGCCTCTTGTCGGCAGAACGGAAGGAGAGGTCGGTTCAGTGCCGCCGACATCGTCTGCGTCCCGTTTTCCAGGGCCGGATGAAAATGCGGATCGGATCGGACATGGGCCGCTTCCTGTCACCAAGCCGGTGACAGGATTAACGATTCCGATACGCCGGTAAATAGTTTAATCGGTAATTTATAGTGAAATAAGATAATCCACTATGTTGTGGCCGGATAAGGCGGTGCCTCGCCGCGCAACAGCACGGCATCGACATTGTCCAGGGCACGGAAGCCCATGGCATCGCGCGTCTCCACCGTGGCACTGCCCAGATGGGGTAACAGCACGACATTGGGGGCGCTGTGGTAGCCTTCGAAGATCCGTGGCTCGCCGTCGAAGACATCGAGCCCGGCCGCGCGCAGATGCCCGCTTTCCAGCGCCGCGCAGAGCGCCGAGTCATCCACCGTGGAGCCGCGCCCGGTATTCACCACGATGGCGCCGGGGCGCAGCAGGGCGATGCGCCGCGCGTCCAGCCAATGCCGCGTGGCCGCGCCGCCGGGGATATGCATGGACAGCACGTCGATGGCGCCGAGGAAGCTCTCGTCGCTGTCGTGATAGGTGGCACCCTGCGCCTCAGCCTCCGGCAATGGGCGGCGGTTGCGGTAATGGATCTCCATGCCGAAGCCACGCGCCATGCGCGCCAGGGCCTGTCCGATGCGGCCCATGCCGAGGATGCCCAGCACCTTGCCTTCCAGCGTCACGCCCATGAGCTGCGTCGGCGCCCAGCCGGTCCATTGGCGGGCCCGCACCATCCGCTCGGCCTCGCCACCGCGGCGGGCGGCGGAAAGGATCAGCAGCATGGCGATTTCGGCGGTGGCGACGCTCAGCACGTCCGGCGTATTCGCCACCGGGATGCCGCGCGCCGCCGCCGCCCCTAGGTCGATATGGTCCGTGCCGGCGCTGAAGGTGGCGATGATCCGCACGCTCTCCGGCAATGCCGCGATGGTCTCGGCATTCAGCGCATCCCCGGCGGCGCAGAGGATGCCGGCGGGCTCGGCCTGCCGTGCGGCGGCAACGATCTCAGGCCCCGTCATCGGCGTATCGGCGGCATTGGGGATGGTGGCGTAGTCGCGGGCGGCGCGGGCTTCCACCGCCGGGGGAAAATGGCGGGTCAGCAGCAGCAGCGGCTTGGACATCGGTGTTCGGCCTCCCTGGCATGGCGCGGTTCGGTGGCCAGCTTGCGGGCGGGCGCCGCCGCCGCCAAGGGGGGTGGGCTTGCCTTCACCCCGCGTTGCGTTCACCGTCCGCGCGGAATCGCACGGCTGTGCTTGCGGGAGAAAAGCAGATGGATCTTGGTCTCAAGGGGCGTCGCGCCCTGGTGATGGGTGGCTCGAAGGGCCTGGGCCGCTCGGTGGCCGATGCGCTGGCCGCCGAGGGCGTGGCCATTGCCGTCTCGGGCCGCGAACAGGCGAGCCTGGACAAGGTGGCGGCCGAGCTGAAGGCGCTGGGTGCTTCCAAGGCTGTCGGCATCCCCGCCGATGTCGCCTATGGCGAGCAGATGGACGCGCTGGTGGACAAGGCCGCGGCCGAGCTGGGCGGCATCGACATTGTGGTGCTCAACCACGGTGGCCCGCCGCAGTGCACGGCCGCCGACATCAAGCAGGAAGACCTGACCACCTGGTTCCAGCGCATCGTGCTCTCCCCCATCCGAGTTGCGACGCGGGTGCTGCCGGCCATGCGGGCGCAGAAGTGGGGCCGCGTCATCGCCATCGGTTCCTCCGGCATGGTGCAGCCGCTGCCGAACCTGGCGCTGTCCAACACCCTGCGCGCCGCCATCGTGGGCTGGAACAAGACCCTGGCCGCCGAAGTGGCGGGCGAGGGCGTGACCTGCAATATCCTGGCCCCCGGCGCCATCCGCACCAACCGCAGCATCGAGCTGGCGGCCGGCGCGGCGCAGAAGGCCGGCAAGACGGCCGAGGACATCATCGAGGCCCGCAGCAAGACCATCCCGGCCGGCCGCTATGGCGAGCCCGCCGAGTTCGGCCCCATGGGCGCCTTCCTGGCCTCCGACCGCGCCGCCTATACGACCGGCCGCATCCACCTGATCGATGGCGGGGTTGTTGGCTGTGTCTGAGACTCTCCGCAGCAACCTGACGCCGGACATGGATCTGGCGTCGCGGTTGTTCGATGAGCTGCGTGCCAACAGCACCGACGGCCTGGGCGTCACCCGTGACGCCTATGGCGCCGGGGAGCGGATGGCGCATGACCTGGCGCGGCGGGAAGCCGAGGCGCTGGGGCTGGACGTGCAGGCCGACCCGGTCGGCAACCTCTACATGACGCTGCCCGGCACCGACCGGGCGGCGAAGAAGGTGCTGCTGGGCAGCCACCTGGATTCGGTGAAGGAAGGCGGCAATTTCGACGGCGCCGCCGGCGTGCTGGCGGGGCTGGCCGCCGTGGCCGGGCTGAAGCGCGCCGGCTTCCGCCCCAGCCGCGACATCACCGTCATGGCGACGCGGGCGGAAGAGGCGGGGGCCTGGTTCCCCACCTCCTATCCCGGCAGCCGTGGCGCGCTGGGCATGCTGAAGGCCGCCGAGCTGGAGGTGAAGCGGCAGGACACCGGCCGCAGCCTCGCCGACCACATGCGGGAAGAGGGCTTCGACCCCGATTTCGCCGTGCGTGGCGAGAAGGTGGTGACGCCGGACAACACCGCCGCCTTCCTCGAAGTGCATATCGAACAGGGCCCGGTGCTGGACGCCGAGGAAATCCCTGTGGCGGTTGTCACCGGCATCCCCGGTTCCCGCCGCCTGCGGCAGGGGCGGGTGCTGGGCGAATACAACCATTCTGGTGGCACCCCGCGCCGCTACCGCCGTGACGCCGCCATCGCCCTGGCGGAACTGGCGCTGGGCCTGGACGAGGAATGGGCGCTGCTGGAAGCGCATGGCCACAAGCTGGTCTGCACCTTCTGCACCATGGCCACCACCGAGGAAGCCGGCTTCACCAAGATCGCGGGCGAGGCCACCTTCATGCTGGACGTGCGCAGCGTGAACCCGGCCAGCGTCGATGCCATCTTCGCGCGGCTCGCCGTGCTGGTGCCGGAGATCGAGGCGCGGCGCGGCGTGACGTTCGACCTGGGTCCGGAGACGGGCTCCACCGCCTCTCCCATGGATGCCGGGGTGCGGGCCGGGCTGGCGCGCGCGGCGGAAGCCATCGGCGTGCGGCACACGGAGATGGCTTCCGGCGGCGGGCATGACGCGGCGGCCTTCGCGGCGGCGGGTATCCCGGCCGGCATGCTCTTCGTGCGCAACCAGAATGGCAGCCACAACCCGCATGAGGCGATGCGGATGGAGGATTTCTCCGCCGCCTGCGCCGTGGTCACCCGCTGGCTGGCGGATGTGGCCGGTTGAAGCCTGAAGTCTACATCGACGCCGATGCCTGCCCGGTGCGGGACGAGGTGTTCCGCGTCGCGGAGCGCCTCGGCCTCATCGTGCATGTGGTCAGCAACGGGGCGCGCGGCATCCGCCTGCCGGAGGTGGACTGGGTGAAGCGCGTCATCGTGTCCGAAGGCGCCGATATCGCGGATGACTGGATCGCCGAGCATATCGCCGAGCATGATGTCTGCGTCACCGCCGATATCCCGCTCGCTTCCCGCTGCCTGGCCAAGGGCGCGCGGGCGCTGAAGCATAACGGCACGGTCTGGACCACCGACAATATCGGCGGCGCCCTGGCCGGGCGGGCGGTGGCGGAGCACCTGCGCTCCACCGGCGCCACCACGCGCGGCCCGGCGCCGATGCAGGGTTCCGACAAGTCCCGTTTCCTCTCGGCCCTGGAAACGGAATTGCAGGCGGCGATCCGCGCCAAGGAATCGCCGCCGGTGTCGCTCTGGCGGCCGATCGAGTGGTGAAGGCCGCTCCCTAGCCCAGCAGCTCGATATACCGGGCGGCGGAGCGGGCCACGATCTCCGGCCCATCCGCCAGGACCTCCTGCCCCTTGAAGGCGCCGTAGATGCGGCTGTAGCGCCAGGGTGCCAGCCGCGCCGCCACGCGGCGGATCTCGGTGGCGGGCAGGGGCATCATGTTGGGGTAGCTCCACATGAAGGAAACGCGGCGCGCGCCTGGCGCCACCTGCACAATGTCGCCCGGCAGCAGCGCGCCCGCGCCATCCTCGGTGCCAGCCCAGTGCAGCACGGTGCCGCCGGCGAAATGCCCGCCGGCGCGGATCAGCGTAACGCCGGGCAGGATTTCCAGCGTCTCGCCGTCCCAGAAGTGGATGGCGGGATCGGGACGCATCACCCATTCACGGTCGGCGGCATGCAGGTGGACCGTGGCGCCGAAGGCAGCGGCCCAGTCCTGCATCGTGGTGTAGTAATGCGGGTGGGAGATGGCGATGGCCCTCACCCCGCCCAGGCCACGCACCAGTTCCTTTGTCGCGTCATCCAGCAACGCGATGCAGTCCCACAGGATATTCCCGGCGGGCGTGCGCAGCAGGAAGGCGCGCTGGTTGATGGCGAAGGCGGGCATGGTCTGCACGCTCAGCAGGCCGGGCTCGTGCTGGCGCCAGGCATTCACATGCCCCTCGGCCAATGCCTCACGCGAGATCCAGGCCTGGCCGCTGGCGGGAACATATTGCCGCTCATCCTCGCAGATGGGGCAATGGGCGGGGGGGTGCGGCGCATCCGGGTAGGAGGTGCCGCAGGCCTTGCAAAGAAAGATCGTCATCCGCTCCTCCTTTCCCCGCCGGTTTGGCTGGTCAGCCGGGGATCAGTTCGATCCGCTGCATCTCCATCGCATCTACCGCGTCGCGCGAATACAGCAGCGGCACATAGGCGCCGCGCGACCAGCTCGGCGCCAGGTCCGCATAGTGCGGGGAGCGCGGGTCGCCCGACTGGCCCGGCGCATTGATGGCGATGCTCTTGTCCCACTCGCCGACATCCATCACCAGCCGCACGGAGGCGCCGTACATGGCGCGGAAGTCGCTGGGGCGGTAGCCCGTATGCATCGGCGTCGAGGCGCTGCCACCCACCGGCAACGGCCCGACATCCAGATGCGCGGGCGCATCCGGCAGGCCGGAAAGCGCATGCTGGAAATAACCGTGGTGCAGCTTGCCCCATTCCCAGCCGGAGGGGGAGGCGCCCATCCGCTTCTCGCAATCACGGAAGGCATCGGTCAGGCAGCTTGCCAGCAGCGCATCGCGCCCCGCCGCCGGGTCGGTGCCGAAGCGGTTGTCGGGCTGCTCCAGCACGCGCAGCAGCACTTCATTGTCCTGCGGCAGCAGCAGCGGGCGCAGCGAGGCATCGGGCACCAGCGCCTCCAGCATCCGCGGCTTCAGGAACTTCGCCAGGAAGACCTCGAAGAGCGCGGCGGCGGCGCTGTTGGCGCGCAACTGGTGGTCCCATTCCTCCAGCAGTGTCAGCGCCGCCCAGAGTTCCGGCGCCGCACCGCTGCGCGGCAGGCGCAGCAGCAGCGCGCAAAGCCGCCGCGCGGGGATGGACAGAACATCCGTCTGCAGCGCCGCCGAATCCTCCACGCGGTGCAGCGGCTGCTCGTTGATGCCGATCCGCCCCAGCACCTCGCGGATGCGGCGGGCGCGGGAAGCCTCGGTCCACTCGAAGCCGAACATCTTCTGCTCGTGCGGCCAATCCGCCGGCAGGTTCTGCTCATTGGCGGAGGCGACGAAGCCTTCCGGCGGATTGACGATGGTGGGGTATTCCGCCGGGTCCAGCAGGCCGGACCATTCGTAGCGGCCATCGCCCGGCATGGGCAGCAGGCCATCCCAGTTGGGGCGCTGCGGCGCGTAGCCGGCGGGCATCCAGGCGATGGTGCCGGAGGTATCGGCGTAGACCTGGTTGACCGAGGGCGTGCCCCAGCCGCGCATCGCCTCCTGGTAATCCTCCAGCGTCGTGGCGCGCATGCCGGTGAGGCTGCGCAGGTAAGGCGCGGAGCCCGGCAGCGACCAGACGGTGCGGACGGCGACGGCGCGGCCCGGCGCCTCGGCGATGATGGGGCCGTGGCGGGTGAAGCGCAGCGGCAGGCTCTGCGTCTCATGCCCCTTCACGGTGAATTCGGCCATTTCCTCGATCATCGGCTCATAGCCGTCGCCGTAGCGATAGCTGCTGCCATCGCCGATGGTCTCGTAGACCATGACATCTTCCTGGTCGGCACCATGGATGGTCAGGGCAAAGGCCGCCGTGCCGTTATGGCCGATGGAGATGCCCGGCACCGCCGGCTCGCCGGCGCCGATGGCGTTGAAGCCCGGCGCTTCCAGATGGACGATGTAGCGCAGGCCCGGCGCTGCATGGGCGCGGTGCGGGTCGCTGGCCAGGATGGGGCGGCCACTTTCGGTGCGGCTGCCATGCACGGCCCAGTTGTTGGAGCCTTCCATCTCGGCCTTGCGCATCACTTCGCCGCTATCCGCCACCTGGGCCCAGCGGCGCCAGTCCTCCAGCGGCGCAGCGAGGCGCTCCGGGCTGAAGGTCACCGCCGCGGTGGCGAGCTTGAAGATATCGAGGCAGGCGGTTTCCAGGCTGCCGAGGTCCAGGTCTTCCGGCCGGGTCGGCTCGCGCATCGGCTCGATATCCTTGCGCAGCAGGTCGGTGGCGAGGTCGGCGCGCGCCAGCACGGCGGCGCGGATGACTTCGGAGAGCGCGTTGCGCGTCAGGGTATGGGTGCGGATGCGCACCACGTCGTCGGCGGCCCAATGCGCGGGCTTCGTGCCCATCTGCGTGAACTCGGGCGGCAGGCGCCCGGGCTCCCGCTCGCAAAGATCGACATAGGCATTGATGCCGGCGGCGAAGGCGCCGCAGATGACGCGCGCATCCGGCGCATAGGCGGCGAATTCGGCGTCCATATCGCCGCGATACAGGAAGAGCCGCGCGGCGCGGTCCTGCGCCAGGTAGCCGGGGCCGAAGTCGGCCGCCAGCAGCCCCAGGCCGCGCTTGCGCCAGAGGTCGATCTGCCACAGCCGGTCCCGCGCCGCGTTGAAGCCCTGGATGAACCAGAGGTCGGCCTCGGATTCCGCGCGCAGGTGCGGCACGCCCCAGCGGTCCACCACGATGCTGGCGGGGGCCTTCAGCCCTTCCAGCGTGATCGTTTCCCGCGTGGCGGTGGGGGGCGTGGCGTCGGTCATGGGGCAGGCTTCCCGCTCTCTGTAGCGGCGGCAGGCTAGGGGGCAGGGGAGAGATGCGCAATCCGCGCAAGGCGGCCTGATCGTAGCGGGATGGCTGGATCAACCGGCATACCCGATGCATGATCCGCGCCTCCTGTGTGACCTGAGGACTGCCTGCCATGGCGCTGCGCTGCGACATCATCATCCGCGATGCCACGATCTTCGATGGAACCGGCGCGCCCCGGCGCCTCGGCGATGTCGGCGTCACCGGCGACCGTATCGTGGCGGTCGGCGACCTCGGCGGCGCCAGCGCGGACCGCGAGATCATCGCCACCGGCAAGGCCCTCGCGCCCGGCTTCATCGACGCGCATACGCATGACGACCGCGCGGTGCTCTGCGGCCCGGCCTGCACGCTCTGCAAGATCAGCCAGGGCGTGACGACCGTGGTGGTGGGCAATTGCGGCATCAGCCTCGCGCCCATGCGCCATACCACCAAGCGGCCGCCGGCGCCGCTGGACCTGCTGGGCGATGAGCAGTGGTGGACCTTCGACAGCTTCGGCGACTATGCCGATGCGCTGAAGAAGCAGGGCAGCGAGGTGAACACCTATGCCCTGGTCGGACACCAGACGCTGCGGGTGGAGGCGATGGAGGGCGACGTGCACCGCCCGGCCAAGGATAGCGAGATCCACCGCATGCACGCGCGGCTGAAGCAGTCCCTGGCCGAGGGCGCCTCGGGCTTCTCCACCGGCCTTTATTATCCGCTGAACAAGGCGGCGACGACCGAGGAGGTGATCGCGGTCGGTGAGGCGCTGAAGACCACCAACGGCCTCTACACCAGCCACATGCGCGACGAGGCCGACCATGTCCTGGCCTCGATCGAGGAGACGCTGCGCATCGGCACGCGGCTGGGCCTGCCGGTCCATATCAGCCATCACAAGTGCTCGATGCCGGAGAATTACGGCCGCAGCGTGCAGACCCTGGCGCTGATCGAGGCCGCCGCTTCCATGCAGGAAGTGGCCTTCGACATGTATCCCTATCCCGCCGGCTCCACCGTGCTGATGCCGGAGAAGGTGCGGGCGGATACCCGCGTGCTGATCAGCTGGTCCGTGCCTTACCCGGAAATGGCGGGGCGCGACCTGTCCGAGATCGCGCGCGGCTGGAACACCGACATGCGCGGCGCGGCCGAGCGGCTGCTGCCCGCCGGCGCCGTGACCTTCCAGATGGACGAGGAGGATGTGCGCCGCATCATGCGCCATCCGCTTTCCATGATCGGCTCTGACGGCCTGCCGCATGACGCCAAGCCGCATCCGCGCCTCTGGGGCACCTTTCCGCGCGTGCTGGGCTTCTATTCTCGCCAGCTTGGCCTCTTCGACATGGAGACGGCGGTGCACAAGATGACCGGCCGCTGCGCCCAGGTCTTCGGCATGGTGGACCGTGGCGTGATCCGCGAGGGCGCCTATGCCGATCTCGTGCTGTTCGACCCCAACACCGTCATCGACAACGCCACCTTCGAGAACCCGGTGCAGATGAGCCTGGGCATTGAGCAGGTCTGGGCCAATGGCGTGGTTTCCTTCGCCGAGGGCAAGGCGACGGGCGCCAAGCCCGGCCGGCTGGTGACGCGCGGCCGCTGAGCAGGACTTCATCTGCGCTTCATCCCCTGTCAGGCTGAAGCATGGCAGGATGGGCGGCATGGACAGCACCGCCCGCCATATCCTGGAACTCTCCCGCCGTAGCCTGTTGCGCGGCGGGCTTGGCATGGCGGCCCTGGCCGCCTTGCAGCCGCCCTCCGCCCGCCACGCCCTGGCCGCGCCGGCCCTGCCGCGCGACCCCTTCACCCTGGGCGTGGCCTCCGGCGATCCCTGGCCCGATGGCATGGTGCTCTGGACCCGGCTGGCGCCGGAGCCGCTGGCGGGCGGAGGCATGCCACGCGTCGCCATCCCGGTGCGCTGGGAGGTGGCGGAAGACCCCGGCTTCACCACCCTCGCCGCGACGGGCGAGGAACTGGCGCGGCCCGAGCTGGCCCATGCCGTGCACGCCGAGGTTGGTGGGCTGCGACCCGGCCGCCCGTATTTCTACCGCTTCCGCCTGGGGGAATGGCTTTCGCCCACCGGGCGCACCCGCACCGCGCCGGCTGTGGATGCCGCCCCGGCGCGGCTGCGCTTCGTCAATGCGGGCTGCCAGAACTACCAGCACGGGCTCTACACCGCTTGGCGCCATGTGGCGGAGGAAGAGGACCTCGACTTCGTCTTCCACTACGGCGACTACATCTATGAATCCGGCCGCAGCGCCAGCGCCATCCGCCCGCATAACGGGCCAGAGCCACTGTCGCTGGACGAGTACCGCGCCCGCTACGCGCTGTATAAGCTCGACCCGGATCTCGCGGCGGCGCATGCGGCACATCCCTTCCTGCCCTCCTTCGACGACCACGAGGTGCAGAACAACTGGGCCGGTCCCTTCAGCCAGGACGATGGCGGCAACCCCAACCGCCCCGCCGTGCCGCCGGAGGTCTTCGCCCTGCGCAAGCAGGCCGCGTTCCAGGCGTGGTACGAGCACATGCCGCTGCGCCGCGCCCAATTGCCGCGCGGGCCGGAGATCAAGGCCTACCGTGCCCTGCGCTATGGCCGGCTGCTGGATATCGCGGTGCTGGACACCCGCTCCTTCCGCACCGACCAGTCTTGTGGCGATGGGGTGAAGCCCATCTGCGCCGCGCAGCAGGACCCCGCTGCACAGATGATTGGCCCGGCGCAGCAGTCCTGGCTGGCCAATGGCCTGGGCCGCAGCGAGGCCCGCTGGCAATTGCTGGCGCAGCAGGTGCCGATGCTGCGGCTGGATTCCGGCCGGGATGCCGAGCCGCGCCTGGCGATGGACAAGTGGGACGGCTACCCCGCCGCCCGGCGCCGCGTGCTGGAAGCGCTGCAAGGCGTGCCAAATCTGGTGGTGGTCTCGGGCGACATGCACATGGCCCTGGCCGGCACCCTGCACCTCGATCACGACCGGGAGGACAGCCTGGCCACGGGCACCGAGTTCACCGCCACCTCCATTTCCTCCGGCGGCGATGGGTCCGAGGCACGGCCTTCCAGCGCGCGGGTGCTGGCGCGTAATCCGCATCTCGCCTTCATCAACAACCGGCGCGGCTACACCCTGCATGAGGTGTCGCCGGAGAGCTTCACCGCCACCTTCCGGGCCGTGGCGCAGGTCTCCACCTCTGGCGCGGCGCGAGAGGACCGGGGGCGCTTCGTGGTGGAAGATGGGCGCCCGGGGCCGCAACCGGCCTGAAGGAAGGGGTTCCGGCCGGCTTGGCCCTGAGCTAGAGAAGGCGGAGGAAACGGCAGAGACACTGTCCCATTGCCTGACGGAACCCCCTGCGTGACCAAGGCCACCCCCGCTTCAGGCGGCGATGGCTTCGTGCCGTCCTTCCGTGCCGGGTTGGCGGCGGCGCTGCTGACGGTGGCGATGTGGACCACCTGGATCATCGGTAGCCGCTTCGCCATGGCCGGCGCGCAGCCGCTAAGCCCGGCGCTGCTGGCGCTGGTACGCTTCGGCACCGCCGCGCTGCTGCTGGCGCCCTGGTGGTGGCGCATCCGGCTGGTCCCGCGCCGGGCGCCGAAGCTGGCGCTGCTGGGGCTGCTTTTCGCCGGGCTGCCCTACCAGTTCCTGGTGCTCTACGGGTTGCACTTCGCCCCGGCGGCGGAGGCCGGGCCGCTGCTGACCGGCACCCTGCCGATGTTCATCGCCCTGCTTTCCGCCCTGGTGTTCCGGGAAAGGATCGGCGGCATCCGGGCGGCGGGCGTGGTGCTGATCACGGCCGGGGTGCTGGCCATCACCGGCTCCGGCCTGCTGGACCTCGCCGGTGGCGGCTGGCGTGGGCATCTGCTGATCCTCTGCGCCGCGCTCTCCTGGTCGGTCTATACGGTCTTCTTCCGCCGCAGCGGCCTGACGGGCACCGAGGCGGCGGCCTTTGTCGGCTTCTGGTCTGTGGTGCTGCTGCTGCCCCTCGCCGCCGGGGAGATCCGGGCGGCTTATCAGGCCACGCCCACGCCCGTGCTGCTGCGGCAGGTGCTGGTGCAGGGGGTCATGGCCGGGGTGGTGGCGCTGATCACCTTCACCACGGCGGTGCGGCACCTGGGCGCTGCCCGCACCTCCGCCATCACGGCCCTGACGCCTGCCGCTGTGGTGGCGGTGGCGGTGCTGCTGCTGGGGGAGGTGCCGGGCTGGCCGGAACTGCTGGGCTGCGCCCTGATCATCGCCGGGGTGGTGGCCGCCAGCGGCGCCCTGGCTCCGCGCCGCCAGCCGGGTTGAGGCACAGGCGGCGCCGGGCCGCAAGGCTGCCCCGCGCCATAATTGCGCATGTGCGGTAGCCCTTCGGCCCGCCATCGGTCTATCGTGACAACCACTATGGTTTGAACGAGGAAACCTGAGGTCATGACGGTGCGCGGGTGGCAGCCCGGGAGCTGGCGCGAAATGCCGATCCGGCAGGTGCCAGATTATCCGGACACGGTGAAGCTGAAGGCGATGGAGGCGAAGCTCGCCGGCTTTCCGCCTTTGGTGTTTGCCGGTGAAGCCCGGCGCCTGAAGAAGGCCATGGCCGCGGCGGGGCAGGGCAATGCCTTCATCCTGCAGGGCGGCGACTGCGCAGAGAGCTTCTCTGACTTCAAGGCCAATGTGATCCGCGACACCTTCCGGGTGCTGCTGCAGATGGCCGTGGTGCTGACCTTCGGCGGCGGGCTGCCGGTGGTGAAGCTGGGCCGCATGGCCGGCCAGTTCGCCAAGCCCCGCTCCTCGGATACCGAGACGCAGGATGGCGTGACGCTGCCCTCCTATCGCGGCGACATCATCAACGGCCCGGAATTCTCCGCCGAGGCACGGCTGCCCGAGCCGTCGCGGATGGAATTCGCCTATATGCAGTCGGCCGGCACGCTGAACCTGCTGCGCGCCTTCGCCACCGGCGGCTATGCCGACCTGCATCAGGTGCATCGCTGGAACCTGGGCTTCGTCGCCCGCTCCCCGCTGGCGGAGCGTTACCAGGACCTGGCCGCCCGCATCGACGAGACGCTGCGCTTCATGGCCGCCTGCGGCATGAGCGAGGCGCCGCAGGTGCGCGAGACCGAGTTCTACACCAGCCACGAGGCGCTGCTGCTCCCCTATGAGGAAGCGCTGACCCGCGTGGATTCCACCACCGGCGACTGGTACGCCTGCTCCGCCCACTTCCTCTGGATCGGCGACCGCACGCGGCAGCCGGATGGCGCGCATGTGGAGTTCCTGCGCGGCGTGAAGAACCCGCTGGGCCTGAAGGTCGGCCCGACCACGGATGCTTCCGAGCTGGTGCGGCTGACCGAGGTCCTGAACCCGACCAACGAGCCGGGCCGCCTGACGCTGATCACCCGCATGGGGGCCCAGAAGGTGGCGGAAAAGCTGCCGCCGCTGCTGCGCGCGGTGCGCGATGCCGGGCGCGAGGTGGTCTGGATCTGCGACCCCATGCACGGCAACACGCATACCGCCGGCAGCTACAAGACCCGCTCCTTCGATAGCATCCTGGCCGAGGTGCGCGGCTTCTTTGACGCGCATGGCGAGGCCGGCACCTGGCCCGGCGGCGTGCATGTCGAGATGACGGGCAATGACGTCACCGAATGCCTCGGCGGCGCGCATGGGCTGAAGGAGGCGGACCTGGCCGCCAACTACGCCACCCAGTGCGACCCGCGCCTGAACGCCGAGCAGGCGCTGGAGCTGGCCTTCCTGGTGGCGGAGGAGCTGAAGGCCCGCCGCCCGGAGGGTAGCCAGTTCCCCTTGATCGCCGCCCAGTGATGGGAGCGATGCCCCCGCTGCCGGTGGAAGCGGATATCGCCAGTCACACGGACGTCTATTTCAACCGGACCAAGCAGATCGTGGCGCGCTTCGGCGATTGCCGCGTCACCTATGCGGTGTTTCTGCGCCGTCCGGTTGTCTCGGCGCCCCGGCTGGTGATGGAATGGCTTGCCACCATCGCCGCCGAGCGTGGCACGCAGATCGATGTCGAGCTGATGCACAAGGAAGGCGAGTGGGTAGGGGCGGGCGACCCGATCCTCTACATCACCGGCGCCTTCACCCAGCTCGCGGATCTGGAGACGCTTTATCTCCAGAAGCTGGGCCCGGCCTGCGTCGCGGCGCATAACGCCTATCAGATGTGCCTGGAACTGCCAGGCGCCGCCTTCCTGGCCATGGAGGCCCGGCACTGCGCCGGCGCCGAGATGCAGGAAATGATGGGCTATGCCGCCGCCGTCGGTTCCGCCGCCGCCAAGCGGGAAGGAGCCAAGGGCTTCATCGGCAATGCCACCGATGTCACCTCGCACTGGTTCGGCAATGCGCGGGGCTTCGGCACCATGCCGCATGCGCTGATCGGCTACGCCGGCAGCACGCTGCGCGCCGCCGAGATGTTCCACGAGACCTACCCGGAGGACAACCTCACCGTCCTCGTGGATTATTTCGGGCGGGAGGTCACGGACGGCCTGGAAGTCGCCCGCCACTTCAAGGATCTCGCGGCGGCGGGGCGGCTTTCGGTGCGGCTGGACACCCATGGCGGCCGCTTCCTGGAAGGGCTCGACCCGGCGGAATCCTATGCGGTGCTGGAGCGGCATGCCCCTGGCGCCATCCGCCGCTACCGCTCGGAGACGGAGCTGCGCCACCTGGTCGGCACCGGTGTCTCCGCCGCTGCCGTCTGGCGGATGCGGGAGGCGCTGGACGAGGCGGGCTTTCCCAAGGTCGGCATCGTCGCCTCCTCCGGCTTCGGGGTGTCGAAGTGCCGGGTGATGAACGAGGCGCGGGCGCCGATCGACGTGGTCGGCACCGGCAGCTTCATCCCCAATACCTGGAGCGAGACCTATGCCACCGCCGATATCGTCGACTACGACGGGCAGGCGCGGGTGAAGCTCGGCCGCGAGTTCCTGCTGCGCAAGAACGGCGCCCGCAAGCGCGGCAATTGAGCTCCCGGCGGGGAGGATGGCTTGACGCCACCCGCCCCCGCCGGGAGGCTGCCGGCCATGCGTATCCATATTCAGAATCCCGAGGGCGAGGCCCTCTTCGCCATCACGCCGGCCCAGTGGCAGGCGGCCCTGGCTCGCCACCCCGATTTCGCCGGCACCGAGGTCAGCTTCGCCGATGACGAGGCCGGCCGGCTGGCCGCGCTGCCCCAGGCCGATGTGCTGGTCACCTGGACCAAGCTGCTGGCGCGCGACTTCAAGCCCGGCACGCTGCCCGCCGCCGCGCCGAAGCTGAAGGTGGTTTTCTGCACCTCCGCCGGCGTGGACCGCCTGATGCCCTTCGATTGGCTGCCGCAGGACGTGGCGCTGCTGAACAACAGCGGCACCCATGCCGCCAAGGCTGGCGAATTCGGCCTGATGGCGCTGCTGATGCTGGCCAACCACATCCCCACCTTCGCGCAGGACCAGGTGAAGCAGGTCTGGGCGCCGCGCTTCGGTCCGGTGCTGGCAGGGCGGACGGTTTGTGTTGTGGGCCTGGGCTCGCTGGGCGGCGCCATCGCGGAGCGTGCGTCGCAGTTCGGCATGACCGTCATCGGCGTGCGCGGCAAGCCGGCGCCGCACCCGGCCTGCGCCCGCGTGGTCGGCCAGGATGCGCTGGACGAGGTGCTGCCGGAAGCCGAGTTCCTGGTGCTGGCCTGCCCGCTGACGCCGGAAACGCGCGGGCTGATGGATGCGCGCCGCTTCGCCCTGCTGCCGCGCGGCGCCAAGGTCTTCAACATCGCCCGCGGGCCGGTGTGGGAAGAGGATGCGCTTTGCGACGCGCTGGAATCCGGCCATCTGGCCAGCGCCATCACCGATGTGGCGTCGCAGGAGCCGCTGCCGGCGGGCCACCGGCTCTGGACCGCGCCCAACCTGCTGATCACGCCGCATATGTCGGCGGATGACCCGATGACCTACAACGACAACAGCCTGGACGTGCTGTTCCGCAACCTGCGCGCCATGCGGGACGGCCAGCCGATGCCGCAGCGGATAGACACGCGGCGGGGGTACTGAACCCCCGCCGGGCCACGCCGCCTTACTTGCCGGCGGCGTTGGCCTTGGCGATGGGGGGCACGAACTGCTGCTCGGTGTCCCAGGGGAAGAGGATCCAGGTGTCCTGGCTCACCTCGGTCACGAAGGTATCGACCAGCGGCTTGCCGGCCGGCTTGGCATAGACCGTGGCGTAATGCGCCTTCGGCAGCAGCTTGCGCACCACCTTCAGGGTGGTGCCGGTGTCCACCAGGTCGTCCAGCACCAGCCAGCCCTCGCCGTCGCCGGCGGCGGTGGGGGGCTTGGCCACCACGGGCTCGCCCTTCACTTCCTCATCATAGGTGATGATGGAGGTGCTCTCGATCATCCGGCAATCCAGCTCGCGCGCCACGATGGCGGCCGGGATCAGCCCGCCACGCGTGATGGCGACGATGCCCTTCAGCGGGCCCTTTTCCACCAGCCGCCAGGCCAGAGCCTTGCCGTCCCGGTGAAGTTGGTCCCAGGAGACGGTGTAGTAACGAGGCTGGACCATATTCAGAACATCCTGCCGCCGTTGGGTACGGCGATATCGGGGCGAATAAGAACCACCCCGCCATCGGCATCCGGCAGGCCCAGGGTCAGGACCTGGCTCTCGAAGCCGGCGATCTTGCGGGGTGGGAGGTTGACGACGCAGAGCACCTGCCGGCCGATGAGCTTGTGCGGCACGTAATGCACCGTGATCTGCGCGGAGGAGCGCCTGATGCCGATCTCCGGCCCCAGGTCGATATCCAGCGCCAGGGCGGGCTTGCGCGCGCCCTCCAGCGGCTGGGCATCGACCACGGTGCCGACGCGGATGTCGAGGCGGTCGAAATCCTGGATCGTCGCGGTGCTGCTCATGCTGTTCCGGATAGCGCGTCCCCGCCCGGGGAGGAAGAGGTATGGGCAAAGGGATGACGAAGGTGGCCAGGGTGGATGGACGTGGCGGCCCTCCCGTGTCAGCGTCCTGCCCCGAACGGTCCCGCCTTACCCCCGAGAGAGTCTCTAGATGCGCGATTTCCACTCCCCCGGCCGCAGCCCCGTCCTCGCCACCCGCGGCATGGCCGCGACGTCCATGCCTGCGGCGACACTGACGGCCATCGATATTCTGCGCGCCGGCGGCAATGCGCTGGATGCCGCCATCGCTGCCGCCGCCGTGCTGGCGGTGGTGGAGCCGCAATCGACGGGCATCGGGGGCGACTGCTTCTGCCTCTACGCGCCGGCGGGCCAGGGCAAGGTGGTGGCCATGAACGGCTCCGGCCGCGCGCCTGCCGGTGCGACGCCGGAGCGGCTGCGCGCCGATGGGCTCTCGGCCATGGATGCGACCTCGGCCCATTCCGTCACGGTGCCGGGTGCCATCTCTGCCTGGGCCAAGCTGAATGCCGCCTATGGCCGCACGCCGATGGACCGCATCCTGGCCCCGGCCATCCGGCTGGCCGAGGAAGGCCATCCGGTGCATTCGCGCGTGGCCTCGGACTGGGAGGCGGCGGCGCCCAAGCTGCGCAAGCGCGAGGCAACGGCACGGCACTTCCTGAAGAACGGCCAGCCGCTGCAGATCGGCGACATGTTCCGCCAGCCGGCCCTGGCCCGCACGCTGCGCGCCATCGCCAATGAAGGCGCCCGCGCCTTCTATGAGGGCGAGATCGCGGCCGACATGGTGGCGACGCTGCGCGAGGCCGGCGGCAGCCATACGGAGGAGGATTTCGCCAAGGGGCTGGACGCGGCCGAATTCGTCGAGCCGATCCAGGCGCGCTGGAAGGGCCTGGACATCTTCCAGTGCCCGCCCAACGGCTCCGGTGTGCTGGTGCTTTCGATGCTCGGCGTGCTGGGCGGGATGGAGACGCCCTCGGGCAGCCCGCTCTCGGCCACTCGGCTGCACCGGCACGTGGAAGTGGCGCGGCTGGCCTACCGGGACCGCGATGCCTTCCTGGCCGACCCCTCCCAGGCCGATGTGCCGGTGGCGAAGCTGACCTCGGACGAATACACCGCCCAGCTGCGCGCCATTATCGACGATACCCGCGCCATGCGGGAACTGCCGCCGGCCGGGCTGGCCGAGCTGCTGCCGGTGCACCGCGACACCGTCTATCTCTGCGTGGTGGATGAGGAGGGCAATGTCTGCTCCTTCATCAACTCGCTCTTCGAGAGCTTCGGCTCCGGCATCCTGGCCGAGCGGAGCGGCGTGATGCTGCACAACCGCGGCTTCGGCTTCCGGCTGCAGGAAGGCCACCCGAACTGCATCGCGCCCAACAAGCGCCCGATGCACACCATCATCCCCGGCATGGTGATGAAGAACGGCCAGCCGCTGATGCCCTACGGCGTCATGGGCGGCCACTTCCAGCCGATGGGCCAGACGCTGTTCCTGTCCAACCACTTCGAATACGGGCTGGACGTGCAGGCGGCGCTCGATCTGCCGCGCCTCTTCCCCTATGCCGGCAAGCTGCAGGTGGAGCGCGGCATCCCCGCTTCCGTCATCGACCAGTTCAGCCGCATGGGCCATGTGCCGGAGCTGATCGACAAGCCGCACGGCGGCGGCCAGGCCATCCTGATCGACCGCGAGCGCGGTGTGCTGGTGGGTGGTTCCGACCCCCGGAAGGACGGCTGCGCGCTGGGCTACTGAGCCCGGCGCCGAATCCCCCGAGACCATTGAGGACTTGCCTTGCATGACTGAGCCCTGCGACCTCTCCGCCGTGCAGGCGCGGCAGATGATCGGCACCAAGAAGCTTTCGCCGGTCGAGCTGCTCGAATCCTGCATCAAGCGCGTGGGTGAGGTGAACCACGCCGTCAACGCCATGGTGGCGATGGACGAGGAGGGCGCCCGCGCCAGTGCGAAGGAGGCCGAGGCCGCCGTGATGCGTGGCGACCTGCTGGGCGCGCTGCACGGCCTGCCGCTGGGCATCAAGGACCTGGATTCCACGGCGGGGCTGGCTACCACCTTCGGCAGCCCGATGTTCAAGGACAATGTGCCCGACAAGGACGACCACCATGTGGCCGACCTGCGGGATGCCGGCGGCGTCATCCTGGGCAAGACCAACACGCCGGAATTCGGCGCGGGGGCCAATACCCGCAACGCCGTCTATGGCGCCACGGGCAATCCCTTCGACCCGACGCGCTCGGCGGCGGGTTCCTCCGGCGGTTCGGGCGTGGCGCTGGCGGTGGGCATGGTGCCGCTGGCCACCGGCTCGGATACCGGTGGCTCCTTGCGCAACCCGGCGGCCTTCAACGGCATCGTCGGCTTCCGCCCCAGCCCGGGGCTGGTGCCCAACAGCCGGCGCGCGCTGGGCTGGTCCGGCCTTTCCGTGCTCGGCCCCATGGCGCGCAACACCGCCGACCTGGCGCTGATGCTCTCCGCCATGGCGGGGGACGAGGGCGTGGACCCGCTGGCCTATACGCTGCCGGATGTCGATGTGCGGCGCGGCATGACCTGGGATGCGGCGGTGGACCTTGCCGGCCTCCGCGTCGCCGTCACGCCGGATTTCGGCTTCGCGCCGACCGACCGGCATATCCGCGAGGTCTTCGCTTCCCGCGCCGCCGCGCTCGCGCCGTTGTTTGCCTCGGCGGAGGAGCGGACGCCAGATTGCTCGGGCGCCGACGAAGCCTTCGCCATCCTGCGCGCCGTGTCCTTCCTGGCCGGCTTCAACGATCGGGTGAAGAAGGACCCCAACTGCGTCGGCCCGAATGTCCGGGCCAATGTAGAGGAAGGCTGGGGCTATTCCGCCGCCGATGTGGCGCGCGCCAGCGTGTTGCAGACGCAGATGTACCGCCGCTGGCAGGAGTTCTTCGACAGCGGCGTGGACGTGATCCTGGCGCCTGCCATGACCATCTCGCCCCGCCCCTGGAGCGAGCTGTATCCGGCCGAGATCGACGGCGTGCCGACCAAGAGCTACTTCCACTGGCTGGCCACGGCCTATGCGGCAACGCTGGTGGGCCACCCGGCCATCAGCCTGCCGCTGGGCCTGGACAAGGCCGGCATGCCCTTCGGCCTGCAGATCGTCGGCCCGCGCGGCGGCGATGCGCTGGTGATCGCCGTGGCGGCGGCCATCGAGGCGGCGGTGGAAGGCGATGCCACCCTGGCCCGGCCGGTGCCGGACCTGGCGAAGCTGCGCGCGGCCCCGCCGATCTCTGGCATGCCGGGCTTCCTCAGCTTCGACTGAGTGCGGGCTGCGCGCCGAGCCCATCGGCGCGCAGTGGCTGCCAGACCGAGACTTCTCGCGGCGCTGCCAGGATCTCCGGCAGCGCCGCGTGCCATTCGGCGCGGTAGGGACGGTGGATCTCCACCTCCACCACCTGCTGGTGATCCGCCCAGGTTTCATAGAGCATGAAGCGGCAGGGGTCCTGCGGGTCCTGGTGCAGCACGGCATTCCGGAAGCCGGCCTCCGCCCGCATGGCATCCAGCACGCCGTTCAACAGCGTGTTGAAGCGGTCCAGTTGCTCGGGCCGCACGGTGAAGCGGATTTCATAGACGACGCTCATGGCCTTTGGGCCTCCATGCTCAGGGCTTGCCGGGTGGCGTCATCGGCCGGGTAGAAGCATTCCAGCGCCAGTTCCGCCAGGGTGATGTCGACCGGCGTGCCGAAGACGGTGGTGGTGGAGAGGAAGCTCAGCGCCCGCGACTGCTCCGGCAGCCGGATACGCAACGGCACCGCGATGCCGCCTGCCGCCACCGCTGGCGTGCCTGCCGGGCAAGGATAGGCGGCGAGTTCGGCCTGCAGCGCCGCCAGCACCGGGTCGCCGGAACGCTCCACCTGCATCCGCAGCCGTTCCAGCAGATGCGCGCGCCATTCCGGCAGGTTCTCGATGCGCGAGGCCAGCCCCTCCGGGTGCAGGCTCAGGCGCAGCACGTTGACGGGCGGTTCCAGCAGCCGGGCGGCGGCGCCCTGCATCATGGGTGCCAGGGCGGCATTGGCGGCCAGGAGGTGCCAGTGCCGGTCCACCGCCAGCGCAGGGAAAGGCTCGTGCCCCTTCAGGATGGCCTCCACCGCCCCGCGCGCCGCCGCCATGTCCGGCGCCTGCAAGGGGCGCTCGGGGTAATGCGGCGCGAAGCCGCCCGCCATCAGCAGCAGGTTGCGCTGGCGCAGTGGCATGTCGAGATGCTCGGCCAGCCGCAGCAGCATCTCCCGGCTGGCCGAGGCGCGGCCGGTTTCCACATAGCTCAGGTGCCGGGTGGAGACTTCGGCATCCAGGGCCAGGTCCATCTGGCTGCGCTTGCGGCGCTGGCGCCATTCCCGCAGCAGATGGCCGGCTGGTGGAAGGGTGGGGGCGGTCGTGGTGGACATGCCGGCAGTCTAGCCATCAGGCGCGGCGCGGCCATGACCTCCGAGGTTATCGCGCCGATGCGGCGGAAGTTCTCAGATGCGGCTGCCGGGCGCCTGGCCCGGCCAGCAAGGAGAGACGCCATGCACGACCCCAAGGCCATTGCCGCAGCCTATCTCAACGCCTGGAACGAAGCCGACCCGGCACGGCGGCAGGCATTGCTGGCACAGGGATGGAGCGAGGATGCGCGCTATGCCGACCCGCTGATGCAGGCGGAGGGACGCGCGCATATCGCGCAGATGATCGAGACGGCGCGGGGCAGCTTCCCCGGCCATGGCTTCACGCTGGAAGGCTCGCCAGATGGGCACGGGCCCTTCCTGCGCTTCTCCTGGGCGCTGGCGCCACGGGATGGCGCGCCGGTGGCGCGGGGCTTCGATGTGCTGCGGCTGGATGGTGAAGGCCGCATCCAGGAGGTGATCGGCTTCCTGGATGCGATCTGAGGGCGGGTGGGGGAGGTGGCGCTTAGCGCCCCTTCTCCTTCCGCCAGGCCTCGAAGGTGGCAAGGTTGCTTTCGTCGGTCGGCGGATAGAGGCCCAGGATGCTCTGGCCACCGCCCACCTTCTCCTGCACGAAATCCTCGAAGGCGGTCATGTCCACCGCCTCCGCCGCGATCTCATCGGCCAGATGCGCGGGGATGACGATGACGCCATCGGCATCGCCCACGATCACGTCGCCCGGGAACACCGGCGCATCGCCGCAGCCGATCGGCACATTGATGTCGATCGCCTGGTGCAGCGTCAGGTTGGTGGGGGCGGAAGGGCGGGTGTGGAAGGCCGCGATGTCCATGGCGGCGATGTCCGCGGAGTCACGGAAGCCGCCATCGGTCACCACGCCTGCCACGCCGCGCACCATCAGCCGCGTCACCAGGATGCCACCGGCGGAAGCCGCGCGCGGGTCCTTGCGGCTGTCCATCACCATCACCGCGCCGGGCGGGCATTCCTCCACCGCCTTGCGCTGCGGGTGGCCGCGGTCGCGGAAGACGGAAAGCTGGTTCAGGTCCTCGCGCGCCGGCATGTAGCGCAGCGTGAAGGCCTCGCCCACCATGGTCTCCGGCTTGGCCTTGCCGCCGACGGGCTGCACACCCTGGATCATCTGGTTGCGGAAGCCGCGCTTGTAGAGCGCGGTGGCGAGCGTCGCGGTGCTGACGGTCTTCAGCTTGGCGCGCGTATCGGGGTTCAAGGCCATGTTCGGTGCCTCAGTAGATTACGGGTTCATCGACCGGGCGGCCGAAATCGGTCTTCAGGAAGTCGAAGTCGCAGCCCTCGTTGGCCTGCTGGATATGCTTGGTGAACATCCAGCCATAGCCACGGCCGAAGCGTTCCTCCGGCGCCTTCCATTCGGCGCGGCGCTTGGCCAGCTCCTCCTCGGACACCAGCATGTTGATGCTGCGGGCATCCACGTCCATCTCGACGATGTCGCCGGTGCGCAGCAGCGCCAGCGGGCCGCCGATCCAGCTTTCCGGCGAGATGTGCAGCACGCAGGCGCCATAGGAGGTGCCGGACATGCGCGCATCGGACATGCGCATCATGTCGCGGTAGCCTTCCTTCAGCAGCTTCTTCGGCATGGGCAGCATGCCCCATTCCGGCATGCCCGGGCCGCCCTGCGGGCCGGCGTTGCGCAGCACCATCACGGTGTCCGGCGTGAAGGGGTAGTTCTCGTCGTCCACCGCCTTCTTCATGCTCGGGTAGTCATCAAAGACCACGGCGGGGCCTGAATGCTTCAGGAAGCGCTGGTCCATGGCGGCCGGCTTGATGACGCAGCCGTCCGGCGCCAGGTTGCCCTTCAGCACGGCGAGGGAGCCTTCGCCGTAGATGGGGTTGTCCGTGGTGCGGATGACGTCGTCGTTATGGACCTTGGCGCCAGCGATGTTCTCGCCCAGCGTCTTTCCAGTGCAGGTCAGGCAGGAAAGATCAAGATGTTCCGTGATCCGGTTCATCAGCGCCTTGATGCCGCCGGCGTAGTAGAAATCCTCCATCAGATAGGCATTGCCGGAAGGCCGGACATTGCCGATGACGGGGACCTTACGGCTGTAGCGCTCGAAATCCTCCAGCCCGATATCCTGGCCCGCGCGGCGCGCCATGGCGATCAGGTGGATGATGGCATTGGTGGAACAGCCCATCGCCATGGCGACCGCGATGGCATTCTCGAAGGCCGGGCGCGTCTGGATCTTTTGCGGCGTCAGGTCTTCCCAGACCATGTCCACGATGCGGCGGCCGCTCTCGCTCGCCAGGCGGATATGCCCGGCATCGGCCGCCAGCATGGAGGAACCGCCCGGCAGCACCATGCCCACCGCTTCCGCGATGGCCGTCATGGTCGAGGCCGTGCCCATGGTCATGCAGGTGCCGTAGGAGCGCGCGATGCCGCCCTCGACCGCTAGCCAGTCCTGGTCCGTGATCTTGCCGGCGCGCAGCTCATCCCAGTATTTCCAGGAATCCGAGCCGGAACCGAGGAACTTGCCCTGCCAGTTGCCGCGCAGCATGGGGCCGGCGGGCAGGAAGATGGCCGGGATATTCATGCTGGTGGCGCCCAGCAGCAGGCCCGGCGTGGTCTTGTCGCAGCCGCCCATCAGCACCGCGCCATCCACGGGGTGGGAGCGCAGCAGCTCCTCCGTCTCCATGGCCAGCATGTTGCGGTACATCATGGTGGTCGGCTTGACGAAACTCTCGGAAACCGAGATCGCCGGCAGTTCCACCGGGAAGCCGCCGGCCATCAGGATGCCGCGCTTCACATCCTCCACCCGCTGTTTGAAATGCGAGTGGCAGGGGTTGAGGTCGGACCAGGTGTTGATGATCGCGATGACGGGCTTGCCGGTCCATTCCTCCGGGCTGTAGCCCATCTGCATGGCGCGGGAGCGGTGGCCGAAGGAGCGGAGATCCGCGGGGCCGAACCAGCGGCGGCTGCGCAGCTCCTCGACGGTCTTCACTTTCGGCAGGGGCGATTCAGTCATGACGGCAGGGCTTCCGTTCAGACGGGGGTGAGGGCAGGGCGGCCGGCGCAGATGGCGGCCACGTTGTCGAGCGCCAGCATCGCCATGGCATCGCGCGTCTCCTGCGTGGCGCTGGCGATATGCGGCGTCAGGAAGACATTCGGCAATTCGGCGAAGCGCGTGTCGTAGTCAGGCTCCTTGCGGAAGACATCGAGCCCGGCGGCGAAGAGATGGCCGCTCTTCAGCGCCTCGATCAGCGCATCCTCATCCACCAGCGCGCCGCGCGCGGTGTTCACGAAGACGGCGCCCTTGGGCAGCAGCGCGAAGGCCTCCCGCGTCATCAGCGTGCCGCCGCCGGCGGGCAGGTGCAGCGAGAGGATCTGGCAATGCGGCAGCATCGCGTCCATCGACTCGAAATACTCGGCGCCCTTCTCCAGCTCGGCCGGCAGGCGGCTGCGGTTGTGGTAGAGGACGCGCATGCCGAAGCCGCGGGCACGGTCCGCCATGGCGCGGCCGATGCGGCCCATGCCGACGATGCCCAGCGTCTTGCCACTCGGCTTCATGCTCAGCCATTCGCCAAAGCCCATCTTCACGCCCCAGCCCTGGCGCATCAGCACGTCGTATTCATGGGCACGGCGGCAGGCGGCCAGCAGCAGCATGAAGGCGAGGTCGGCGGTGCAATCCGTCAGCACATCCGGCGTATTGGTCACGATGATGCCGCGCGCCTTCACGGCCGCGGCGTCCATGTGGTCGTAACCGACGCTGGTATTGGCGATGATCTTCACATGATCCGGCAGCCGCGCGGCCGCGGCGGCATCCAGCTTCACGGAAGCGCCGATCACCATGGCCACCGCCTTGTGGCGCGCGGCGGCCTCGATGGCCTCATCCGTGCTCAGGTCGTGGTCGGCCACCAGGGTATCGAAGTCGCGGCGGGCCCGCTCCTCAGCGGCGGGCGTGACCTTGCGGGCGAGGAGGACGCGCGGGAGCGGGCTCACCGGGCAGGCACCAGAAGTTCGATGGAAAAGCGCGATGCGGCCATGGCCATACTCCCCTGAACAAGTGGCTCTCGCCTGCGGCGCGGCCGGTTCATGGAGTCCTAGACCCGCTCCAGTCGTCAGACAAGTATCCGATATTTCGGATTTCGGGGATTTGCGTTAGAAGTCACCCATGTCCGCCTCTCGCCCTTCCGCCGAGACCCTGCTGGCGCCGATCGGTCCCCGGCTGTCGGCGGGCGAAATCGCCTTTGGCAATCTGCGGCAGGCCATCGTCTCCCTGGCTTTGCCGCCGGGCATGCCGCTGTCCCGCGCGCAACTGGCGGCGCAGCTCGGTGTCAGCCAGACCCCGGTGCGGGAGGCACTGACTCGCCTGCAGGACGAAGGGCTGGTGACGGTGGTGCCCAGCGCCTCCACCCATGTGGCGCACATCGACCTGGACAATGCGCGGCAGGCGCATTTCCTGCGCATGGCGGTGGAGCTGGAGGTCGGGCAGCGCCTGGCCGCCGGGCCGCCGGCAGAACTCGGCGCGCGGCTGGAAGCGCATCTGGCGGAACAGGAAAGCCTGCTGGGGCAGGAAGGCTTCGCCCAGGCGGACGACGCCTTCCACGCCCTGCTCTATGAGGCAGCGGAGATCCCGGGCCTCTGGGCCCTGGTACGCAGCCGCAGCGGCCACCTGGACCGGCTGCGGCGCCTGAACCTGCCCAGCCCCGGCAAGATGGAAACCGTGCTGGCTGAGCACCGCAACATCGCCCGTGCCATCCTGGCGGGCGACGGGCGGGCGGTGGAGGCGGCGTTGCGGCAGCATTTCTCCGCCACCTTCGCCCGCATCCCGGCGGTGCGGGCTGAATACCCGGATTACTTCGCGCCAGGCTGAGCTGCGCCTTACTCGGTGAAGCCCAGCGCCAGCCCGAAGCTATCCGCCGCCGAGACCATCAGGCGGCCGGCTTCTTCCCGCACCGGCACGCCGCCGGCCTGCAGCGCCGCCCGTGCCTGCGCCAGGGAGGATGTCCGCAGCACCAGCCCGACCATGGCATCCCGCCCATCGGCCGGCAGCGGCGGCAGGGCATCGCCCAGGTGGCGGCGGGCGGCATCCGGCGTCAGGATCAGCAGCCGTCCACGATCGGCCTGCAAGGCCACGCCGCCATCCACGGTGCTGAAGGCCGCATCGCCATAGAGCTTGCGATAGGGCGCGGCGGCGCGCTCCGGCTCCGCCGTGGCCACAATGAACTCGGCGATGCCGGTGACGCCATTGGCATGCTTCTGCCACTCCGGGCGCCAGACCAGTTCCGGCGTGAAATGGTGGCAGAAGAAGACCCGGCCATTGAAGGCCACCTCAGGCGCCAGATGCGTCACGCGGAAGCTGGCATCGCGCGTGCCTTCCGGCAGCTCCACCGGGCGGCTGAATTCGCGGGAGGGCTCGGCCGGCACGCCCCGCGCGACGATGGCGTCGCGGAAGCCGGCGTCGGGACCGGGCTTGAAGACCAGCCCGCCCAGGCCCTTCGGCATGTTCCAGAGCACGGAATCCTTGGTAATCCGCGCCGGCTCGTAGCCCAGCAGCTCCAGGTAATCGGTGCCGAAGATGGCGAGGTGGTTGGAGGAGCCCAGCGTGTGGTGCCCCCGCTCCGTCAGGTGAAAGCCAAGCCGGGCATAGGTTTCGGCCGAGGCATCGAGTTGGTCTTCCACATAGACCACGACATGGTCGAAGCGGGGGGCGGGAATGGCGCTCAAGCGAGGCTCTCCTGTGGTTGGACCGGCGCCAGCTTGCCATCGGCCAGCCGCAGCACCCGGTCGTGGAATTCGGCAACCGCCGGCCGATGCGCGATGGACAGGATGGCGGCCTGCGGCAACTCCCGCCGCAGGGTGGTATAGAGCGTCCGTTCGGCGGCCGGGTCCAGGCTTGCCGTGGCTTCATCCAGGAAGAGCCAGCGCGGCTTCACCAGCAGGGCGCGCGCCACGGCCAGCCGCTGCTGCTCGCCGCCGGACAGGCGGCGTTCCCAGGCATCGGACTCCTCCAGCCGGGGCACCAGGGCATCCAGCCCGGCCTTTTCCAGCGCGGCCGCGACCTCGGCATTGCTGTGCTGGCCAGGGTCGTGCGGGTAGCAGACGGCGCGCTTCAGCGTGCCCAGCGGCATATAGGGGCGCTGCGGCAGGAAGAGCACCTGGCCCTCCGGCTGCTGGATATGCCCGCTGCCGAAGGGCCAGATGCCGGAGAGGGCGCGGAAGAGGGTGGACTTGCCGCTGCCCGATGCGCCGGTGATCAGCACGGCCTCGCCGGGTGCGACGCGCAGGCTGGCATCCTCGGTCAGCACCCGGCCATTGGGCAGGGCGAGGCGCAGGCCCTCGGCGGTGAGCGCATCGCCGGTGCCGGGGGTAACACGCGGGCCTTCCTCCCCGGCGGCGCGGGCGGCGGCCATGGCCAGGTGGAAGCCGGTCAGGCGGTCCACGGTGGCGCGCCATGCTGCCAGCTCGTCATAAGCCGTGACGGCCCAGGACATGGCGCCCTGCACCTCGCCGAAGGCGCGCGTGGTCTGCACCAGCGCGCCCAGCGCCACCTTTCCCGCGAAGTAGGCGGGTGCTGCGACGATGAAGGGAAAGATCACCGCCACCTGCCCGAAGCCGGCGGTGAAGAAGGTGAGCTGCTTGGTGGCCGTCATGATGGCCCACCAGTTGTGCATCACCGCCGCGAAGCGTTCGCGCAGCCCCGCTTCCTCCTGCGGCTCGCCGCCATGCAGGGCGATGCCTTCCATGTTCTCCCGCACGCGCACCAGCGAGAAACGGAAATCGGCTTCCACGCGCTGCTGGTTGAAGTTCAGCCCGATCAGCTTGCGGCCGATCAGATGCGCCAGCCAGGTGCCCACCGCCGAATAGATCAGTGCCACCCAGACCAGGTAGCCCGGGATATTGATGCCGAAGACCGACATGGGCCCCGACAGGCCCCAGAGCACGACAATAAAGGAGACCAGCGTCACCACCGCGCTCATCAGCCCCAGCCCGAGATTGAGGGTGGAGCTGACGTAGAGGCGGGTATCGTCCGAGATGCGCTGGTCCGGGTTGTCGGCGCCGCCCTCGGTCAGGCCCATGCGGTAATAGGCGTGGCGGTCCAGCCAGTCGTGCATCATGTGGCCGACCAGCCACCGCCGCCAGCGGATCTGCAGCGCCTGGTTGAGGTAGAGCTGGTAGACCGCCACCACGATGAACAGCGCCGCCACGATGGAGAAGCCCGGCATGAAATCGCCGTCCTCCTGCCGGTGGCCCCAGAGCAAGAGCTGGCTGAAGGCCGTGAAGTCCTTGTTCTGCAGCGCGTCGTAGAAGGAGGCCTGCCAGTAGGTCAGCAGCACGTTCATGCCGACCATGGCCAGGTTCAGCAGGATGATGACGGCGAGCAAGCCGCGCGCCTTCCACTTCTCCTCGCTGTTCCAGTAGGGCCGCGCCAGTGCCCAGGCGTCACGCAGGAAAGGCAGAAGGCTGCGCATCGGGTTCAGCCCTCGGTGGAAGGTTCGGAGGAAGGCTCCCTCGCGGCGCGCAGGCGGATGACGCCGCGCACCTGATCCGCCGGCACCGGCTTGCCTTTGCGCAGGATCTCGATGCGCCCTTCCGCCTGCAGGCCGAGCGCCGCCTTGCGTACGCGCGGCATCAGGGGGCGCCAGACATCCTCGGCGCCTGGCGTGCCGGCGGGCGGGGCGAAGGCGCGGGCGACCTCGCTGGGGCAGATCGACTTGCCGGGCTCCTGGGCCTCGGTGCGGCGCAGGATCTCGGCGGCGAGGTCGGCATTGCTGGGGCTGGTCATGTGATGCGGCTCATGCTTGGCAGGGTGGTGCGGTTGGGCGGCGGTTCAAGGCTTCTCAGGCCCGGCGGGTTGCGGCAAGGCGGCTGAAGCTGACCAGGGAAGCGAAGCCGGCGATAGCGGCCGCCAGGGCCAGCGCCAGGGAGGCGCCATTCTGCCCGCCCAGCAGCGGCCCCAGGGCCAGGCCAGCCAGGGCGGCGCCCAAGGTCTGCCCCAGCAGCCGCGATGTCGAAAGCATGCCGCTGGCGCCGCCACTGCGCTCGCGCGGGGCGGAGGAAAGCAGGACGCGGTTGTTGGGGCTCTGGAAGAGGCCGAAGCCGGCGCCGCAGAGCGCCATGCGCCAGCCGATCTGCACAAAGGAGGGCTCGGGCGGCAGCGTCGCCATCAGCACCAGGCCAAGCGCCATGGCAGCCAGCCCGATGCCGCCCAGCAGCCCGGGGTTGATGTGGTCCGCGAGCCGTCCGGAGAGCGGCGCCACCACGATCAGCACCAGCGGCCAGGGCGTGATCAGCAGCCCGGTCTGCACCGCCGTCAGCCCGAAATCGTGCTGGAAGAGGAAGGGTATCACCACCAGGGCCAGCATCTGCGCCATGAAGGAGGAGATGGAGGTGGCGACCGAAAGGGCAAAGACCGGAATCCGCAGCAGGTCCACTGGCAGCAACGGCGCGGTGCGCCCGGCCTGCCGCCGCACCAGCAGCGTGCCACAGGCCAGGAAGCCGAGGATGAAGAGGGCCAGGAGCCACCAGGGCTGGCCGCGCGTGAACTGCTCCACACCCACGGTCAGCAGGCCGAAGGTGGCGGCGGAGAGCAGGGCGCTGGCGGCATCGAAGCGGCGGTTGCTGCGGAGCGTGTAGGGCAGGAAGCGCGTGAGGATCAGCGCCAGCAGGCCCAGCGGCAGGTTGATCGCGAAGATCCAGGGCCAATGGGCCACGCCCAGGACGGCGGCGCCGATCGGCGGCCCGGCGACGGAGGCCGTGGCAACCACCAGCGCGTTGATGCCGATGCCGCGCCCCAGCATCTTCTGCGGAAAGATGAAGCGCAGCAGCGCGGTGTTCACGCTCATCAACCCCGCCGCGCCAAAACCCTGCGCGATGCGGGAGATGATCAGCATCTCCAGCGAGGAGGAAAGGGCACAGGCCAGGGAGGAAGCGGTGAAGACCGCCAGCCCAGCGCGGTAGACCCGCTCATGCCCGAATTTCTCGCCGAGCGAGGCGAAGGGCAGCAGGGACATGATGGTGGCGATCTGATAGGCGTTGACCACCAGCACGACATCGGCCGGGGAGACCTGCAGGTCCGCCGCGATGGCCGGCAAGGCGACATTGGCGACCGAGCTGTCCATCACCGCCAGGGTGATGGAAACGGCGATGGCAGCCATCGCCCATAGGCGGCGCGACGGCGGCAGGCCATCCGTTTCCTGGGTCATCCAGTCATTCCTCAGGCAATGCGGGGATCGGGTTGCTTCCCATCCGGACCTTGCCCGCGGAGCGGCGTGGCTGCCAAGGCAGCCCAGCCCCGCGCCAGACGCATCGCGGCGCTAGGCGAAAGCGCGCTCGATTCGCGGGCCCGGCGCATTCAGCGCGATCTCGCGGATGATCTTGCGGCGCACCGCGCCCTCGAAGGCCCTGAAGCCCTCGGCCACCATCAGGAAGCTGCCGGGACCGCCGATCACCTCGTCATGGTAATAGTCATCGAGCGAAGGCTGCAGATTGGCGAATTGCGGTGGCAGCGGCGTGCGGTCCAGCACAGCGAGGCCGTTGAGCACGATGCCACGCTCCAGCGCCTCGGCCCGCGCCGCCTTCAGGGGGCGGCCGGAATTGTTGATGCCGTCGCCCGAGATATCGACCACCTGCCGCGTGCCCTCGTAGCCCTGGCCAAAGAGCTGGCTGGCGTAGTCGATGGCGCCGGAGATGGAGGTATAGAGAAATGCCTGTCGCGGCGCGGCGTCCAGCGCATCGGCGAAGCGATGGGCGGCGGCGGCGCCGTCGATGCGTGTCCAGGGCACCAGCAGGTTCTGCATGTCCCAGTCGGACCAGGTGAAGAAGCAGACGGCGATGGCGCCGATGGCCCCATTGGCGATGCCCTCCGCCAGCCGCGAGTCGCGGAAGGCCTTGGCATAGCCGTTGAACTGAAGCTCCTGCTCCTCCGGGTCCATGGAGCGGCTGACGTCAACCGCGAGCACCAGCTCCACGTCCACCGGTTCCATGGCATTGGCGCGGCGCGCCGGCAGCAGGGCAGGGGCTGCGAGCAGCCCGGCGGCCGCCCGTATGATACCGCGGCGGCCCTGATTGAAACCCGACATCGGTCCCTCCAGTCGGAAACCGTTCGACTGCTTTCCTCAAAGGGACACTAGGTCATACCTATTGTGCAACGCAACATGCGGCTTTGGCGGGTCTGAACTGACGAGAACGTGAAGCAAAAAAAGGGCGCCTTGCGGCGCCCCGAGTTCTCCGATGGATCGATAGCCGGGACGGGGCTGGCCCCGTCCCGTATCCCGCCCTGCTTAGCGCAGGACGATTTCGACGCGGCGGTTCTGCGGCTCAC
>NZ_JACTUZ010000239.1 GCF_014490445.1 Pseudoroseomonas ludipueritiae | reverse complement strand
GCTTCCGCCACGGGGCCGGGCGGCAGTGGCGCGGGCAGGCTGGGCGGCTCCAGCGTCGGCGGCAGGTCGGGCACCACCGGCAGGGCCGGCACAGGCTCAGGATCGCCAGGGGCGCTCTGCGGTGCCTCCGGCTGCGGCAGCGGCGGGCCACCGGCACCGCTTTCGAAGACCACCGGCACCTCGGTGCCGGAACCGGGTTCGCCCAGTTCCTTCTCCGGCGGCATCAGCAGCAACAGCGCCGCCACCAGGGCATGCAGCAGGGCGGAGCCGCCGATCCACCACCACAGCCGCGTGCGCCGCCGGGACGGCCGCCAGGAGGGGCTGGCCGGGGGCGCGACAGGCTTCGGCGGTGGCGGCGGGGCGATATGCAGGATGGGTCCTCGGGCGGTCTCACCGCATCCCTAGCACAGGCGGCCGGCGGGCGCGCTGGGGGTGGCCGGGCACAATGGTATCATCCTGTTTCATCATCCTGTCTCGGCCCGGCCCTTCCTGCTAAAGGCCCGGCATGACCGTGCTCGCCATCCGTGACCTGACCATCCGCATCGCCGGGCGCCCGCTGCTGGAAGGCGCGGAGCTGATGGTGGACCCTGGCCGCAAGATCGGCCTGGTGGGGCGCAATGGCGCCGGCAAGTCCACCCTGCTGCGCGCCATCACCGGCCAGATCCAGCCGGATGGCGGCGAGATCCGCCTGGCCGCCCGCGCCCGCATGACCCATGTGGCGCAGGAGGCCCCTGGCGGTCCGCAGAACCTGCTGGACACGGTGCTGGAAGCGGATACCGAGCGCGCTGCCCTTCTCACTGAACTGGAAACAGCCACCGACCCCGCCCGCATCGGCGAGATCCATGAGCGGCTGATCGCCATCCGCGCCGACAGCGCCCCTTCCCGCGCCGCCACGGTGCTGGCGGGCCTGGGCTTCGACGCGGCGGCCCAGGCGCGGCCGGTGGGCGAATATTCCGGCGGCTGGCGCATGCGCGTGGCGCTCGCCCGCGCGCTCTTCCTGGAGCCCGACCTGCTGCTGCTGGACGAGCCCACCAACCACCTGGACCTGGAAGCCACCATCTGGCTGGAAGGCTGGCTGGCGCGCTTTCCCGGCGCCGCCATCGTGGTCAGCCATGACCGAGGGCTGCTGGAGCGCGGGGTGGACGGCATCGCGCATCTCGATAAGCAGAAGATTACCTTCTACCCCGGCGCCTACGACAACTTTGTTCGTATCCGCACCGAGCGCGCCGCCCAGCAGCAGGCGCAGAACGAGAAGATCGCGGCGCAGCGCGCCCATATGCAGTCCTTCGTGGACCGCTTCCGCGCCAAGGCCACCAAGGCCCGGCAGGCGCAGTCCCGCCTGAAGGCCCTGGAAAAGCTGCCGGCCATCGAATCCGTGGTGGAGGACGCCCCCACCCGCTTCGCCTTCCCCGAGCCCACGGAACTGGCGCCGCCCATCGTCGCCCTTTCCCGCGCCGATGTCGGCTACGACGGCCGCGCCATCCTGCACGGCCTCGACCTGCGGCTGGACCAGGAAGACCGCATCGCCCTGCTGGGCGCCAATGGCAACGGCAAGTCCACGCTGGCAAAACTGCTGGCCGGGCGGCTGGAGCCGATGCGGGGCGAGATCCATCGCGACCGCCGCCTGAAGGTCGGCTACTTCGCCCAGCACCAGGCGGAGGAACTGGACCTCTCCGGCACCCCCCTCACCCACATGCAGGACGCGCTCGGCGCCAAGGCCACCGAGACGCAGTGCCGCGCCCAGCTCGCCCGCTTCGGCCTGGACGAGGAGCGGGCGACCACCAAGATCGGCTCGCTGTCAGGTGGCGAGAAGGCGCGGCTGCTGCTGGCCCTCTGCACGCGCGACGCCCCGCATCTGCTGATCCTCGACGAGCCCACCAACCACCTCGACATCGACGCGCGCGAGGCACTGGTGAAGGCGCTGGCGGATTTCGGCGGCGCCGTGGTGCTGATCACCCACGACCCGCATCTGGTGACGCTGGCCGCCGACCGGCTCTGGCTGGTGCATGAGGGCCGCGTCACGCCCTTCGACGGCGACCTGGACGATTACCGCGCCCTGCTGGCCGAGCGCGCCCGCGCCGCCCGCGGCCCCCAGGCCGACACCACCCCCACCCGCCGCGACGAACGGCGGGAGCGCGCGGAGAACCGCCAGGCCCTGGCGCCCCTGCGCCAGCGCGTGACCAAGATCGAGGCCGAGATGGCCAAGCTGCAAAAGGAATCGGCGCTGCTGGAGAAGAAGCTGGGCGACCCGGATACCTATGCCCGCTTCAAGCCCGAGGACATCGCCTGGGCCACGCAGCGCCAGGGCGCCATCGCCAAGCAGGTGGCGGCGTTGGAAGAAGAATGGCTGGAGCTACAGGAAAAGCTGGAAGCGGCGTGAGAAGCGCGGGGGAAGGAATTCCCCCGCACCCCCATCTTTTGTTTTCGAGTCCGCCAGCCGGGCAGGCCAGCGCCTGAACTCGAAGAAGAAGGGGGCTCGGGGGAACTCATTCCCCCGACCTTCCTCCTACCCTGCCAACGCCGTGCGCCCGCGCCGCTGCTGCCGCAGCACGTCCTCGATCCAGTTGTCCAGCCGCGCCGTCTCGGCTTCCGCCCGCTCGAAGTCGGGGTAGGCCATGGGGAAGCGCAGCGCCAGCCAGCGCCAGGCGACGAGGCGCTTGTGCACCTTCTCGCCGCGCTGCAGTTCCTCGCCCGTTGCCTGATCCGGCGCCGGCAGGCGGCCGGCGGAGGGCGGCACCACGGCGCGGCCGGCGGCATGGTCCACCGCCCAACGCGCCAGGCGCTGGATGCCGTTGTCGCGCTCATCCACCGGGCAAAGCGCGTAGGTCCAGCGGTCCATCAGCGAGAGGCCGACGCCGTCGATGGCCGAGGCGATGGCCTGGGCCTGCGTCATGTCGGCGAGGCGGTAGTTGGGGTCGTCCAGCCGCAGCACCGCGCGCTTGATGCGTGCCAGCACGCCGAAGAGGCTGTCGGAGCCGATCTCGGTGGCCACCGCGCGGACGATATCGGCATCCGGCTGCACCTGCGGGCGCAGTTCCTCCGGCGGCGCCGGCGGGCTGTGCAGCAGGTGGCGCACGAAGTCGGGGCTGCCGGCGCCGGCCAGCACGGCCACCACGCCTTCCTCATACTTGCCGAAGCGCCCGGCGCGGCCACCGATCTGCTTGATCTCCTGCGCGTTCAGGTCGCGCCGCCCCTCGCCGTCGAATTTCTTCAGCGTGGAGAAGATGACGCGGCGGATCGGCAGGTTCAGGCCCATGCCGATGGCATCCGTCGCCACCACGATATCGGCCTCGCCATTGCGGAAGCGGGCGGCCTCGGCGCGGCGCACCTCGGGCGAGAGCGCGCCGTAGATCACGGCCACGCGCCGGCCGCGCCGCACCAGCTCGGCCCGCAGGTCCAGCACGTCGCGGCGGGAGAAGGCGATCAGCGCATCGCCCGGGCGCAGCTCGGAAAGCCCCACCGGGTTGGTGGCGGCGCGCAGCGGGCCCTTGCGTTCCAGCGAAACCTTTTCGAGCTCGTCGCCGCAAAGCTGGGCGATGCGCTCCACCATCGGGATAGCTTCCGGGGCGCCAAGAACGAACACCTCGCGCGCCGGCACGCCCATGATGGCGGCGGTCCAGGCGGCACCGCGGTCGCGGTCGTGCAGCAGCTGCGCCTCGTCCACGATGGCGACATCCACCGGGTTGTGCAGCGGGCACATCTCCACCGTGGCGGCGAGGTGCTTGCTGCCGGGGATGGTGATGCGTTCCTCGCCCGTGGCCAGCGAGGCATCGACGCCGCGCTGCCCCAGCGCCTCGCGGAACTCATGCGCCAGCAGGCGCAGGGGCGCGAGGGCATAGCCATTCTCGGCGCTGGCCAGGCGGTCCAGCGCGGTATGGCTCTTGCCGCTGTTGGTGGGGCCGGTGACCAGCGTGATGCGCCGCTTCAGCGCCCGCGCCGTGGCGAAGTGGGCGGCATAGCGGTCCAGCGCCGCGACGCGCGCGATGGCGGCATTGCCGACGCGGGTCAGCGGCGTGGGCGCGCCCCGCTTGGTGCCCTTGGCATCGGCGGCGTCCTGCTCGGCACGGCGCCAGCTCGCGACCTCGCCCTTGAGCGGGATGATCTCGGCCGGGTCGAACTCCCAGCGCTCCCGCCCGCCGCGCTCGCGCTGCTTGCGCGCCACCGGCAGCAGGCCGGCACCGGCCCAGCGCAGCGCCTCCTTGGGCGTGCAGCCCAGCAGGCCGGGGATGCCCTCGATGCCGACGAGGCTCTTTTCCCAGGCCTTCAGCCGCGCCACTTCCTCGCGCCGGCGGGCACGGGCGGCCTGCTCGGCGGAGCGCAGCTCGGCGCGGCGGCGGTCCTC
>NZ_JACTUZ010000238.1 GCF_014490445.1 Pseudoroseomonas ludipueritiae | reverse complement strand
CCACGGCGGGGCTGGGCGCGGCCCTGCTGGCCTATGCCGCCTTCGGCCTGCTGCCCCTGCGCCTGCCAGCCGTGGCGCCGCGCGCCGAACCCTGGGCCGGGCCGCTGATCGGGCTGCTGACCGGGCTGGTCACGGCGGCCACCGGGGTCTTCGTGCTGCCGGCGGTGCCATACCTCCAGGCCCTGGGGTTGGAACGCGACCGGCTGGTGCAGGCGCTGGGCCTCTCCTTCACGGTCTCCACCCTGGCGCTGGCGGCCGGGCTCGCCACGGGGGGCGGCTTCGGGGGCGGAACGCTGAGCGGCTCGATGCTGGCGCTGTTGCCGGCGCTGGCCGGCATGGCGCTAGGCGGCTGGCTGCGCGGCCGCGTGGCAGCCAGCACCTTCCGCCGCTGCTTCTTCGGCGGGCTGCTGCTGCTGGGCGCGCATCTGTTGTGGCAGGGGCTTGGGGGGTGAAAAAACCGGGGGAATGAATTCCCCCTTCTTTTTCTTCTCGAGCTTTCGGGTGCGCCTGTGGCGGCGCCCTCTCACGCCGGGCTGCGCCGGAGGGCTGAGCCATCCGGCGACTGCGGCTTCAGCCCGCGTTGCCCTTATTCAAAACATCCCCGCGACCCCGCCGGCCACCTGAACTTCAACTCGAAGAAAGAAGATGGGGGTCCGGGGGAATTCATTCCCCCGGCCTTCTCCCGCTCTGCCTCAATGCGTCACCCCCGCACGCTGCGCCGCTTCCCGCAGATCCTGCACGAAGGCCTGGTACTCATGGCGCTTCTTCTCCGCGTCTGGGATGCGCAGCAGGAAGCTGGGGTGCACGGTCAGGAAGACGTCGCGCCCGGCGGGGCCGGGCATGACCTCCCCGCGCGCCTTCAGCACCGGCACCTTCCGCCCCAGCAGGGACTGCGCCGCCGTGGCGCCCAGGGCCACCAGCAGGCGGGGGCGGACCTGCTTCACCTCTTCCAGCAGGAAGGGGCGGTAATGGGCGATGTCGCCCGAATCAGGCTTCTGGTGCAGGCGGCGCTTGCCGGTCTGGGTGAATTTGAAGTGCTTCACCGCATTGGTGACATAGGCCTGGGCCCGGGTGACGCCGGCCTCCGCCAGGGCCTGGTCGAAGAGCCGGCCGGCGGGGCCGACGAAGGGGCGGCCGGCGCGGTCCTCCTCATCCCCTGGTTGCTCGCCCACGAACATCAGGGGCGCGCCGTCGGGGCCCTCGCCGGGCACGAAGGTATGGCCCTCGGCCCAGGGGGCCATGGGCCGGGCAAGGGGGGTCTCGGGATGCGCGGGCTGGCTCATGCAGGGCCAACCGCCGGCCCGGTGCCGGGTTGCGGCCCGGCCTGAGCGGAAACGGTGCCAGGCAGCCTTCCCCGCCCGCGGGCGGGCTGGTAGATACGTCGGCTCTTTCGCTCACAACCGCGGGCGCGGATGCCGCGCCCGCATCGGCACGGGGTTGCACAAGCCATGAAGTTCTCGGTGGATCGGGCCGTGCTGCTCAAGGCCTTGGCGCATGTGCAGAGCGTGGTGGAGCGCCGCAACACCATCCCCATCCTGGCCAATGTCATGCTGGCGGCCCATGAGGGCGCGCTGACCCTGACCGCGACGGACATGGAGATCGCGATCGTCGAGGCGGTGCCCGGCGTCACCGTCACCCGCGCGGGCCGCACCACGGCGCCGGCCGCCACGCTCTACGAGATCGTCCGCAAGCTGCCGGACGGCGCCAAGGTGGAGCTGGACCACCCCGGCGGCGACGCGCCGCTGGCGCTGCGCGCCGGCCGTTTCGCCACCTCCCTGATGGTGCTGCCGGTGGAGGACTTCCCCTCCATGACCGAGGGCAAGCTGCCCTATGGCTTCGAGCTGCCGGCGCTGACGCTGCGGGAGCTGGTGGACCGCACCAAGTTCGCCATCTCCACCGAGGAAACGCGCTACTACCTCAACGGCATCTATATCCATGCCACCGAGAGCGACGGGCAGAAGGTGATGCGCGCCGTCGCCACCGACGGCCACCGCCTGGCGCGGGTGGAGGAGCCGCTGCCGGAAGGCGCGGCCGACATGCCGGGCGTCATCATCCCGCGCAAGACGGTGAACGAGATCCGCAAGCTGGCCGAGGAAAGCCACGACCCGGTGGAGATCAAGCTCTCCGACACCAAGATCCGCTTCACCTTCGGCTCGGTGCAGCTGACCTCCAAGCTGATCGACGGCACCTTCCCGGAATATGACCGGGTCATCCCGCGCGGGAACGACAAGATCCTGACGGTGGACAAGAAGGCCTTCGCGGAGGCCGTGGCGCGCGTGGCGGCGATTTCCTCCGAGCGTTCGCGGCCCGTGAAGCTTTCCCTCAAGCCGGACAGCCTGACGCTGACCGCCTCCAGCCCCGACCAGGGCCAGGCGGAGGAGGAGCTGGACGGCGACAACATCTCCTACAACGGCAGCGGCATCGAGATCGGCTTCCAGGCCCGCTACCTGTCCGACATCACCGACCAGATCGCCGAGAAGGTGGAGTTCCGCTTCGCCGATGGCTCCGCCCCCACCGTGGTGGTGGATGCGGCCAAGCCCGAGGCGCTCTACGTGCTGATGCCGATGCGCGTCTGACCGCCCGGGCGTCAGGCGGAGGCTCGGCGCTTCCCGGGGCGATGGTGGATTTTTGAATGAAAGCGGCGCCAGGGAGGTAATCTTTGGCGTCGCTGCCTCGTTGAGCCGGTGCCACCAAAACCGGAGAGGCGTCCCCATGTTCATGCGCGTTGACAAGCTTCAGGCGGAACTGCCCGTCCCGAAGCGGAAGGACCCGAACGCCGCCGCCGCCCTGCAGGAACTGCTCGGCGGCAAGTATGGCGAGATGTCCACGCTCGGGAACTACATGTTCCAGAGCTTCAACTTCCGCAGCAAGTCCAAGCTCCGCCCCTTCTACAGCCTGGTCGCCGCCATCACGGCGGAGGAGCTGGGGCATGTGGAGCTGGTCAGCAATGGCGTGGCCATGCTGGCGAACGGACCGGATGCCGAGAATGACGACACCGATGGTGGCGACATCTCCGGCGCCCCCTTCGAGATGATGAAGGACATCCGCTCCTTCGCCTCCTTTGCCTCGGCCGGCGGTGGCGCGCTGCCGGTGAACAGCAACTCCATGTCCTGGAACGCGGACATGGTCACCACCACCGGCAATATCGTGGTGGACCTGCTGCACAACTTCCACCTGGAATGCGGCGCGCGGCTGCACAAGCTGCGGGTCTATGAGACGCTGTCGGACCCCACGGGCCGCGAGGTTTGCGGCTATCTGCTGGTGCGCGGCTCCGTCCATGCGCATGCCTATGCGCTGGCGCTGAAGAAGATCACCGGCGTGGAGCTGGAGAAGTTCCTGCCGACGCCGAACATCCCGCTGGACAAGATCCCGGAATGCCAGAAGTACCTGCAGGAAGGCTCGCACCGCCGCCTGTACCGCTTCAGCCCGAACGACTACGCCGAGATGGCCGCCATCTGGGGCAACGGGGAGCAGGCCCTGCCGACCGACCCGCCGGGCGAGCTGGAGGTGGTGGACGGCATGCCGGAAGGCGGCAAGATCCATGACCTGACCGGCGTGGCCTCCGCCTTCGCGCCCGATTACGCGCCGGAGGAGATGTTCGAGATCGCGACCAAGCTCTACCAGAAGTCGCGCTAAGCTTGGCGCCAGGGGTGCCGGCACCGCATGCCGGTACTCCACGGGCGGGCGGCCGTTTGGAACGGCCCGGTGGCGTGCTACATCTGTTCTTGTGAACTCCCCTCCCACGCTTCGCCTCACCCGCCTGATGCTGCGGGATTTCCGTAGCTATGCCGAGCTGGACCAGCCCATCGCCGGCCGCCTCGTGGTGGTGGCGGGCGCCAATGGCATGGGCAAGACCAACCTGCTGGAAGCCATCAGCCTGCTGGGCCCCGGGCGGGGCTTGCGCGGCGCCAAGGGAGCGGAACTGGGCCGCCGGGAAGGGGCCGAGGGCCTGTCCTGGGTGGTGGCCGGGCATTTCGACGGGCTGGAAGGCCCGGTGGTGATCGGCACCGGCGCCGAGGCGGGGCAGGACCGCCGCTCCTTCCGCCTGGATGGCGCCGCCGTGCGCAACCAGGCCGAGATCGCCCGCCATGCCGCCGCGCTGTGGCTGACGCCGCAGATGGACCGGCTGTTCCAGGAGGGCGCCTCCGGCCGCCGCCGTTTCCTGGACCGTCTCGTCTGGGCGCTGGAGCCCAGCCATGCGCGGGACGTGGCGGCGCATGATGCCGCCATGACCCAGCGCAACCGCCTGCTGGCCGAGGGCGGGCGCGATGCCCGCTGGCTGGCGGCGCTGGAGGATACCATGGCCCGCCATGCCGTGGCGGCGGTGGCGGCCCGCCGCTCCCTGGCGCTGCGGCTGAACGGCGCGCTGGAGGCCGGCGTGGCCGGC
>NZ_JACTUZ010000237.1 GCF_014490445.1 Pseudoroseomonas ludipueritiae | reverse complement strand
GCAGGCCACCACCCAGGCCGATGCGCCGGGCGCCTTCGGCCCCCGCGCCAAGGCGGCGCTGCTGGATGACCTGAACGCCCTGCAGGCCCGGCTGGCAGCGGCCCGCCTGCGCGGCGCCGGACTGCCGGAAGCCGATGCGGCGGCCCGCATGGCGCAGGAAGCATCGGCGCGGCCGGATCTGGCGGCCGTGACGGTGGCGGTGCGGGAACTGGGGCGGGTGCTGGGCTGAACAGCCGGGCCAGAGGGGCGCCGCCCCTCTGGACACCCCGCCGGGGTGGAAAGTCCACCCCGGACCCCGCTTCGAATAAGGCGCGGCGGCCAGCCGCGGCGAAATCTTCAAACCTGAAAAGCCCCGCAGGCTGAACCCGTAGTCGCCGGAGGTCGATGACCTCCGGCGGAACCACGCCGTTACAGGCTGGAAAAACAGATGGCGGGGTCTGGGGTGACACTGTCACCCCAGCGGGGAAGGTCCGGAAGGGGCGGCGCCCCTTCTGGCCCCGCCTTCCACCCATCCCCCCACCGGGGCACACTCCCGCGCAACATCGTCGAAGGATCGCAGCCGATGACCCGCAAGGCCTGGGCCTGGGCGTTCTATGACTGGGCCAACAGCGCCTTTCCCACCGTTGTCTCCACCTTCGTCATCGCCGCTTATTTCGCCCAGGGCGTGGCGCCGGACCCGGCCAGCGGGCAGGCGATGTGGGGCTGGATGCAGACGCTGGCGGGGATCGCCATCGCGCTGCTGTCTCCGGTGCTGGGGGCGGTGGCGGATGCCGGCGGGCGGCGGCGGCTGATGCTGCTGTTCTGCACGGTCCTGACCGCCATCTTCACCGGGCTGATCTGGTTCGCCGGGCCCCGGCCGGAGGATGCGCTCTGGGCCCTGGCCTGCGTCGGGCTCGCCACGGTGGGCTTCGAGCTGGGCACCGTCTTCTACAATTCCATGCTGCCGCAGGTGGCGCCGCCGGAGCGGCTGGGGCGGGTGTCCGGCTTGGCCTGGGGGCTGGGCTATGCCGGCGGGCTGGCCTGCCTGGGGGTCTGCCTGCTGCTCTTCGTGCTGCCGGACCCCTCGCCGCTGGGGCTGGACCGGGGGCAGGCGGAGCATATCCGCGCCACCGCCCTGCTGACCGCCGCCTGGACGCTGCTCTTCGGCTGGCCGGTGCTGGTGGCGCTGCCGGACCCGGCGGGGCCGCGCCCGCGCTGGGGGGAGGCGGCACGGCGGGGGCTGGCGGAGATCGGGGCGGTGCTGCGCCGCCTGCCCCGGCACCCGGCCATGGGGCGCTTCCTGCTGGCGCGGCTTTTCTACACCGATGGGCTGAACACGCTTTTCGCCTTCGGCGCCATCTATGCCGCCGGGGTCTTCGGCATGGCCTTCGAGGAGATCCTGCTCTTCGGCATCGCGCTGAATGTCACGGCGGGGCTGGGTGCGGCGGGCTTCGGGCTGCTGGAGGACCGGCTGGGGTCGCGGCGCACCATCCTGGTGGCGCTGGGGGCCATTGTCGCCATCGGGCTCGGGCTGGTGCTGGTGCAGAGCAAGCCGGTCTTCTGGGCGCTCGCCATGGTGCTGGGGCTGTTCATGGGGCCGGCGCAATCGGCCTCCCGCTCCTTCATGGCCAGGCTGGCGCCGCCGGCGGAGGTCTCGGCCTATTTCGGGCTTTTCGCGCTGTCCGGCCGCATCACCGGCTTCCTGGGGCCAGCGGCGCTGGCGGCGGTGACGGCCATGACGGGCAGCCAGCGGCTGGGCATGTCCACCGTGCTGGTCTTCCTGGCACTGGGCGCCGCCATCCTGGCCACGGTGCGCAGCCCGGTGCCGGAGGAGGCCCCAGCCCCCTAGCGCAGGCAGCGCCTTGTTGCTTTGCCGGCTTATAGATGACAAACCAATTAATGGAGCAGCATTTATACCGGCGGATGCCATGACACCAGAGCACGAACAAATCCGCAGCGGCCTCGCCATGCTGGTGGGGCAGGCCACGCGGCAATGGCGACGCGCCGTGGACCGGCGCCTGCAGCCCTTCGGCCTCTCCGAGGCCACGTGGCGGCCGCTGCTGCACTTGGCCCGCGCCCCGGCGCCGATGCGGCAGAAGGAGCTGGCGGCTTCCCTGGGGTTGGATGGCTCCTCGGTGGTGCGGCTGCTGGACGCACTCCAGGCCGCCGGCTTCATTGAACGGCGGGAGGAAGAGGCCGACCGCCGCGCCCGCGCCATCCTGCTCACGCCCGAAGGCCGCGCTCTGGTGGCGCGGGTGGAAGATGTCTCCCGCGCCGTGCGCAATGACGGCCTTGCCGGCCTGGAGGCGGCCGAGATCGAGACGGCGCACCGGGTGCTGGCGCGCATCTGCCGCAACCTGGCCGAGACCACGGAGGATGCCGCGCCATGACCCACCAGCCCCCCGTGGCCGAGGCGGTGGCGGCGCGCCCGCGCGTGCCGCTCTGGCTGCTGGCCCTGCTGACCTTCAGCGGCACCCTGGCCATGCATGTCTTCGTGCCGGCGCTGCCGCTGGCGGGCCAGGACCTCGGCGCCGGGCCAGGCGCGATGCGGATGACCATCAGCCTCTACATCCTGGGGCTGGCGGTGGGGCAGCTGGTCTATGGCCCACTGGCCGACCGCTACGGGCGCCGCCCGGTGCTGATGGTGGGGCTGACGCTTTACGCCGTCTCCGGCCTGGCGGCCGTGCTGGCGCCGGGGGTGCAGGCGCTGATCGCGGCGCGGCTGTTCCAGGCGCTGGGCGGCTGCGCCGGGCTGGTGCTGGGCCGCGCCATCGTGCGCGACCTGGCCGGGCCGCAGGAGGCGGCGCAGCGGCTGGCGCTGATGAACCTGATGGTGACCCTGGGCCCCGGGCTGGCGCCGCTGCTGGGCACCGCCCTGGCGGAGCTGGCGGGCTGGCGCTCCATCTTCGTGCTGCTGTGCGCGCTGGGGGTGGTCAACCTCCTCTTCACCTGGCGGATGCTGCCGGAGACGGGGCAGCGCACGGTGCAGAGCGGCGCCACCCTGGCGCGGAACACGCTGCGGCTGGTCCGCTCGCCGGTCTTCCTGGGCTATGCGGTGGGCGGCGGCTGCGCCACCACCTCCATGTATGCCTTCGTGGCCTCGGCCCCCTTCATCTTCACGGACCGGCTGCACCGGCCGGCGCATGAGGTGGGCCTCTACCTCGCCGTGCTGATCTCCGGCGTCTGGCTGGGCAGCATGCTGGCCAGCCGGCTGATGGCGCGGCGCCTGCCCATCCCCCGCGTGCTGGTCTGGGCCAATCTGGTCAGCGTGCTGGGGGCCTTCGTCTTCCTGGGCATGGTGCTGTCCGGGCGGCTGAGCGTGTTGTGGACCATCCTGCCGATGTTCGTCTTCACGCTGGGCGCCGGCATCGCCAGCCCGGCGGCGCTGACCCAGGCCATCAGCGTGGACCCGCAGGTGATCGGCTCGGCCTCCGGCCTTTACGGCTTCACGCAGATGGCGGTGGGGGCGGTCTGCACCGCCCTGGCCGGCCTGGGGCAGGACCCGGCCCTGGCGGCGGCCCTGGTGCTGGCGGGGGCGGGTATCCTTTCGCAGCTCAGCTTCTGGGTGGCGCTGCGCCCGGCGCCGGGCCGCGGGGCCGCCTAGAGCAGCTTCCGTTCGCCTTGGCTCACTTCAGCCGCTCTGGTCTTCTGTTTTTGCGGGCATCTTCACCCGATCAGGTGCTTCCACCTGACCAGGATTTGCTCTGGCCGCCCGCGCCGGCCTCCGCATCAGCATGGCGAGGGAGCCCTTCTGCTCCCTTGTTCATGATGATTCCGAAGCGATAAGCGCGGCTGTTACCGGCTTCGTATGGCCTCATGGCCTCTTGCCACCGCAGGGAGATCAGCCGCTGCGCCCGAAGAGCCGCGCCAGCCAGGCCCGGAAGCCGCCGCCGGGCTTGCCGCGCCCGATGCGCTGCTGTGCCACATGCGGCCGCGGGTAGCTGGGTGGCATGGCGGAGGCGATGGTGTGCCGCCCGGTATCCTGCGCCGCGATCAGCTTCGCTTCCAGCGCCACCACCTGCGCCACGGCGGGCGGTGGGTTGCTGGCGGCCAGGGCCTCGGCGGTGGCGGCGGCATCGGGCCAGGCGCCGGCGCGGCGCAGAGCATCGATCACCCGCACCGTTTGCTCGGCGTCCAGTGGCGGGCCGCTGCGCCAGAGCGCCACCGCGTCCAGCCGCCATTCGGCGGCGAGGTCGGGGCGGTTCATGTCATCGGCCACCCAGGCGGCATGCAGCGTGGCCTCGGCCCCGGCATGGAGCGCGCCGGTTTCCTCCAGCACATGCGCCCAGGCGAGGAAGCGGCGGGCCAGGGGTGGGTAGCTGGTTTCCGCCACCAGGGCGCGGAAGGGGGCGGCGGCCACGGCCTCGGCCGCCGCCGGGTGGGCGCGGGCGATATCCGGCGCCGCATAGGCGCAATGCGGGCATTGCTGCAGCCAGCGCGCCATGGTGCCGCGCAGCGGCTCGCCCGGGCGCAGGTCCAGGTCC
>NZ_JACTUZ010000236.1 GCF_014490445.1 Pseudoroseomonas ludipueritiae | reverse complement strand
GCCCCCAGGCGCGGCCGGGCTCCCAGACCGCATCGGGGGCGCTCCAGAGCCGGGCGTCGCGCATCGCGGCGGCCAGGGCATCGGCCACCACGGCCAGCAGCTTCTCGCCCTTCCCGGCGGTGGCGGCGCGCGGGTCGCCGATCACGCCGGTCAGCGGCGCGCGCTCGGCGAAGGACCAGAAGCGGCTGAAGGGGGCACCCGGCGCGTCGCTGCCGGCGGAGATGGTGTTGGCGATCTCGTCCCGCCGCACCTGGACGGCGTCCAAGTGCAGCCAGAAGCTGGTCTCGGCCTCGCAGGCATGCTGCACGCCGGTCTGGGTATCCAGGATCTCGCCGATCTTGTCCCCCGCCACGTGGAAGACCGTGGTGGCCACCACCGGCATGTTGAACTCGACGCAAAGCTCGCGCGCCGAGACGGCCAGCGGGTCGATATTGCCGCCATGGCTGTTGACCAGCAGCAGCCGCCGGAAACCATCGGCGCGGATGGAGCGGCAGACGCCGCGCAGCACGCCATGGAAGGTGGCGTAGTCCAGCGTGATGGTGCCGCCGAAGGGCAGGTGGTGCTCGGACATGCCCAGCCACATCGGCGGCAGCACGATGGCCGGCGTGCCGGCCTCGGCCGCCTGCGCCGCCGCGCGCAGGGCGCAGGCATGGCCGATCATGCTGTCGGTCCAGACCGGCAGGTGCGGCCCGTGCTGCTCCAGCGAGGCCACCGGCAGCACCACCAGCGCGTCCCGCTCCGCCAGGGCCCGAAGCTCGGGGGCGGTGCGGCGTTCCCAGCGGACGGCATCGGTTCCTGTATCGGGCATGGCGACCTCCTGCGATTCGGTGCGTTACGGAACCATGGCCGGAGCCGGGGCGGAAGGCCCCCCTCCGGCGCCGATGCAGCAGGAGAGAAAGTCCATGCCCCAACACGACCCCGGCCGGCTGATCGAATCCTGCCGGGTGACCAGGGGCAAGGGCTTCCGGCTGGCGGAGCGCCCGACGCGCCTGGATGACCCCGGCATCGACAAGCCGGGCGCCGAGGCGGCGCTGGCCAATGCGGTGGACCGCCTGGACGACCTGCAGCAGCGCCTCTACGCCGAGGACCGGCAGTCGGTGCTGGCGATCTTCCAGGCCATGGATGGCGGCGGCAAGGACAGCACCATCCGCGCCGTCTTCTCCGGCATCAATCCGCAGGGCTGCCAGGTGATGTCCTTCAAGGCTCCGGGGCCGGAGGAACTGTCGCATGACTTCCTGTGGCGCCACATGGCGGCGCTGCCGGCGCGCGGGCGCATCGCCGTGCATAACCGCTCCTGGTACGAGGAGGTGCTGGTGGCGCGGGTGCATCCCGAGGTGCTGGCCCGCCGGAAGCTGCCCAAGGCGCGGGTGACCAAGAACATCTGGAAGGAGCGGCTGGAGGATATCGCCGCCTTCGAGCGCTACCTGGCGCGCCAGGGCGTCATCATCCTCAAGTTCTTCCTGCACCTGAGCAAGGAGGAGCAGCGCCAGCGCTTCCTGGCCCGCATCGACCGGCCGGAGAAGAACTGGAAGTTCGATGCCGGCGACGTGGCCGAGCGCGCCCACTGGGAGGCCTATCAGGAGGCCTATGAGGAAGCCATCGCCGGCACCGCGGCGCCGGAGGCGCCCTGGCTGGTGGTGCCGGCGGACCGGAAGTGGCTGGCGCGGCTGATCGTGGCGGAGGCCCTGGCCGATGCCCTGGCCCGGGCCGACCCCCGCTACCCGGAGACGGACCCGCAGGCCCGCGCGGCGCTGCTGGAGAAGCGGGCGGCGCTGGAAGCGGAGAAGCCGGAGGATTGAGCGCGGCCCCTTGCTTCCATACCATTGATGTGAAACGCTTTATTTTGACTCTTTATCGAAACGGATGGCATGCTTCCCGCCCTGGTGAAAGCCGGGGCAAAGGAGGCTGCCATGCACATCACCCTCAGGCGCTATGCCGGGGCGGCGGCGCGGATGGACAGGATTGCCGCCAGGGTCCAGGCGGGGCTCGTGCCCATCCTGGCCGGTTCGGCGGGCTTCAAGGGCTATTGCGCGGTGAAGGGGGAAAGCGGCGACGGCGTCTCGGTGTCGCTGTTCGAGAACGGGGAGCAGGCGGGCCGGGCCAATGAGCAGGCCCGCGCCTGGGTGCGGTCCGACCTGCGCGACCTCCTGCCGGACCCGCCCGAGACCTTCGCCGGGGATGTCGTCGTCAGCGCGGAAGCCGAGGGGGAAGGCGGCCCCTTCACCGGGCGCGGCGGCCAGCTTTATGTGGTGATCCGCGAATTCGAGGGCATGACCGACCCTGACGGCGCCGTGCGCTTCGCCCGCCAGGATTCGATGCCCCTGACCAGGAATTCCCCGGGCTTCCTGGCCTTCTACTCCGCCTGGGGCGATGCCGGCAGGACCAGGGCCGCGGTGGTCACGCTCTTCGACCGCCGTGAGAATGCCTGGCTGGCGAATGAGCAGGTGCTGGCCGCGATCCGCGCGAAGGGCGGGCGGGCGGTGCCGCCGCCGGTCCGGGTGGTGGCGGGGGAGGCGCCGGTCACCGCCGGGGCGGAATAACCGCATCCAGGGGGCGGCTCTCCCGCCTCCGCGCGGTGCCTGGGTTCCGCTGGCTGCGCCCAAGCGGGGAGGGGGCAGTGGCTTTCACCGGCCCGCCGGATGCGCGCGGCGGAAGATGGGAAGCAGGCCATGACGCGGGACGATGTGCTGGTCGTGGGCGCGGGGCCGACGGGGCTGGTGCTGGCGCTCTGGCTGACGGCGCAGGGCGTGAAGGTCCGCATCATCGACAAGGCGGCCGCGCCCGGCACCACCTCCCGCGCCATGGCGGTGCAGGCCCGCACGCTGGAACTCTACCACCAGCTCGACCTGGCGGAGGCGGTGGCGGAGGCCGGGCGCCGGAACCCGGCGCTCAATCTCTGGGTGCGGGGGCGGCGGAAGGCGCGCCTGTCCTTCGGCTCGGCCGGGGCGGCGCTGACGCCCTATCCGTTTCTGCTGATCTATCCGCAGGACCAGCACGAGCAATTGCTGGCCTCGCGGCTGGAGGCCATGGGCGTGGCGGTGGAGCGGCAGACGGAGCTGCTGGATTTCGAGGACCGGGGCGGGCATGTGGCCGCCCGCCTCCGCGGCCCGGGCGGCGAGGTGCAGGGCCATGAGGCGCGCTTTCTCGCCGGCTGCGACGGCGCGCGCTCCACCACCCGCCATCGGCTCGGGCTGGGCTTCGAGGGCGGCACCTACGACCAGATCTTCTATGTGGCCGATGTGGAGGCCGGCGGCCCGGCGGCCGATGGGGAATTGCACCTTTCCCTGGAGCAGGCGGATTTCGTCGCGCTGCTGGCCTATGGCCGGCCCGGGCAGGGAAGGCTGATCGGCACCGTGCGTGGCGAGCGGGAGGCGGCGGAGACGCTGGGCTTCGCGGATATCGGGCAAAGGGCCATCGAGAGCCTGGGGCTGCGCGTCGAGAGGGTGAACTGGTTCTCCACCTACCGCGTGCACCACCGCGTCACGGACCATTACCGGCGCGGGCAGGTCTTCCTGCTGGGCGATGCCGCCCATATCCACAGCCCGGCGGGCGGCCAGGGCATGAACACCGGCATCGGCGATGCGGTGAACCTGGCCTGGAAGCTGGCGGCGGTGCTGAAGGGGCAGGCGCCGGACAGCCTGCTGGACAGCTACGAGGCCGAGCGCCTGCCCTTCGCCCGCCGGCTGGTGGCCACCACCGACCGCATTTTCTCGCTGGTCAGCGCCGAGGGCGCGCTGGCCGACCTGCTGCGGATCAGGGTGGCGCCGGTGCTGGCGGCCACCGCCTTCGGGGCGGGGCCGGCGCGCGAGGCCATGTTCCGCCTGCTCTCCCAGACCGGCATCCGCTACCGCGAGGGGCCGCTGAGCCGGGGCATGGCCGGGCGGGTGCGGGGCGGGGACCGGCTGCCCTGGGTGGCCTGGGACGGCGGGGACAATTTCGCGCCGCTGCGGCGCATCGGCTGGCAGGTGCATGTCTATGGCACCGCGCGGGACGGGCTGCGGGCCTGGTGTGAGGGCAATGGGCTGCCGCTGCATGTCTTTGCCTGGCACCCCCGGCACGGGAAGGCGGGCTTCGCGCGGGACGCGGCCTATCTGGTGCGGCCGGATACCTATGTCGCCCTGGCGGAGCCCGAGGGGGAGGCAGCCAGCCTAGCGCGCTACTTCAGCGAGCGCGCCATTGTGCCCGCCGGGGCGTGAGTTCTGACCGCCTCGCCAAGCCGCTCCGCCGCCTGCTTCAGCGCCGCCGGGGCATGGCCGGAATAGCCGAGAACAAAGCCATCCGGCCCGCCCGGCGCCATGCGGGTCTCCGACAGCAGCCAGGCTTCCACGCCCGCCGCCGCGCGGATCTCCGCCGCCGCGCCGGGCGGCAGGCCATCCGGCAGGGTGGCGAGGAGATGCAGGCCCTGGTCCGGCACCGTGACGCGCAGCCGGTTGCCGGCGGCCTGCGCCAGGGTGGCGGCCACGAG
>NZ_JACTUZ010000235.1 GCF_014490445.1 Pseudoroseomonas ludipueritiae | reverse complement strand
GGCACCGTGCTGGGCCTGGACCCCAGCGCCGGCATGCTGGCCGAGGCCCGCGCCACCGGCGCGCCGCTGCTGCAGGGCCGGGCGGAGCAGGTGCCGCTGCCCGGCGCCAGCCTGGATATGCTGACCATGGGCTATGCGCTGCGCCATGTGGCCGATCTCGGCGCCGCCTTCGCCGAATTCCACCGCGTGCTGCGCCCCGGCGGCCGGGTGCTGCTGCTGGAGATCGGGCGGCCGGAGGGGCGGCTGGCCCATGGTCTCGCCCGCGCCTATCTGGGCGGCGTGGTGCCGGCGCTGTGCCGGCTGGCGGCGCCGCGCGCCGGCACGCTGATGACCTATTACTGGGATACCATCGAGGCCTGCGTGCCGGCCGAGGCCATCCTGGGCCACCTGCGCGGCGCCGGTTTCCATGACGTGGGCTGCGAGACCTCGCTGGGCATCTTCCGCGCCTATACGGCCACGCGCTGAGGCCATGGCGGCAAGGCAGCCCCGGGCCTGGACCGCCCCGCCCGCCATCCGTGCCTCGGCCGGGCTGCATCTCGGCGCGGCACTGGCCACCCTGGCGGCGCCCGCCATCTGGCCCTGGGCGCTGGGCGCGGTGGCGCTGAACCACGCGGTGCTGACGGCGGCCGGCATGATCCCCCGCAGCGCCCTGCTGGGCCCCAACTTGCGGCGCCTGCCGCCCGGCCGGGCCGCGCGGGGCGAAGTGGTGCTGACCTTCGACGACGGCCCTGACCCCATGCTGACGCCCCGCGTGCTGGCCATGCTCGCTGAGGCCCGCGCCCGCGCTTCCTTTTTCCTGATTGGCGAGCGGGCGCGGCGGCATCCGGATCTGGTGCATGCCATCCTGGCTGCGGGCCATACCGTCGAGAACCACACCGATACCCATCCCACCTTCTTCGCCGCCCTCGGCATGGCCGGGCAGCGGCGGCAGATCCTGAGCGCGCAGTGGAGCCTGCGGGAAGCCGGTGCCGAGCCACGCTGGTTCCGCCCGCCCATGGGCCTGCGCAGCCCGCTGCTGGACCCGGTGCTGGCGGGGCTGGGGCTGCACCATGCCTCCTGGACCTGGCGCAGCGCCGACGCGGTGCTGCCGGATGCCGGGCGGATCCTGCGCCGGCTGCGGCGCGTCGGGGCAGGGGATGTCGTGCTGCTGCATGACGGCACTTGGCGCGCCGATGCCACTGGCCAGCCGCCGCTGCTGCGGGTGCTGCCCAGCCTGCTGGAGCGGCTGCGGCGGGAAGGGCTGCGCGCGGTGCCGCTGCCGCCGCCTGAAGAAATCGTTCCAGGCCCGCGCCCATGAGGCCGGGGATGCCTTGCCGCGCCCAAGGCTGCCTTTCATAATCGTTGCGATGCCCGAGGCACCCGTGCCGTTCCCTTCACTCCAGCCTTCCGCCTTGCCGCGGCTGATCCAGGCCGTGGCCACGCGCTACGGCGGGGCGTCGCGCTATACCCGCCATTATGTGCGTGCCAAGCTGCTGCGGGACCCGGCGACGAAAGCCATCGTGACGCTGGCCACGGAACTCGGCGGCTTCGGCACGGTGGGCGACCTGGGCTGCGGGCGCGGGCAATTGTCGCTGCTGCTGCTGCTGGCCGGCGGCGCCGAAGCCGTGCTGGGGATGGACCGCAACGGCCCGGCGCTGCTTGAGGCCCAGGCGGCGGCCAGGGGCCTGCCCGCCCGCTTCACCGCCGCCGACCTCGCCACCGAGCCGCTGCCGGATTGCGACACGCTGCTGCTGGTGGATGTGCTCTACCAACTGCCGCCGGAGGCGCAGCGCGCGCTGCTGGAGCGGATGGCCACCGCCGCCCGCCGCCGCATCGTGATCCGCGCCTTCGACCCCGATCTTGGCTGGCGCTCCCGCTGCGGCTTTGCCATGGAATGGCTGAACCGGGCCGGGCGGGGCGACCTGCGCCGCGCCGCCATCGAGCCCATGAAGCTGCCCGCCCTGCGCGCCGTGCTGGAGCGGGCGGGCTTCCGGGTTTCCGTCACGCCTTGCTGGGGCGGCATGCCCCTGCCCAATGTGCTGCTGCTGGCCGAAAGAGGTTCCGCGTGAAAATCCGACCAACTCCGGGCCTGGCCCTTTGCGCCGCCATGGCGATGGCGGGACCCGCCCTGGCGCAGCCGGCGGTGCCGCCGCAGCCGGTGCTGGAGGCTGGCATCGGTGGCGGCGGTGGCTGGCTGCCGGACTACCCCGCCGCCGGCCAGAACCACCCGCAAGGGCTGGTCTTCCCCTACCTCATCTACCGCGGCGAGATCCTGCGCAGCGACGACCGGGGTGTCCGCAGCCGCTTCTACAGCAGCGACAGCATCGGGCTCGACCTCAGCTTCTCCGGCGCCTTTCCCTCCCGCTCGGACGACAACAAGGCCCGGCGCGGCATGCCGGATCTCGACTGGCAGGGTGAGGTCGGGCCTTCCCTGCGCCTGACGCTGTGGCGGGACATGGACACGCCGCAGCGGCTGAACCTGGAACTGCCGGTGCGGGCGGTGTTTTCCACCGACCTCTCCTCCATCCACTACCGGGGCATCACCGTCTCTCCGGAACTGGCCTGGGAGCGGTTGAACCTGGGCGGCGCCGGCACCCGGCTGCGGCTCGGCCTGGGACCCGTCTTCGCCACCAACCGGCTGATGGACTATTACTACGAGGTGCAGCCGCAATACGCGCTGCCGGACCGCCCCGCCTATAACGCCAAGGGCGGCTATCTCGGCACCCGGCTGCAATTCTCCTATCGCCTGCCGCTGACGGAACGGATCGCCATGGTGGCGGGTGGACGGCTGGAGAATTTCAGCGGCGCCCGCAACGACGACAGCCCGCTGTTCCGGCAGAACTGGAACGTCAGCCTCGCGCTCGGCTTCTCCTGGACCCTCTACCGGTCGGAGGCCACGGTGGCCTCCACCGCCAGCCCCTTCGATTAAGGCTTCCGCGCGCATGACACCCAAGGTTGCCCTGCTGCTGGTGACGCTGCTGCTGGTCCTGGGCCCCTGGCTCCTGTGGCGGGTGCGGGCCATCCGGCGGCTGGCGCCGCTGGCGGTGCTGCAGATCATGGCCGGCGTACTGCTGGGGCCGACGCTCTTTGGCCGGCTGGCGCCGGAGGCGCATGCGGCCATCTTCTCGCCCTGGGTGCTGAATGCGCTGAACGGCCTCTCCAACCTCGGCGTGGCCCTCTACGTCTTCTGCTCCGGCCTGCATCTGGACACCGGCGGGCTACGGGACAGCGCCCGGCGCCTGGGGCCGATGGCCGCCGGCAGCATGGGCCTGCCGCTGCTGCTGGGCCTGGGCGCCGGCTTCTGCATCGCCGCCATCTGGCCCAGCGCCATGGGCGCGCGCGCGGATGTGGTGGGCTTCGCCACGGCCATCGCCATCTGCGTCGCCGTCACCGCGCTGCCGGTGCTGGCGGCCATCCTGCAGGAAATGGGGCTGATCACCGGCCGGCTGGGCCAAACCGCCCTGGCCCTGGCGGCGCTGAACGACATGGCGCTCTGGCTGGCCATCGCCATGCTGCTGGCCATGGCCCAGGGCAGCGCGGCGCATTCGCTGGCCGTCTCCGGCATGGCCCTGGGCTGGATGGCGGCCATGGCGCTGGTGGTGCGGCCGCTGCTGGCACGCCTCGCGGCGCGCGCGCCCAAGGAGGAGACGGTGCTGGCCCTGGCGCTGGGCGTGGCCTTCGCCTCCGCCGCCGTGGCGGAGGCCATCGACCTCGGCCTGATCATCGGCGCCTTCGCCGCCGGCGTCGCTATGCCGGCCGCCTGGCGCGCCACGCTGCTGGCACGGGTGGAGCCGCTGACGGCCGCCGTGCTGCTGCCCTTCTTCTTTGTCTCCACCGGGCTGCGCGCCTTCATCGAGCCCGGCTCGGGCGCCTTCCTGGGCATGCTGGCGCTGGTGACGGCGGCGACCGTGCTGGGCAAGGTGGCGGGCACCGCCATCCCCGCCCGCGCGGCCGGCGAAAGCTGGCGGGATGCGCTGGCCCTCGGCGCCCTGATGCAGACCAAGGGGCTGATGGAGGTGGTGGTGCTGGCGGTGCTGCTGGATGCCGGGTTAATCGCGCCTTCCATCTTCTCCGCCCTGGTGGCCATGGCGGTGCTCTGCACCCTGGTGACCGCGCCCCTGGTGCGGCTGGCGCTGGCGCGGCGCAGGGCGCAGGCCATCGGTTCCGTTTCGTGTTGATGGTCTCACGCGCTGCGACAGGTTATAGTGCTGCGGTTATTCGGCCCCTGGGAGGTTCGCGTTGAGTTCTGTTGTTGGCATTGAGGCCGAGGTCGCCGAGTTGATCGTGGAAGCCCTGCACCTGGAGGTTTCCCCTGCCGAGATAGACCCGGAGGCGCCCCTGTTCGGCGCGGGGCTGGGCCTCGATTCCATCGATGCGCTGGAAATCGCCCTGGCCGTCTCCAAGCGCTACGGCTTCCAGCTCCGCTCGGACGATGAGCGCAACGGCCAGATCTTCGCCTCCCTGCGCAACCTTTCCGCGCATATCGACAAGAACCGGGTCAAGTGATGCCGGGCGGGGTTCCGCCCCGCATGGTTCCGGCCGGCCCCTGGGGCCGGCTGCTGCGGCATGTGGCGCCGGTGCTGCCACTGGCCGGTGGTGCCCTGGCGATGCGGCTGCTGGACCGGCCTGGCCCGGCGGCATTGCTGGCCACGGGCGCCGTGGCACTTTCCCTCGGCCGGCGGATGGGCCTGGCGGCGCGGTTGGCCCTGGCCGCCGGGCTCG
>NZ_JACTUZ010000234.1 GCF_014490445.1 Pseudoroseomonas ludipueritiae | reverse complement strand
CTCGATCCGCGCTGTCGCAATTCGATATGCCGAATGAGGTTCGGTGTGGCCACCTGATCAAGCTGTTGTTCTGGGATGGTCAGGGGCTGGTGCTCTACGCCAAGCGGCTGGAGCGCGGGAAGTTTGTTTGGCCGCAGGCCAGGGATGGCGCGATCTCTCTGACGCCCGCCCAGCTCTCGATGCTACTCGATCATGCATCTTGATGCCCCTTCTGCTCACTGACACTTGGCGTGAATACGACCTGGTTGAGGGTGCCGGATCGTAGTTGCAGCAGGGCCCGGAGGGCGTCAGCTTGGTCCGGGAACAGGTAGCGCCCACCATCATCACGCCTCGTCTTAACGGCACCAGCCTGCAATTTCCGCCGTAACCATGCCTCCGGGATGCCGAGCCGGACTGCGGTGTCCTTCGCTGTCAGCCAACCTGGGACAGATGGCCAGCGTGTGCAGCGCCACGCGGCCTTGATGGCGTGCTGCAACCGAATGCCCTGAACGGTGCTGACGTGCACGCCCGCTGCCTGTCGAGGCGAGCGGTGCCCTTCTGCTGCCAGAACGCGGACGATCTCGTCGTCGCGCAGGCCAGATCAGGCCAGTTCGATCACTCGCGCCTCCATTTCGGCAGCGCGTGGCAGAGCGGCCAATGCGTTGACGGGCAGATCGACCTCGAGCGGCGTGACTGCGCCGCCACGCCAGACGATCCGCACGCCGGCACGATCACGCCCGAGCCGAGTAAGGACGACCTTGTCGATGAGGCAGCGCAGCAAGGCTTTGCGATGAACCTGGGCAGTGGCTGGGTCAGCCCAGATCTCCGGCAGCTGTCCGCCGAGTTCGGCGGCCCTGGCCCGCAGCTGCCGGTCGCTCATGCCGGTTCTTGCTGGTACCGGGTCCTGCCGGCGAGCCAGGGCTTCCTCGGCACGGCGCAGACCCACGAGGGAGGCCTCCCAGCGGCGCTCAAGTTCCGCCGCGACCAGCCGGTTGTCCGGGTCCACCCGCCGATACTGCCGTTCGGCGAGGGAGGCCTCATAGCGCAGGCGCTGAAGTTGCTGCTCCTCGGCGCGCCGCAGGTCCGCCTCGGCGTCCCGCCGTGCTCGCTCAGCCCGCGCGAGCGCCTCCAGCTCAGCTGGTGCAACAGCCTCCAGAAACGCTTTGCTCACCGCCTCGTCGATCGATGGTGCCCGCAGGCACTCTGTATGCGCCGAACCATGCTGGCGCTGCAGGTAGGTGCAGGCGTAGGCGCACCCACCTTTGTAGCGCACCGTCATCTTGTGGCCGCACTCACCACACCAGGTGATCCCGTGCAGCAGCGCTGCTCCGTTACGGGTGATGCCGCGGCCACCGCGCACACTCTGATAGTCAGCGTGGTTGTTGGCCATGATCGCCTGGATCCGCTCGAAGGTGTCCCAGTCGACGTAAGCCGGGTACTTGTCCCTCACCACGATCCGCCACTCCGCTGCAGAGCGCCGCCGCTGCTTTTGCCGGCCGTTCGCACCGGGCGGGCCAAGCCGCGTCCGCCCATAAACGAACGCGCCAGCATAGGCCGGATTGCGCAGGATCGAGGTCACTGCCGCGATGGTCGGCGCTCGCCAGCAGATATCGCCGTGCTGATCGCGACGTGGCAGCGTGAGATCTCGGGCACGCAGCAAGCCCACTACCCGCACTGTTGTGCGTCGTTCCAGGAACGTCGAGAACACAAGCGCGATGCGCGAGCGGACCTCGCAATTGGGATCTTGGATGACGACGCCGGACGGGTCGCGCACGAACCCGGTCGGCAGCTGCAGCGCCAGTTCGCCCCGCGCGGCCTTGGCCAGCAGCCCAGACGTCAGCCGGCTGCGGATGGTGTACAGCTCCATCTCCGAGACGGTGCCTTTGAGGCCGAGCACCAGCCGCCCATCGGGCAGGGCCGGGTCATAGAGGCCATCGCGGTCGCCGATGAGGCAGCCATGGCGGCCGCAGAGGTCGAGGAGCGGGTACCAGTCCGAGCAGTTCCGGGCCAGGCGCGTGACCTCGATCGACAGGATCAGGCCAACCTCGCCGAGGGCTACACGTGCGACCAGGTTCTTGAAACCCTCTCGCCCGGCCACGCTCGCGCCGCTGAGGCCAAGATCGGCATCCACCACCTCGATATCGGCCTCATGCCAGCCGAGCTGGTGAGCCCGTGCCCGGAGTGCATACTGCAGCCGCAGGCTTTCCTGGTTGGTCAGCACCTGGTGCGGCGTGGACTGGCGTACGTAGACCACAGCGCGGCGATCGAGATGGTGGTGAGTGACGAGTTCTGAGCCCATGAACTACCTCCCCGAGGATGGTGGCGAGATCCTGCGTGATCTCACGCCGGAGCCGCGGCGGCAGGCTGGTCCAGAACTCGATGGGCTTGATCGGCATGGCGCCACAGCCTCCCCGGCCACGGTGAGCAGGTCCCGTAGCGCCTCAATGCTCAGCTTACAGGGAGCGCCGCAGGAGACAGGCCGCCGTGGCGCCAGATCCGTGGCAGCCCAGGGCAGGATCAGGAACAGCCCGGCGTCATAGACCACCCGCAGCTGCGCGGCGGAATACGCGGACCCATTCACTGACACGAGGCGAAACCGGCGCCCAAACAGTGGGTGCGCCACATCTACAACCTCAACCTCCGTAGGCAGCGCCACCTCTTCGTCAAAACAAGGGGTAGTACTATGCCTGGTCGTTGGAAGGGCTGGACTGGCGCACACCGACGCCGAGTTGGAAGCCGGAGATCGCGGTCTAGCCTCTTGCGCCGACGCGGCGGGATCTGAAGCGATTCCGTTATGACGCCGCGCGCCGACAGCGCGCCGCCTGAGGATCCTGCCACGCTGATGGCGGTGATCGCGGCGCTGCGGGGTGAACTGGCCGAGGAGCGGGCGGCGCGGCAGGCGGCAGAACTCGGCCTGCAGGCCAGAACGCTCGAGGCGGAGCGGCTGCAGGTGCAGATTGCGCGGCTGCGGCATGCGCGGTTCGGCCACTCGTCAGAACGGCTGACGGGCGAGGTGGAGCAGCTGGAGCTGCGGTTCGACGAGGTGCTCGCCGACATCGCGGCCTTGGATGGCGACACGGGCGACGAGGTTGCCCAGCCGCCGCCCCAGAACAAGGCGCGGCATCGTGGTCGCCGTCCCTTGCCGGAGAGCCTGCCGCGCCGGGAGGTGGAGCACCTGCCTGCCGAGGGCTGCACCTGCCGGGCTTGTGGCGGAGCCCTGCGGAAGGTGGGCGAGGACGTGACTGAGATCCTGGAATACCGCCCTGGTCGGTTCGAGGTGGTGCGCCACGTCCGCCCCGCATTCTCCTGCCGGTCCTGCGAGACGATGACGCAGGCGCCGATGCCGAGCCTGCCGATCGAGCGCGGCAGACCAGGCCCAGGGCTGCTGGCTCATGTGCTGGTCTCGAAGTACTGCGACCATCTGCCCCTCTACCGCCAGTCGGAGATCTACGCCCGTGACGGCCTGGACCTGTCGCGCGGCCTGCTGTCAATGCTACTCACGGCTTGGATCTCCCGCATTTCCCGTGCTGCTGGGGTGGCAGGCACAGCGGCTGAGGCATAGGTTGTTCCTCGCTGTTAAGGCTTGCCTATGCTCAAGTATCTGCTGCTCGGTGATCCCGCCGGGGTTTGGCTCACGCTGGGGATCAGCCTTTGCCACAGCAGAACTTGAACTTGCGGCCTGAGCCGCAGGGACAAGGTGCGTTGCGCCCGATTTTCGGAACGCGGCCATAGGTGCGCCTGGCTTTCCAGAACTGGGTGATGGCGGCAATGCAGGGGGCAATCATGTCCGGCGCTTCGGCGAGCAACGCATCGAGACGTTCATCATCAATTTCGAGATCGAGGTCTGCTGGATCCTGCGCCAGGATGAGGATCGGCATCATCAGCGGGCCGGCATCACGGTGGCTGAACAGCGGATCCCAGGCTGCAGGTCGCAGGCCGACGGCTTCCAGGAATCCTTCGGCCCAGAACTCGGCGATCACCTCTCCTGCGGCATCCGTCAGGAACAGCGGCTCGAGGGGGCCTGCCTCATCCCGCAGCGTGTGGATGATCTCGTTGTAGCGCGCCATGATGGCCCCGAGCACGGTCTCCGCCTCGGCAGTATCTGCGAACACCGGCTCCTCACCGCCCCAGATGACAGGCAGCCATTCGCTGGGCATGATCATGTGCGGGCCGGCCACGATACCGGTCAGGAACCCATCGAGTTCCGACAAGCCCATCGCATCCTCAGGTGCGTGATCCGAGTTGAGCCAGGCATCAAGCAGGTCGAGCTGTGGCGACCCAGTGCCTGACCGCGGCGGCGCTTCTGCCATGGCTTCCCTCCGATGTTTGCAGGCGCAGCCTGTTGATTGCCACTGAGAGCCGACCCGGGGTTGCCACGGAGATCTGACCCGGGTTGTGGATGCGGGGTTTATCAGATCTCATCAGGTCGGCTGTGGTTTCCTTTCGCGATGGGCCTGGGTGGCGGAGCTGTTCCTGAAGCGGAAGCTGTCGTTGCCGGTCTCCAGGATGTGGCAGTGGTGGGTGAGCCGATCGAGCAGCGCGGTGGTCATCTTGGCATCTCCGAAGATCGCCGCCCACTCACTGAAACTGAGGTTGGTGGTGATGATGACGCTGGTCTGCTCGTACAGCTTGCTGAGCAGGTGAAACAGCAGGGCACCGCCCGAGGCACTGAACGGCAGGTATCCCAGCTCGTCGAGGATCAGCAGGTCGGCATGGAGCAGGCGGGTGGCAATCTGCCCGG
>NZ_JACTUZ010000233.1 GCF_014490445.1 Pseudoroseomonas ludipueritiae | reverse complement strand
CCTGCGCCAGCCGGCAGGCCCTGAGGCCGCGCCGCCGGCGCCAGCACCGGCGCCGCAGGCCACGGCCGCCTCCGGCACGGTCACGACCACCTCGGCCCATCCGGTGAATGTCCGCAGCAGCCCGGCGGGCGGGGGCGCGGTTGTCCGCGTGGTTCCCCGCGCTTCCCTGCTGCGCGTCTTTGGCGAAGCGCCGGGCGGCTGGCTCCAGGTGGGCGAGGAGCAGCCGATCGGCTGGCTGCACAGCTCGATGCTGGAGCGCTAGAGCGTCTTCCGTTCGCCCTGGCTCGCTCCACCTGCTCTCGCTTCTTGTTGTTGCGAACATCCTCGCCCGGTCAGGCGAGGCTCAGAGGTCCTCCAGCCGCTCCACGTAACGCAGCCCGGCTTTCTCCAGCGCCGGGCGCATGTTGTAGAGGTCGAGGCCCAGAACGCCGGAGGCCAGCTTCTCGCGCTTCTCGCCCTCGTTCGCCTGCCGCTTCTCGGCGACGGCGAGGGTGGTGGCGATATCGGCGGCGGGCACCACCACCACGCCGTCGTCATCGGCCACCACGATATCGCCCGGCCGCACAGCGACACCGGCGCAGACCACCGGCACGTTCACCGAACCGAGCGTCGCCTTCACCGTGCCACGCGCCGAGATGGCGCGGGACCAGACGGGGAAGCCCATCTCCCGCAGCACCGCCACGTCCCGCACGCCGGCATCGATCACCAGCCCGCGCACGCCGCGTGACTTGAGCGAGGTGGCGAGCAGGTCGCCGAACATGCCGTCGGTATTGTCGGTGGTGCAGGCCACCACCAGGATATCGTCCGGCTGGCATTGCTCGACGGCGACATGGATCATCCAGTTGTCGCCCGGCTGCGCCAGCACCGTCACGGCGCTGCCGGCCACCGAGGCGCCCGGCCAGACCGGGCGCATGTAAGTCTTCATCAGGTTTGGCGCGCGGCCGGAAGCCTCGTGAGTGGTGGAAACACCCAGCGGCGCGAAGCGGTCGATCACCGCCAGTTCCGCGCGCGGATTACGCGTGACGACGACGGGCGTCACGCCAGAACCTCGACCGCATCGGGGAAGATGGTCTGGTAGGCCTCGCCATATTTCATGGCCTTGCCGGAATTACGGCCGCCCTGCATGCCGCGGTTCAGTGCCACGCGTTCATAATAGTCCCAAAGGTGCCGCTGCGCCGGAAGCTGCTCGAAGGCCTTCCACTTCGTCTCCCAGACCTCGGTGATGTTGAGGATGCGGTTGGGCTTGAAGTCGCACTGCTCGGGCTGATGCGGCTCGAACTGGAAGACCTGCGGCGCGGAATAGGTGACGCCACCAGGGCCTGGCTTATGGCCGGCGGCCTGGGCGACAATGCGCGCCTCCTGCGCGATGCGCGAGGCTTCCGGATGATCGACGTTGTAGGGGTCCTTCACCGCATGGGTCAGGACAAAGGAGGGGTTCACCTCGCGGTAGATGTCGATCAGCCGCTCCATCATCGCATCCGTGATGCGCAGCGGGTAATCGCCGGCATCGAAGAACTCGATCTCGGCGCCGAGCACGGCGGCGGCGGCCTCGGCCTCGGCCTTGCGGGCTTCCTTGCACTTCTCCAGCGTCATGCCGGGCTGCTTCCAGGCGCCCTGGCTCTCGCCGCGCTCGCCATAGGACATGCAGACGATCTTGACGCGGTAGCCCATCTTCGCGTGCAGCGCGATGGCGCCGCCGGCGCGCCAGACGAAATCACCCGGATGCGCGGTGACGACGAGGCCGGATTTTTGCGTGCCAGACATCGGGATAATCCTCAGCGCGCCCAGTAGAGGCGGTCGGGGTTGTCGATCAGGATCTTGCGGCGGGCGGTCTCGTCCTCCACGGCCAGGGCCAGGATGTCCACGAGGTCGCCGTCATTCGGCATGTCGCCCGCGATATTCGGATGCGGGAAATCGGTGCCCCAGAGAGTCCTGTCCGGCGCCACCTCGGCCAGCTTACGCGCGAAGGGCATGGCGTCGTGGAAGGGCGCGCCGGCGGAGGTCACGCGCTCCGGCCCGCAGATCTTCACCCAGGCCAGTTCATTCTTCATCAGGTCCAGCAAACGGCGGAAGGGTTCCTGTTCCAGCCCGTTCTTCGCCTGCACGCGGCCCATGTGGTCGATGACGAAGGGCACCTTGATGCGGCGGATGCGTTCCTCATGCTCCAGGATATCGCCCGCATCGAGATGCAGCACGACGTGCCAGCCCAGCGGCTGGATCTTGTCCAGCACGCGATCAAAGACCTCCAGGTCCGGCGTGCCGCCCAGGTGCTTGACGAAGTTGAAGCGCACGCCACGGACGCCGCCCGCATCCAACTCCTCCAGCCCCTTGTCGGTGATGCTGCCATCCACGATGGCGACACCGCGATAGGCGCCATCGCTGCGCTGGATGGCATCGATCATGGCCGTGTTGTCGGTGCCGTGGCAACTGGCCTGCACGATCACGGCGCGGTCCACGCCCAGGATGGAATGCACCCGCCGCAGGTCCTCCACCGGCGCATCCGGCGGCGTGTAGGAACGGTCCGGCGCGTAGGGGAACTTATTGGCCGGGCCGAAGACGTGGCAGTGGGCATCCACCGAACCCGGCGGCAGCTTGAAGGCGGGCGTCTTGGTATAAGGGTCGGGGCCCTTGCAGGTCTTGATGCTCATTGCTTCTCGATTCCAGCCTTCTCGATGACACCGGCCCATTTCTCGGCCTCGGCGGACAGCCGCTGGCCCAGGGATTCAGGGGTGCCGCCATGCGCTTCCACGCCGGCATCCAGCAACTGCTTGCGGATATTGGCATCCGCCAGCACGGCATTCAGTTCGGTGTTCAGGCGCGCGATCACCGGCTCGGGCGTTTTGGCGGGCGCCACCAGCGCGTTCCAGGAAGTCACCTCGAAATCCTTCAGCCCTGCCTCGCGCAGTGTCGGCACATCCGGAAGATTGGCGGCCTGCTCGGTGGATGTAACAGCGATGGCGCGCAGCGAACCGTCGCGAATCTGGCCCATCAGCGGCGCCACGATCTCGAAGGCCACTGTCACGTCGCCGCGCAGCAGGGCGGTCAGCAGGGTGGGGGTCCCGTTGAAGGGCACCGTCACAGCCTCGACACCCGCGGCGGTCTTGAACAGCTCGGCCGCCAGGTTCTGCGTGCTGCCGACGCTGATGGTGCCGATATTCGTCCCCGAAGGGTCGCTCTTCAGCTTCTGCACCAACTCCTGCACGCTGCGGATGGGCGATTTCGGCGACACCAGCAGCGCGATGGAGAAGGTGCCCATCAGGCCCACCGGCACGAAATCCTTGATGGGATCGAAGGGCAGGGAGCGGAACAGCGACTTGCTGATGGCATGGGCATTGGTCGCCACCATCAGCGTATAGCCATCGGCGGGGGAGGAGGTCAGCGCCTGCCCGGCGACGATGCCGCCGGCGCCGGGGCGGTTCTCCACCACCACCGGCTGCTTCAGCCGTTCCGACAAGCCCTGGCCCACGGCGCGCGCGGTCAGGTCCGCCACGCCACCAGCGGCGTTGGGCACCAGCAGGCGGATGGGCCGGTCAGGGAAGTTGCCCTGGGCGGCGGCGGGGCTGGCCCAGGGGGCGAGCAGGCCGGCGGTGCCGCCCAGCGCGGCCAGGCGCAGGGCCTCGCGGCGTCGAAGCATCATGGATCATCCTTCTCAGGCGGCGCCTTTCCGGCGCCGCGGCATGGCCGTATCGGGCGGCGCGGTTACTCGGCGGCGGGCCGGTGGCGCATCGCCTCGGTCAGGGAATCCAGCAGCGGCTCCAGCTCGGGCTTCAGCAGGCTTTCGCGCGGCAGGGCGCGGCCCTGCTGGCCGGCCCAGTCCTGCCGCTCCGCGATGGCGCGGCTGAGCAGCGGTTCCACCCCGGCCTCGTCCACCGTGCGGGCCACCTCCCGCATTTCCTCGGCCCGGCGCTTGCCGTGCAGCAGGGCGCGGCTGATGACGTAGCCGGCCAGCCGGCGCCAGTCCTCATGCGGCAGGGTGTCGGAGAGGGAGCGCAGCACATCGGCCTCCACGCCGTAATGGCGGGCGGCGAGCATGCATTCGGTGGTCAGCGCCTCCAGCCCCTTCACCATGACGCTGCGGCACATCTTGACCGAGGAAGCCTTACCGATCTCGCCCGGAAAGACCTTCAGGTCCATCCCGAAGGGTTCCATCAGCTCCATGAAGGCCGCCGCATGCGGGCCGCCCAGCAGCATGGGGGAACGCAGGCCCTTGGGCGGCACGCTGGCCATCACCGCCGCCTCGACATAGCGGCCGCCGGCGGCTTCCACGGCCCGCGCCGCCGCCTGCTTGGTGGCGGGGGAGACGGAATTCACATCCACCACGAAGGGCCGGTGCGACAGCCCGCCCGCCAGGGATTCCGCCGCCGCCAGTGCCGATCCAGCGGTGACGGAGATGAAGATCACATCCGCACTCTGCGCCGCCTCGGGCGCCGAGGCGGCGGCATCGGCGCCCGCGCGTTCCAGCGCCGGGGCCGCGATGTCCCAGGCCCGGATGGCACCGGCGCCGCCCGCCCGCAGGTCGCGGGCGAAGATGCCGCCGACCTCGCCGAAGCCGATGATCGCGAAGCGTGTGCTATTGGTGGTCATCGCCGTCTCCTGTTCTCAGCCGAGGTTGGCGGGCAGGCCGTCCCAGACCTCATCCACCGTCAGCGGGCGTGGCAGCATGCCCTGTGCCGTCATGTAGCCCAGCGCCAGTTCGATCACCGGGCGCAGCGCGGCGCGGCCCATGGGCGCCCGCCCGCGCGGGCCCGGCGGC
>NZ_JACTUZ010000232.1 GCF_014490445.1 Pseudoroseomonas ludipueritiae | reverse complement strand
CCGCGCTGCAACCGCCGCGCCGCCAGCACCGTGCGCGCGCCCGGCGCTTCCGGCGGCTGGTCCAGGGCGGCGCGCAGGGCATCGCGGATGCGCAGGTCGTCCATCACCCGCGCGGCCAGGGCGGGGTTGCGGGCCAGCGCCTCCTCCACCGCGATGCGGCCGGGGAGGTCGAGCTGGTCGTTCAGATAGGCATCGATCTCCATCTCGCCGGGGGAATCAGGCTTTCGGGTCATGCGATCCTCCCACCACACGCAGTTGCGGCGGCCGGGCGGGCTGGGCCTCGCCCGCGTCCATCCGCCGCAGCATCTCCCGGGCACGGCTGAGCCGCGACATCACGGTGCCGGCGGGGACATCCAGGATCTCCGCCGCCTCGGCATAGGAGAGGCCTTCCAGCGCCACAAGGTGGAAGGCGGCGCGCTGCGGCTCCGGCAGGGAGAGATAGGCCTCGAAGATCTCGCGCAGGTGCAGCGCATGGTCCTGTCCGGGCTCGGCATGCGGCGCGGCCAGGCGGCCCACCGCCGCGATGCGCGCGTCCTCGGCGCGGCGGTGCCGCCAGCCGTCGATGAAGCTGTTGTGCAGAACGGCGAAGAGCCAGGTGCGCAGGTTCTCGCCGCGCCGGAAGGTGGCCCGGCGCTCATAGGCGCGCAGCAGCGCGGTATGCACCAGGTCCTCCGCATCCTCCGCGTGGCGCGTCAGCGCGCGCGCATAGCGGCCCATGGGCGCCAGGTGCGCGGTGACATCAAAGGATCTCCAGCCGAAGCTCATGCTGCCCATACGAAGCCGCCGGGCGGTTTCTTCCCGCCCGGCGGCAAAATAACGCCCGCCCGCCGCGCCACCAAGCCGCGCGGCTTCCGGAAGGGGATTGGACGCCGGCCCTTGCCTGCCGTATCGGAGGGGGCGGGAGACCAGCCGGCGCCAGGCCCCGGACGGCGCCGGAGGGGCGGCACCCGCCGGCTGGCGGCCCGCCCGCTGGCAAGAGGAGGTGGCCCCATGTCCGCTGCATCGATCCAAGACGGCCAGGGCGCCGCCCGCCCATGATGCCGGCGCATCCGCTGCGGGTGGGGGACCTCGTGCTGGTCACCGGCGCCTCGGGCTTCCTGGGCTCGGCGGTGACGCGGGCGCTGCTGGCGCGCGGGCTGCGGGTGCGCGCCCTGCTGCGCCCCAGCAGCCCGCGCAACAACCTCAAGGGCCTGGATTGCGAGATCGCGCAGGGGGACCTGACTAATGCCGCTTCCCTGCGCCCGGCGCTGCACGGGGTGCGCTACCTGTTCCATGTGGCGGCGGATTACCGGCTCTGGGCGCCGGACCCGCAGGCCATCCTGCGCACCAACCTGGACGGCACCCGCAACCTGATGCGGGAGGCGATGGCGGAAGGGGTGGAGCGCATCGTCTATACCAGCAGCGTCGCCACCCTGAAGGTGTCCGGCGCCACCGCCCTGGTGGACGAGACGGCGCCGCAGGACCCAGCCGGCGCCATCGGCACCTACAAGCGTTCCAAGACCCTCGCCGAACGCGCGGTGGAGGACATGATCAACCGCGACCGCTTGCCTGCGGTGATCGTGAACCCCTCCACCCCCATCGGGCCGCGCGACATCCGGCCCACCCCTACCGGGCGCATCATCCTGGACGCGGCGCGCGGCAAGATGCCGGCCTTCGTGGAGACCGGGCTGAATTTTGCTCACGTGGATGACATCGCCGCCGGCCACCTGCTGGCTTTCGAGCATGGGCGGGTCGGCCAGCGCTACATCCTGGGCGGCCAGAATGCTTCCCTGCAGGATTTCCTGGCGGAGGTCGCGCGCCTGACCGGCCGCCGCATCCCCACCACCAGGCTGCCCCGCAGGCTGCTCTTCCCGCTGGCCTGGGGTGCCGAGGCGGCGGCCCGCTTCACCGGGCGCGAGCCGATGCTGACGCTGGACGGGCTGCGCCTGGCGCGCCACCGCATGTTCTTCACCTCCGCCAAGGCGGAGCGGGAACTGGGCTACCGCGCCCGCCCCTATGCCCAGGGCGTGGCGGATGCGCTGGGCTGGTTCCGGGGCGCGGGCTACCTGCCATGAGCCTCTGGCTGGGGCTGGGCCTCGTTTCGCTGTTGATCTGGCTGGTGCTGGTGCTGGCGCGCGGCGGCTTCTGGTTGGCGCGGGAGCGCGACGACCGTGACACGCCCCCTGCCCCCGCCCATTGGCCCAGCGTGGTGGCCGTGGTGCCGGCGCGGGACGAGGCGGATGTGATCGCGCGATCGGTCGGCAGCCTGCTGCAACAGGATTACCCCGGCCCCTTCCGCGTCGTGCTGGTGGATGACGGCAGCACCGACGGCACCGCCGCCGCCGCCGGCACCGACCCGCGGCTGGAGGTGCTGCCCGGCGCGCCGCTGCCCGCGGGCTGGACCGGCAAGCTCTGGGCGCAGCAGCAGGGCGTGGCGCGGGCGGGCGAATCGGCGCCCGAATACATCCTGCTGACCGATGCCGATATCGGCCATGCGCCGGAGAACCTGCGCGCCCTGGTCAGCCGCGCCGAGCAGGGCCGGCATGCCATGGTGACGCTGATGGCCGAACTCTCCTGCGCCACGCGGGCGGAGCGCTTCCTGATCCCGGCCTTCGTGTTCTTCTTCCAGATGCTCTACCCCTTCCGCTGGGTGGCGCGGCGGGACCGGCGTATGGCGGCGGCGGCCGGCGGCTGCATGCTGGTGCGCCGCGCGGCGCTGGAGGCGGCGGGCGGCATGGCCTCCATCCGCGCGGAAATCATCGACGACTGCGCCCTGGGGCGGCGGATGAAGGCGCAGGGGCCGGTCTGGCTGGGCCTGACCCGCCGCGCCCGCAGCCTGCGCCCCTATGGCAGCGTGCGGGAGATCGGCCGCATGGTCTCGCGCTCCGCTTATGCGCAACTGGGCTATTCGCCGCTGCTGCTGGCGGGCACGGTACTGGGCATGGTGCTGACCTATCTTCTCCCCCCCGCCCTGGCGCTTTTCGGCCATGGCGCCGCCCAGGCGGCGGGTGCCGCAGCCTGGCTGCTGATGGCCATGGCCTTCCAGCCGATGCTGCGCTTCTACCGGGTCTCGCCGCTCTGGGGGCTGGCGCTGCCGGCCATCGGCGCGGCCTATACGCTCTTCACGCTGCAATCGGCGGTGCAGGTCTGGCGGGGCAAGGGCGGCATGTGGAAGGGCCGGGCGCAGGCCATGGCGGGTGAGGCATGAGCGATTCCAGCACGTTCGCGTCCGGCAAGGGCGACAAGGACGAGAATTTCCCCGTCGCCTCCCGTCTGGTGCGGCCGGAACTGCGCCCCACCATCCTGGCCTTCTACCGCTTCGCCCGCGCCGCCGACGACGTGGCCGACCACGAGACCGCCGCGCCGGAGGAAAAACTGGCGCAACTGGCCCGCATGGAAGCCGGGCTGCGCGCCGACCCCGCCGCCAATGCCGAGGGCGCCGCGCTGCGCCGGGCGCTGGACGCGCGCGGCCTGACCGACCAGCACGCGCTGGACCTGCTGGAAGCCTTCCGCCGCGACGTGACCCAGACGCGCTACGCCGATTGGGCGGAGCTGATGGACTACTGCCGCTATTCCGCCGCCCCGGTCGGGCGCTTCGTGCTGGACCTGCATGGCGAATCCCGCGCCACCTGGGCGGCCAATGACGCGCTTTGCGCCGCCTTGCAGGTGATCAACCACCTGCAGGACTGCGCCAAGGATTTCCGCGCGCTGGACCGCGTCTATATCCCGCTGGACCGGCTCGGCGCCCATGGCATCGGCGTGGAGGCGCTGGGCGCCGTGCAGGCCTCCCCGGCCCTGCGCGCCGTCATCACGGAACTGGCGGAACAGACAGAAGCCCTGCTGGCGCAGTCCCGCCGCTTTGCCGGGCAGATCGCGGACCGGCGGCTGGCGCTGGAAGTGGGCGTCATCCAGGCCCTGGCGGAAAGCCTGACCCGGCGGCTGATGCGGCGGGACCCGCTCTCCCAGCGCGTGCACCACCGGCCGGTGGAGGCGTTGAGCATCGCCTTGGGTGGCGCCGCGGGCGTTGCCGTGGGGCGGCTGGGGCGGATATTCCGGCCGCAGGCAATCGGCACTCCGGGATGACCACCGACACCCTTCTCGCGCCCCAGGCGGTGAATCTGCAGGCGCAGGTTTCCGGCAGTTCCTTCTACACCGCCATGCGGCTGATGCCGCGCGCCGAGCGCGAGGCGATGTTCGCCATCTATGCCTTCTGCCGGCTGGTGGACGACATCGCCGACGACGGCACCCGCCCCCGCCCCATCCGGGCGCAGGAGCTGGAAAGCTGGCGCGCCGACCTCGCCGCGCTCTACGCCGGGCAGCCCGCCGGCCGCGCCGCCTTCCTGGCCGGGCCGGTGCGGGACTTCGGCCTGCGCCACGCCGATTTCCTGGCGGTGATCGACGGCATGGCGATGGACGTGGCCGCCGATATCCAGGCGCCCGGCCTCGCCACGCTGGATCTCTACTGCGACCGCGTGGCCAGCGCGGTGGGGCGGCTTTCCGTGCGCGTCTTCGGCATGGAGGAAGCGCCGGGCCTGGCGCTGGCCCATGAACTGGGCCGCGCGCTGCAACTGACCAACATCCTGCGCGACCTGGACGAGGATGCCGGCATCGGCCGCCTCTACCTGCCGCGCGAAGTGCTGGAGGCCGCCGGCATCGCCAGCGACGATCCGCTGGCCGTGGTGGCCGACCCGCGCGTGGATTCCGCCTGCCGCGCGCTGGCCCCCCGCGCCCTGGCGCATTTCGCCGCCGCCGACCGGCTGCTGGCCAGCCGCCCGCGC
>NZ_JACTUZ010000231.1 GCF_014490445.1 Pseudoroseomonas ludipueritiae | reverse complement strand
GGATTGCGTGGTGGCGGCCGGCGGGGACGGCACCATCGCGGAAGTGGCGGCGGGGCTGATGGGCGGTGGCGCCGCGCTGGGCATCCTGCCGCTCGGCACCGCCAATGTTCTGTCGCTGGAGCTTGGCCTGCCGCGCGCGCCGGAAGCGGCGGCGGCGGTGCTGCGCGGCGGGCGGGAGGTGGCGCTCTGGCCCGGCATCGCCCGCTTCGGGGATGGGCGTTCCCTGTTGTTCGTGCAGATGCTGGGCGCGGGCTTCGATGCCGATGTGGTGCGGCGGCTGGACCTCGGGCTGAAGCGGCGCATCGGCCGCGCCGCCTATGTCTGGCAGGCCGGGCTGGAACTGCGGCGCTACGCCTTTCCGCCCATCCGCGTGCGGCTGGACGATGGGGAGGCGCTGCGCGCCAGCGCCCTGGTGGTCAGCAAGGGGCGGCTCTATGCCGGGCCCTTCCTGCTGGCGCCGGGCGCGACGCCGCTGCGGCCCGGCTTCCATGTGGCGCTGATCGGCGGCGGCTGGGGCCGCGCGGCCCTGGCCGGGGCGCTGCTGCCGCTCAACCTGCTGCCGCGCCTGCCCGGGCTGGAGTTGCGCCAGGCGAGCCATGTGGTGCTGGAAGGCAGCGGCGTGCCCACCCAGGCGGATGGCGACTTCACCGGCCGCCTGCCCGTGACGGTCACGGATGCCCCGGCGCCGCTGCGCATCCGCCTGCCCGGTGATGGACGGCAGCCTCCTTTCTGATCTAGCCTCCCTGCCATCCGCCTTCGCCCCGCCCCGAACCGGGGCGCCCGCCTCCAGCCGTGCAGGGTCCGTCGCATCCCATGAACCAGTTCTCGCCCGTGTCGCGTCCGAACAACCTCGATGCGTTCTGGATGCCCTTCACCGACAACCGCTACTACAAGTCGCACCCGCGCCTGCTGGCCCGGGCGGAAGGCATGAACTACTACACCGCCGATGGCATGGAAGTGCTGGACGGCACCGCCGGCCTCTGGTGCTGCAACGCCGGCCACGGCCGCCGCGAGATCACCGAGGCCATCCAGAAGCAGGCGGCGGTGATGGATTTCGCCCCCACCTTCCAGCTCGGCCACCCGCTGGCCTTCGAGGCCGCCGCCCGCGTTGCCGACATGACGCCGGACGGCATGGACCGTGTCTTCTTCACCAATTCCGGCAGCGAGAGCGCCGATACCGCGCTGAAGATCGCGCTGGCCTACCAGAAGGCGCGCGGCCAGGCCCAGCGCGTGCGGCTGGTGGGGCGGGAGCGCGGCTACCACGGCGTCGGCTTCGGCGGCATGTCGGTGGGCGGCATCGGCGGCAACCGCAAGCAGTTCGGCGCCATGCTGCCCTATGTGGACCACCTGCCGCATACGCATAACCTGGCCAAGAACGCCTTCACCCGTGGCCTGCCGCAGCATGGCGCCGAGCTGGCCGATGCGCTGGAAGGGCTGGTGACGCTGCATGGCGACACCATCGCCGCCGTGATGGTGGAGCCGATGGCGGGCTCCACCGGCGTGCTGGTGCCGCCCGTGGGCTACCTGCAGCGGCTGCGCGACCTTTGCGACAAGCACGGCATCCTGCTGATCTTCGACGAGGTCATCACCGGCTTCGGCCGCGTCGGCACCAATTTCGGCGCCGAGCGCTTCGGCGTCACGCCCGATATCATCACCATGGCCAAGGGCCTGACCAATGCGGCCGTGCCGATGGGCGGCGTGGCCGTGAAGAACGACATCTACGAGACCGTGGTGCATGGCTCCCCGGACGGGATCGAGCTCTTCCACGGCTATACCTATTCCGGCCATCCGCTGGCCTCGGCGGCCGCCATCGCGACGCTGGACCTGCACCGCAGCGAGGACCTGCCCGGCCGCGCCAAGGCCATGGAAGGCTATTTCGAGGATGCCGCGCATAGCCTGAAGGGCACGGACAAGGTCATCGACGTGCGCAACATCGGCCTCGTCGCCGGCATCGAGCTGACGCCCCGCGCCGGCAAGCCCGGCGCCCGCGCGATGGAAGTCTTCCGCACCTGCTTCGACAACGGCGTGCTGACGCGCGTGACCGGCGACATCATCGCCATCTCGCCGCCGCTGATCGCGGAGAAGCAGCATATCGACCGGATCTTCGGGACGATCGCCGAAGCCGTGAAGGCGGTGGACTGAGGACAGGCCAGGGGCGCCGCCCCTGGACCCCGCTGGGGTGACAGTGTCACCCCAGACCCCGCCATCTGTTTTGGGCTTTTGGCGCGGTGGTTGCGCCGGAGGTCTATGACCTCCGGCGACTGCGGCCACAGCCCACGTGGCTTTTCGATTTTCGACACTGGCCCCGATCTGAAAACTGCCAGCGGGGTCCGGGGTGGACTTTCCACCCCGGCGGGAGTGTCCAGAGAGGGCGGAGCCCTCTCTGGCACCGGCTGGCCGTGTTCAGCCCACCACTGCCCCCAGCAGCCCCGCAACCGCGCCGCCCGCCAGCAGCCAGAGCGGATGCAGCTTTTTCCAGAGCACCGAAGCCGCCGCCGTAACCAGTGTGACGGCCGCCAGCCCGGCATCGGTGCTGGTGGCCGCGCCGATCAGCGCCGCCGAGGCCGCCACCAGCCCCACCGTCATGGGCACCAGCCCGGTCTGCACCACGCGCCGCCAGGGCCGGTCGCGGAAGCGGCGCCAGAGGCCCAGCACCACGCCGGTCAGCAGGGAGGAGGGGCCGAACTTGGCGAGGGAGGAAACCAGCAGCCCGCTCCAGCCCGCGACATGCCAGCCGATCAGCGGCACCACCATCATGTTCGGCCCCGGCGCCGCCTGGGCCAGGGCGAAGAGGGCGCTGAACTCCTGCGCCGACATCCAGTGGTGCACCTCCACCACCCGCCGCTGCATCTCCGGCAGGATGGTGTTGCCGCCGCCGAAGGCGAGCAGGGAGAGTTCGGCGAAGATCAGCGCCAGGGCGATCAGCGTGCCCATCGGGCGCTCCACCAGGTGGCCAGGATGCTGAGGGGGGCCAGCACCGCCATGGTCGGCAGCAGCGGCGTGCGCAGCACCGCGATGGCCAGGAAGACCAGCGCCACCACCGCCATGGGCAGCGGCCTGCGCCAGAGCGGCGCCAGCATCTTCAGCGCGGTGGCCACCAGCAGCCCGGCGGCGGCGGCGGCGAGGCCGGCGAAGAGGTGTTGCAGGTAGGGGTCGTCCTGGAAGCGGTCGTAGACCACGCCCAGGGCCACCACCACGGCCGTGGGCCCGGCGATCAGCCCCAGCAGGGCCGAGATGGCGCCGGCGATGCCGCGGAATTCCAGCCCCACGGCGACGGAGAGGTTGATGATATTGCCGCCGGGCAGGAACTGGCAGAGGCCCAGCAGTTCGGTGAAGGCCTCGGCGGAGAGCCAGCGGCGCCGCTCCACCAGCATGGAGCGGGCCAGCGGCAGCACGCCGCCGAAGCCCATCAGCCCCAGGGCGAGGAAGCCCAGGAAAAGCTGGCGGCAATTGGGCGGCGGCGCGGTGCCGCCCAGCGTGGGGTGGGGCAGGGCATCGGGCATGGCGGCTTGGTCCTCCCGCTGCCGGGATGCCATGCCGGGCCGGTGCCGCCAAGCCGTCTACTTGGTCTGCCGGGCGATGACGGAAAGCGCCGCCGCGCTGATGCTGACCTGCCCCAGCACCTGCGTCAGGTCCCGCACGAAGCCCCAGGTCTCGTAGGGAGAGGGGTCCTGCGGCACCACCACCAGGCTGCCCGGCGGCACCGGCGGCCCACCCGCCTGCCAGGAGCCGAGCCCCGCCGGCGCGCTTTGCCCATTGGGCAGCACGATGAAGGCGCGGGAGCCATCGGCGAAGCGCTGCTGGCCGCCGGAAGCCTGCACATACTCCCCGGCACGCCAGCCGGTGGTGAATTGCAGGCTGCCGGGGTTCAGCACGGCGCCCACCACCGTCACCTCGTTGGGGCGCTTGGGGATGGCGATCAGGTCGCCCGGCTCCAGCAGCACGTCCAGCTCGGGGCGGGCGGCCAGCACCACGGGGTTGGCCTCCACCACCATGCGGCCGGCGGCGCGGGCATCGCGCAGCGCATTGGCCAGCTCCCGCCCCGCCGTGATGGCGCCGCCGAGGTCGAGGCCGGTGGAGCGGCTGCCCGCCACGGCCTGCCCGGCCGCCACCTGGATCAGGCTCTGCTCCAGCTCCCGCGCGGTGCGGGCGAAGCCTTCCTGCTGCCGCTGCCGCACGCTTTCCCGCGTGAAGACGGCGCCATAAGGGTAGGCCTGGGGCGAGAGGCCGCCCGCGCGGGCGATGAGTTCGGAGAAGCGCTCGCCGCGCCGGATGTCATAGGTCCCGGGGCGCAGGAACTCGCCCACCAGCGTGACGGGGCCGCTGTCTCGGTCGCCGAAGCCACGGGCGAAGCGCACGGCGTCGCGGGGCGAGAGGCGGATGGCGGCGAAGTTGCGGGAACGTAGGTCCAGCAGGGTGCGGGAAAGGGAGGTGGCGCCAGCCTGTTCCTGCGGCTCCCGCGCGAATTCCACGGCCGAGAGATCGGCCGTGTCGGTGGCGCCGCCGGCGGCGGCCAGCACCTGGTCCAGCCCGGTATTGTCCAGGATGGGATAAAGGCCGGGCATCCGCGCCTCGCCCGAAAGCAGCACGGATTGGTCCAGCAGCCAGGGCAGCAGGGCGGGATAGTCCAGGAAGACCTGCGGGCAGGGCGGGGTGCCGAGATCGGGGAAGCCGGCGCCACGCGCATGGGCGAAGCGGGCCGGGCTGGCGCGGGCGGCGACGGCGAGCGATTGCAAGGCCGGGCAATCGGCGGAAGCCACGGCCGGGACCGGAGCGGCGCCGGGGGGCAGGCCAGCG
>NZ_JACTUZ010000230.1 GCF_014490445.1 Pseudoroseomonas ludipueritiae | reverse complement strand
GGGCCGGCGCCGGGGGAGCCGGCCTGGCCGGCCAGGGCGCGGCGGCGGGCGGCCAGGCCATAGAGGCGCGGCCCCACCAGCGCCACCAGCGCCAGGACCAGGATGCAGACCGAGACAGGGCGGGTGACGAAGGTGGACCAATCGCCCTGGCTGATGGTCAGGGCCTGGCGCATCGCCTGCTCCGCCATGGGGCCCAGGATCATGCCGATGACCACGGGCGCGGTGGGGAAGTCGAAGCGCCGCATGAACATGGCGATGACGCCCAGCGTGTAGAGGATCACGAGATCCACCACGCTGTTGCTGATGCCGTAGGTGCCGATGGTGGCGAAGACCAGGATGCCGGCATAGAGCTGCGGCTGCGGGATCTTCAGGATGCGGGCCCAGAGCCCCACCAGCGGCAGGTTCAGCACCACCAGCATCACATTGGCGATGTAGAGGGATGCGATCAGCGTCCAGACCAGGTCGGCCTGGGCGGTGAAGAGCAGCGGCCCCGGCTGGATGCCATAGGACTGGAAGGCCGAGAGCATGATGGCGGCGGTGGCGGAGGTGGGCAGGCCCAGCGTCAGCATCGGCACCAGGATGCCGGCGGCGGCGGCGTTGTTGGCCGCCTCCGGCCCCGCCACACCCTCGATGGCGCCGGTGGTGCCGAATTCTCTGCGGAACTGCGGCCGCACCAGCTTCCGCTCGAAGTAATAGCTCAGCATGGTCGGCATCTCGGTGCCGCCGGCGGGCATGACGCCGAAGGGAAAGCCCAGCAGCGCGCCACGGAACCAGGGGCCGGCCGAGCGCTTCCAGTCGCTCCCGCTCATCGAAAGGCGGCCGACCTCGCGTACCGTGGCGGCCTCGTTGTTGTAGCGCCAGGCAAGGTAGAGCGTCTCGCCCACCGCGAAGAGGGCCACGGCCACCAGCACCACGTCCGTGCCGTCCAGCAATTCGATGACGCCGAAGGTCAGGCGCGGCTGGCCGGTCTGCAGGTCGATGCCGATCAGCCCCAGCATCAGCCCCAGCCCCAGCGAGGCGAGGCCACGCAGCGCCGAGCCGCCCAGCACGGCCGAGACGGTGACGAAGCAGAGCACCATCAGCGAGAAATATTCCGCCGGCCCCAGCTTCAGCGCCAGGTCCACGACAATGGGGCCGAGGAAGGAGATGCCGAGCGTGCCGATGGTGCCGGCCACGAAGCTGCCCACCGCCGCGGTATAGAGCGCGGGCCCGGCGCGGCCGTTGCGGGCCATCTTGGCGCCTTCCAGCGCGGTGATGATGGAGCCCGATTCGCCCGGCGTGTTCAGCAGGATGGAGGTGGTGGAGCCGCCATACATGGCGCCGTAGAAGACGCCGCAGAAGAGAATGAAGGCGCCCGTCGCCGAGACCTTGAAGGTGATGGGCAGCAGCAGCGCGATGGTCAGCGCCGGGCCGATGCCCGGCAGCACGCCGATGGCGGTGCCCAGGAAACAGCCCAGCAGCGCCCAGCCCATGTTGGTGAGCGTGAGCGCATTGCCGAAGCCGAGGGCGAGCCCGGACCAGACATCCATGGTTCTACAGAATCCCTTCCAGGATGCCGGCGCCGATATCGACGCCCAGCAGCTTGTCGAAGGCCAGGAAGGCGCCAAGCGAGACGGCCAGCCCGATCAGCACGTCCCGCAGCAGGTTGCGGCTGCCGAAGCCGGCGGAGACCAGCGCGAACTGCACCGTGGCGGCGAAAACAAAGCCCAGCGTGTCGATCAGCACGAGATTGGCGACCAGCCCCGCGCCCACCAGCCCGATGGCGCGCCAGTTGGTGGGCGGCGCGTCGCGCACCTCCTCCATCCCGGCCGACCAGCCGCCGCGCAGCGCCTGCACCACCAGCCCGGCACCGATCAGCGCCACCAGGGCCCCCACCAGGTAGGGCACGAACTTCGGCCCGACCTGCGCATAGAGCGGCGTGGCCGGGATGATGCTGGCCTGCCAGAGGCAGAGCAGCCCCAGCAGCACCACAAAGACCCCGACCGCGAGGTCGGGGCCGGCCCCGGGCTTCAGCAAGCCCGTCCTTGGTTCACTCACGCCATCCCCCTTGTCTCAGGCCGGCCCTGGGCCCGCCGGGGCCGGCTGTTCCGCGGCTCAGACCAGGCCGACTTCCTTGAGCACGGTGGCCGTGGCGGCCTCGTCCTCCTTCAGGAAGTTCGTGAAGGCCTCGCCCGCCAGGAAGGCACGGTCCCAGCCCTGGCGCTCGCACATCTCCCGCCAGCCCGGGGCGGCATCCAGGTCGGTCAGGAACTTCACCATCTTCTCGCGGTCCGCCGGCTTCATGCCGGGCGGGCCGAAGACGCCGCGCCAGTTGCCCATGACGATATCGACGCCGCTTTCCTTCAGCGTCGGCACGCCTTCCAGGCTGGTCTTGTCGCCGGTGGTGGCCAGGGCGCGCATGCGGCCAGCCTTCACCTGCTCGGCGAATTCGGAGATGCCGGAGATGCCGGCCTTGACCTGGGCGCCCAGGATGGCGGCCTGGGCCGGCCCGCCGCCGGCGAAGGCGACATAGGAGGCATCCTTGGCCGAGCGGCCCTGCGACTTCAGCAGCAGGCCCAGGATGATGTGGTCGATGCCGCCGGCGCTGCCGCCGGCCACCGAGGTGGCGCCGGGGTTGTCCTTCAGTGCCGCCAGCAGGCCCTTGATGTCCTTGATGTCGCTGTTGGCGGGCACCACGATCACGCTGGGCTCGGTGGTCATGCGCGCCAGCGGCGTGGTGTCCTTCAGCCCGACAGGGGAGCGGTTGGCCAGCACCGCGCCGACCATGATGGCGCCGCCCACCATGATGGCGTCGCCACGGCCGCGCCGCTGCGCCACGAAGCGCGGCAGGCCCACGGTGCCGCCGGCGCCGCCCACATTCTCGAACTGGAAGGTGCCCACCATGCCGGCCTGGCGCGCCACCTGCTCGATGGCGCGGCCGAGCCCGTCCCAGCCGCCGCCGGGGCCGGCGGGGATGAAGACGTTCAGGGAAGGAAACACCTCCTGCGCCCGCGCGGTGGAGGAAAACAGCGGCAGGCCCAGGGCCGCGCCGGCAGCGGCCAGGGCGGCGGTGGACAGGAGTTGACGACGGGCCAGCATTGTTCGGTTTCCTCCGGCGCATTGATTCTGGTGAGTGTCAGGTTGCGCGAAGAACACGCTCCGGGCAAATGGCAATCAAGCAACCTTGCACACCCTTGCACCAAGCCGGGTGGCCCGCCCATGGTGCAGTGCGGGGGCAGGGATCTGGATGCGTATCTGGCTTGCAGTGGGATGTGTGCTGGCGCTGTTGGGAGCGCCGGAATCGCCGGGCTTTGCCCAGCGGGCGGGTGGCGCCGCGCCGGTGGGGCCCCGCAACGCGGCCCCGGCGCAGCCGCGCCAGGCGCAGGAGCGGACCTTTTTCCTGGCCAATGAGCTGGGCCTCGCGCTGCACGAGCTTTATGTCACCCCCACCGGCAGCGTGGAGCCGGGCACCGACCTGCTGGGCGCCGAGACGCTGCCCAATGGCGCCACGCTGCGCGTCTCGCTGGGGCGGCAGTCGCTCTGCCTTTTCGATCTGCGCGTGGTGCTGGCCGATGGCACTTCCCAGGAGAAGCGCGGGGCGGATATCTGCCGGAACAGCCGCGTCACCTTCGGCGATCCGAATCTGCCGCTGCGGGAGGCGGTGGTGGAGAATGCCACCGACCTGACCCTGCGCGAGCTTTATGCCATTCCCTCCGCCAGCCGGCGGAATTCCACCGAAAGGGGCGCGGACCGGCTGACCGCCGAGGTGCTGGGGCCGGATTCCACCTTCGACCTGCGCCTCGGCCGGGTGCGCGACTGCGTCTACGACCTGATCGGCGTCTTTGAGGACGATTCGGTGGAGGAAAAGCCGCGCCAGGACATCTGCCGCCGCGGCCGCGTGGTCTTCGGCGACCCTTCCGTCCCGCGGCGGGAGCTGGAGGTGGCCAATGGCGCCGGGCGGGTGATGCGCAGCCTGCTGGCCGCCCCGCCGCTGGAGCCGGGCGAGACGCGCAGCCAGGAGCAGTGGGGGCCGGACCGCCTGGCCGGCGCCACGCTGGAGGCCGGCGACACCTTCCCGATGCGCCTGCGCAACCGTGCCTGCCAGGCCGACCTGCGCGCCACCTATGACGACGACAGCGTCGAGGAGAAGCGCGGGGTGGAGCTGTGCAGCGGCACCGGCCGCGTGCTCTTCGACGGCAGCGGCATCGCGCGGCAGCCGGAGCGCGCCTTTGTGCTGGTCAACCGCCACAGCGCGGCGGTGGAGGAGGTCTATGCCTCCGGCACCAACGATGCCGAATGGGGCGATGACAGGCTGACCGGAACGCTGGAGCGCGGCGGGCGGCAGGAGGTGGTGCTGCAGGGCGGCTGCGAGATCGACCTGCGCATCGTCTTCGGCAATGGCAGCGCGGAGGAGCGGCGCGGCATCGACATCTGCGCCACCCAGTTGATCGTGCTGCGCCCCGACTGGGTGCTGGCCGAGAAGCTGGACCGCAACCCGGGCCCTATCGAGCGCGCCCCGCCGCGCGAGGGCAGCGTGCGGCTGCGCAACACCGGCCCCGCGCCCATCGTGGAGCTTTATGTGGCGCCCGAGGGCGCGCCGCGCGGCCCTGACCGCCTCGGCGCCACCGTGCTGGGGCAGGGGGAGGCGCTGGACTTCCAGCCGCCCGAGGGCGTCGGCTGCATCGCCACGCTTTCCGCCACCTTCCGTGACGGGCGGGAGATTTCCCGCCCCGGCTTCAACCTGTGCTCCGGCGCCGAGGTGGCCCTGCCATGATGCCCAGCCTGAAGACCTTCCGCGTTGCCGCCGCGCTGCTGCTGGCGCTGCCCCTCGCGGCCCCGGCCGGGGCGCAGCAGCCGGCGCCGCCCGCCATCCAGGCCCCGGTGCC
>NZ_JACTUZ010000023.1 GCF_014490445.1 Pseudoroseomonas ludipueritiae | reverse complement strand
TGGCATCCGGCCCGCGGCCGGGCGCGGCCTGCCCGGCCGGCGCCCTCCGCGTCCAGCCCGGCATGTCGCTCCAGGCCGCCATCGATGCCGCGCCACCCGGCGCCAGCTTCTGCATCGGGGCGGGGGAGCACCGGTTGCAGGCGGCCATCCCCAAGGAGGGCCAGCGCTTCCACGGCGAGGCCGGTGCGCTGCTGAACGGTGCCCGCCTGGTGACGGACTTCGTGCGGGAGGGGCCATACTGGGTCGCGCGCGGCCAGGGCCAGCGTGGCGAGCACCGGCCCGAGGTGATCTGCCTGCCCGGGCGGGAGCGCTGCTCCTATCCCGAGGCCTTCTTCATCGACAACAGGCCCTTGCAGCATGTGTCCCACTTGCGGGAGCTGGCGCCGGGCCGCTTCTTCTTCGACTACAGCCGCAGCCGCGCCTACTTCCTGGACGACCCGCGCGGCCGGAAAGTCGAGGCCAGCGTCGCGCCCTATGCCTTCCGCGGCGGCGCGCGCGGGGTGATGATCGAGAACCTCACCATCGAGAAATACGCGCCGCCGGTGCAATATGGCGCGGTGGGCTACAATGTTCCCTCGCCCGGCTGGCTGCTCCGCGACAACGAGATCCGGCTGAACTACGGCCTCGGCATCAGTGTCGGCTCAGGCAGCCGCGTGCTGGGCAACCACATCCATGGGAATGGGGAGATGGGGGCGGGCTGCGTCGGCCAGGACATCCTCTTCGAGCGGAACGAGATCGCCTCCAACGGCTATTTCTCGGGTGTCGATCCCAATTGGGAAGGCGGCGGCGGGAAATGCGCCCTGACGCGCGGGCTGGTCGTGCGCGGCAACCATTTCCACCACAACAACGGCTATGGCTTCTGGACGGATATCGACAATACAGGCTCGCTCTACGAGGACAACCTGGTGGAGGACAACCTCGCGGGCGGCATCACGCATGAGATCAGCTTCTCCGCCACCATCCGCCGCAATGTCTTCCGCCGGAACGGCCCCGCCCGGCCCGTCTGGCTCTGGGGCGCCGCGATCCTGGTGCAAAATTCCCGCGACGTGGAGGTCTATGGCAACAGCGTGGACATGACAGGCCGGGGCAATGGCATCAGCCTCGTGCAGCAGGACCGCGGCGCCTATGTCACGGTCAACAACCATGTCCATGACAACACGCTGTTCAGCGGGACGCCGGACCATGGCGCCTCCGGTGCGCTGGCCGACCACGACCTGGAAGGACTGCGCGCCGGCAACAACCGCTTCGACCGCAACCTCTACCGTGTCCGCGACGCCGGGGATGAGCACTGGGCCTGGGTGGATGGCTTCCGGAACTGGGCCGAGCACCGGCGGCACTCGGGGCAGGATGCGGCCAGCCGGGTCGAGGCGGTGAAGTAATCGCCTGAGCCCCGCGCTGGCGGGAGGAGCCCGCGGGCTGCGTCCAAAACATGAAACCGGCGGGCGCGGACGGGGGATTCGGAAACCCGGTCCGCGCCCTCCTGCTCACTTGCCCCGGGGCTGGGCCGCGGCGGCGAGGCCCGGTGGGGGCAGCGGTGAGGCCGGGCTGCCCATCAGCTTCGCCATCGCGCTCCGGCAGGCCGCCAGCCGCACCATATTGGCGCCGATGCCCACGAGGCAGCCGCCGACAAGGCCGAGTTGCCCGACCAGCAGCCAGGAGAGGATCACCGTCGCCACCAGGCCCGTGGCATTGATGAAGGTGGCCAGGCGCAAGGCCACCACGCCATGGAGGAAGCTGACGAAGATATCGGCCACATAGCCCAGCAGGGCGCCCAGCACGAGCAGCCGCAGCACGGTGGCGAGATCCGTATAGCCCGAGCTGGAGCCATAGAAGAGCTGCAGGATCGGTCCCGGCACCGCCAGCACCAGCGCCGCATAGCCCAGGAAGAAGGGCAGCGCGAGATAGGCATAGGAGCGCGCCGCCCGCCAGCCCTCGGCCATGCCCTGCCGGGCCGCGCGCGCCACGGCCTGGGGAATGATGTTGCCGAGGCTGATCAGCAGTGGGTTGGCCATGTTCACGACATTGGCGGCTGCCTGCAACGCGGCCGCCGCCGCGATGCCGCCCTCGAAGGCGACCGTCCAGGCCAGGATCTGGCCGCGTAGCTGCGACAGGATGCCGTTCACCAGCGACCAGCCGGCGCCGAAGGCCCAGAATTCCCTGGCCACCCGCCGCAGCGGCAGCGGCCCCCGCAGCGTGAGTCCGAGCTGCACCCATTGCACCGCCGCCGCGAAGAGCGAGGTCGCCGCCATGCCGAGATAGACCTCGGGCAGTGTCAGCCTGCCCTGCGTGGCGAGGCCGATGACGATCAGCGCCTGGCCGGCATAGCTGATGCTGTCGCCAAGGATCGCCCCCCGGTGGCGGAAGGTGGAGAAGAGGCTGCGGCGCGTCGCTTCCTGCAATTGCCAGAAGACGAAGCACAGCAGGGCGGGTATCGCCAGCTCCGCCCGGCCGAAGGCGAGCAGCACCGGGGCCAGGACCATGCCCAGCACCAGGGCCAGGAGCAGGACGAGCACCAGCGTGGAGCGCATCAGCATGCTCCGCTCCGCCTTGCCGTCCAGGGCTTGTAGCTGGACGGACAGCGGGTAGAGCAGCAATGCGCCACAGGGCAGTTGCAGGGTCAGCATGCCGCCGAGCAGCACGGCGAAGACGCCGTATTCCTCCTGCGGAAGCTGGCGCGCCAGCAGGAGGTTGACGAGAAAGGTTCCGCCGCTGACCACCATCTGGTCAGCCATGGTCCAGGAGCCGCGATTCAGGATCAGGCTAATCCGCATTCGCCTGCTCCGCCGCCCTCTGCCGGAGGGACCGCCTGCCCGCCGGCTTCAGCCCGAGCACGCGGTGATAGCCATCCATCGCCCGTTCCGCCGCGTGTTCCCAGGTGAATTCGGTGGCGACGCGCGCGCGGGCATTCACGCCAAGCTGCCGCAGCCCGCCCGGATCGGCCCCCAGCCGGTCGATGGCCGCCGCGAGCTGCCCCGGATCGTCGGGGTCCACCAGCGCGCCGCAGCTCGCGTCCACCTGATACGGAATGCCGCCGACGCGCGTGGCGAGCACCGGCAGGCCATGCGACATGGCCTCCAGCACCACCAGCGGAAAGGTATCCGCCAGTGTCGGGAAGACAAAGAGGTCCGAGCGCCGGTACATGGCGGCGACATCCTCGTCGCCCACGCGGCCGGTGATCACGATCTGCTGCCCCGGCGCGCAGGCGCGCAGGTAGCGCTCGTAGTCGATCGTGTCGCGCCGCTCCCCGCCGACGATCAGCAGGCAGGGGCGGCGCAGGCGGGTGATGGCCTCCAGCAATTGCGGCAGGCCCTTGTTGGGCGTGTGGTTGGCCAGGAACATGCAGGTGATCTGACCGGGCTGGCGTTCCACCGGAATGCCCAGGCGGCGCAAGGCCGCCGCATCGGCGCCCGGCGCTGCCGGGGCGGGCATGGGCACGCCGTTGCAGACGATGTCGGGCTCGTCATGGAAGCCCATGCCGCGGACGATAGGCACATCCGCCGGGGAGAGCGCGAAGACGGCATTGGCCTGCCGCACCACCCGACTCACCGGCCGCACCACCAGATTCTCCCAGGCGAGGCGCCGCAGGCGGTCGAAGCCATAGATGCGCGCGCCATTCGCCACTTCATTGATGCCGTGGGTGGAGACCACATAGGGAATGCGGCGCGCGATGCAGGCCCGCGCCACGCGCTCCATCTCCAGTGCGGGCAGCGGATTGTGCAGATGCACAAGGTCATAGCCGCCGCGCGCGACGATCTCACTGAGGTCGGAGCGGTAGAAGAGCGTGCTGTAGCGGTCCGCCAGCCGTGACCAGGGAATGCCGCGCGGCCGCCAGCTCCGCACCGGCAGCCGCCGCACCCCGCCGGGGGCGAAGGAGGCCGTGCCAGCGCCCGTGCCATTCATCATGCTGGCGACGGTGATGTCGCAATGGGGCGCCAGGGCCGCGCTCAGCTGCTCGGCGGCGCGGGCGCCACCACTGACCGAGAGATGCGGCGGCACCACCACCGCAGCCAGGACGCGGATCACGTGACCACCTTGCTCTGGTAGCGCTCCGTCAGCCAGCGTGCGAGGTCGGCATTCTGCCACATCTGGGCGAGCACCTCGTCCAGCGTCTGCTGCGGGCGCCAGCCGAACAACTCGCCGATCCGCCGGTTGTCCGCGCGCAGCACGGGGCGGTCCACCTTGCGGATGCGGCTTTCGTCCTGGCGGATCTCGAAGTCAATGCCGGAGACCTGGCGCAGCTTCTCCACCACTTCCGCGACGGAATAGGTTTGGGAGGTGCCGAGATTGACCACCACCGTCTCGCCCGGCTCCACCGCATTGCCCAGCGCGGCGGCCTCGAAGCCGCGTGCCGCGTCCTCCACGCTGATATAGTCCCGCTGTGGCGAGAGGTTGCCGAGGTCGATGACACGGCGGCCGGACTTCAGCTGGGCCATGATCTCGGGCAGCAGATGCGGATTGGTCTCGCCCGGTCCCACCACATTGAAGAGCCGGACGATCACCGCCCGCAACCCACGCTTGGCCGCGATCATGCGGACATAGTTCTCCGCATGCAGCTTGCTAAAGCCATAGATGTCGCTGGGCCCGACAGCCGATTCCTCCTCGTGGTGCGGGCGCTCATCCGGCCGGTAGACCGCGCCGGTGCTCGCCAGCACAAAGCGGGAGCCCGGCGGGCAGGCGAGCAGCAGGTTGAGCGTGCCGAGCACATTCGTGTCCACGGCCAGCTTCGGATGGTCCTCGCATTCCGGGATGTAGTGCAGCGCGGCCAGGTGCACCGTGACATCCGGCGCGAAATCCTCCATCAGCCCCTCGACTTCCTCCGACTGGCGGATGTCGCAACGGAAGAGCTGAAGCTGTGTCCTTTCCTCGGGCGTGAACCGCCAGGGGCCGTAGCGGAGATTGTCGGCGACGCCGACCTCGCCGCTCTGGCACAACCGGCGCGTGAGCTGACGCCCCACATAGCCGTTACCACCCGTGACCAGCATGCGTGCATGCGTCATTTGCTACGTCCTCTCGCGCAGGGAAGGCGAGCGCAGGCCGGCATGCCTGGCCATGCGCTCATAAAGACGGCGCTCCCTCACGTAGAAGGAGCAGTCATCGAAGAGGTGGAGGCGGCGGTGCCGGCGCAGGTTCACCCGCATCAGCACCACGCCATCGACCACCAGGGAATTCTCGCTCATGCGCCGCAGCGCCGCTTCCACGACGCGGCGCCGCGTATGGGCCCAGCGCGCGACATGGATCACGACATCCGCCTGCCGGCCCAGCACGATGCTGTCGGCCACCAGCATGACGGGCGCGCCTTCGAGGATGATGAGGTCGAAGGACTTGCGCGCCTCCTCAAGCTTCGCCTCCAGGGCCGACATGGCGAAGTTGTAGGTCAGGGGCGCGATGTTGGTCCGCGTGCCCGCCGTGCCGGGGGCCGCCTGCTCCGCCTTCGCTTCCCAGCGTGTCCCCTCCTGACCCTGCTCCCGCAGCGGCGCGCCCTCGATGAGCAGCACGCGCTTGCCGGATGCGGTCAGTGCCCGCGCCAGGGCACGGCAGAGCGTGGATTTGCCTTCCCCCGCGATGGAGGAGGTCACCAGCACGGTGCGGCAGCCATGCGCGCTGTTGAAGAGGCCGGCGCCGGCACCCGCCGAATAGACCGCTTCCTCGAAGGCCGCGTGGCCCTTGGTGCGCCGCGCGACGCGGGACAGGGTCGGCATCGGCACTTCCGGCACCATGGCGAGGCAGCGCGTGCCCGCATTGGGCGACAGGTCGCTGCTGGTGCGCAGGCCCTGGTCACGGCGCTCCAGCAGCAGCGCGCTGGAGGTGCCGAGGCCGAGCCCGCCCAGCAGCCCGAGCGCCAGCACCAGGAAGGGGCGGGGGAAGACCGGGATCTGGTCCGGCTCGGCCGGCAGCACCAGCGAGGCCGCCACCGGCCGCAGGTCGCGCGCGGCCAGGGCCTGGTCGTAGCTCTGCTCCAGCGTCGCCAGGCGGTCCCGGGTGGTCTGCACCTCGCGCATCAGGACGCGCAGCTCGCCTTCATGCGACTTGCCGTCGAGCAGCGTGCGCTTCAGGGCTTCCAGCCGCCGGCTGAGATCGGCCTCGGTGTCGCGCGCGGCGGCAAGGTCGCCAGCGATGACGCGCACGGTGCGCCGCAGCTCAGCGTCGATCCGCCCGCGCAGGTCGGCGATGCCCGCCTGCTGCTCCAGCACGCTGGGATGGCGGGCGCCGAAGCGGAGCTGCTTCTCGCCCAGCTCGCGCCGCGCGGTGGCCTCACGCTCCAGGAGCGTGGCGATCAGCGGCGAACTTTGCAGGTCGGCAGCGGAAGGAAGCTGGCCGGAGCGCAGCAGGTCCTGCACCCGCGCCAGCCGCCGCTCCTCGTTCATGCGGGCCAGATTGGCGGCCCCGAGCTGGGCCGTGACCTCCTGAAGCTGCTGCTGTGAGACATTCTCCGGCGTGTTCGTGTCGGACGCGGAGCCGAGCAGGCCGTTGCGCTCGCGGAAGGCCGCCACCTCGGCCTCCGCCGCGCGCAGGGCAGCCGTCATCTCCTCGACGCGCCCGGCCAGCCATTCGGCGCGCCGGCGGGCGGGGTCGTGCACGGAGATGCTCTGCCGCGCGAGGTATTCCTGCGCCACGGCATTCGCGACGCGCGAGGCCAGCACAGGATCATAGGACTGGTAGGAGATGGTGATGAGATAGGAGCGGCTGTCGGGCGCCACGTTCAGCCGCTGCATCACGTCGCGGACGGCCCGGCTGCGGGCGTCATCCTCCGGCACCGCGTCGGCGGGCTCAGGTTCCTCCACCGTGGCGGCGGGCTCCGGCTGATGGCCCAGCACCATGCGCCGGACCCAGTCCAGCTCGCGCAGCAGGGCGGTGCGCACCAGCGCCATGCGGGATTCCCTGGCGGCATAGCGCGGGTCCGATGCCAGGCCCAGGCGATCCACCACGGCGCGCACGACGGCGCGGGAGCGGGCGATGCGCGCCTCGCTCTGGGCCACGGCATTGAGGTCCACCGCCACGGCCAGGGCCTGGTCGCCGCCGGATGCGGGCTCGGGCCGCTGCAGGTCCAGCTTCACGACCGCCTCGGCGGCGTATCGCTTCTCCAGCTGCGTCAGCACGCCGGCGGCGACCAGCACCGACAGCGCGGCCGCCGAGACGATGAGATAGCGGCGGCGCCAGAGCGAGAGGATCGTCGCCACAGCGACATTCTCGCGATATTCGCGGGCCGGCAGCGCCGGCAGACTTTTCCCAAGCGACGTGTCGAAGGTGAACCGATCCACGTGGCGCGTGCCCCTGCTGCAGACCTTGGCTGGCGGGCGTTCACCAACCCCTGGGCCTTATTCTGAGGACGAGGCTGCGCTCTCCCGAGTGGAATTTGGTGGTAGTCGGCTGGCCTTTGGGGCGGCCTGGCGCCTACCTCTTCTGCGCCGCGTCATGGCGGCGCGTGAAAAGCCGCAGACCAGCGCAGGAAATGGCCCGCAGCCGGGCCTGAAGCAGCGGCGCTGGCCGCCATGCCGGGCCGCGCGGCGCCGGTTCTCATCTCCCTTTTCGCCAACGGTTCCGCCAATGCTGGCAAAAGAGCCAGCCCTCTCGCCGTAAAACGGCAAGACAGGGTCCTCGTCCGCCGCTGCTCCTCGCCCATTCGGGGAGAAGCCCCGGTATTGCTGGCGAAAGTGGAGGATATCCGTCTGCGCCCTACTGCCCCGGGCCGCATGGCTTGTACCGGTTGCATGAGGGTCATGAAAGCGGAGGCAGCTGGGAGCCCCATGGTACCGGCGCAGAACCGATCGGCGGCCGACACGGTCGCGAGCAGTCCCATCGACGGATGGGCAGCCCCCAGGGCTGGGCGGCCCGCGGTGCTCGCCTGCCGGCGGGAAGCCGTGGCGTTTCCTCTCGCATCCGCCACAGACCATGTGTGGAGGCCTGATCATGGCTGACACCTCCTCCAAGATCCTGGAGGCGCCGGCCCCCGCACCGCTGGTCCCGCCGGCCTCGCCGGCCTGGCGGCAGGCCCGCATCCCCGGCATCAGCGTCCTGATCCTGGCCCTGGGCGATATCCTGGTGGTGCAGGCGGCGGTGCTGGCGGCGGCGGTGGCCGTCGCCTTCCTCGACCCCGCCGCCGGATGGCTGGGGGAATGGACCCCGGCCCTCGGCATCGCGGCCGCGCTGGCCGCCATTGTCGCGAATTCGTCGCTCGGCCTTTACGACACCGCCGGCAGCGGCCCGATCGAGCGCTTCCGCTTGCGCGTCTTAGGCGCCGCGCTGCTGCCCTGGCTGGCGCTGGCCCTGGCCGCGCTGGCCGGGCTCGCCGCCCTGCCGGCCTTCCTGGTGCTGGTGCCCGCCGGCCTCCTGGCGCTGCCCCTGATGCTGCTCTCCGAGACGCTGCTGCGGCAGTATCTTATCCGCAGGTCGGCCTGGGGCAGGACGGCCGTGCTCATCGGCTCGCGCAGCGCCACGGCACGCCTCGCATCCCATCTGGCGATGCGCCCGGAATTCGGCCTGCGCCCGGTCGGCTATGTGGCCGAAGCGGAGCCCGATGCGGAGGCGCATCCGCTCACCCGCCTCGGCTCCCCGGCGGCAGCGGAACACCTAGCAGGCTCGGCGGAAGTGGCGATCATCGTGCTCTCGCCAGGGCTTTCGCCGCCCGACCCGACGCGCCTGCCCTTCCGGCGGGTCATTGTCCTGCCCGAGCTGGGCGGCGTGCCGGCGCTTTGGCTGTACCCGCGCGGGCTGGGCGACGCCTCGGGCGTCGAGTTCTCCAATCCCTCGCGGCGGGAGGCGGCGGCCCTGGCCAAGCGTATCTTCGATCTTTGCATCGCGGTGCCGGCGCTGCTCGTCAGCCTGCCGCTCATCGCGCTGCTGGCCATGGCGATCAAGGCCACCAGCCCCGGCCCCGCCTTCTATGTGCAGCGCCGTGTCGGGATGCGCGACGGCTCGGTCTCCGTGCTCAAGCTCCGCACCATGCATGTGGATGCCGAGCAACGGCTGAAGGACCTGCTGGAGCGTGACCCGGAAGCACGGCGCGAATGGGAGCGTTGCGTGAAGCTGACGCGGGACCCGCGCGTCCTGCCGGTGGTTGGCCCCTTCCTGCGCCGCACGAGCCTCGACGAGCTGCCGCAACTCTGGAACGTGGTGCGCGGCGACCTCAGCCTCGTGGGACCACGGCCTTTTCCCGCCTATCACATCGACCGGTTCGACCCCGAGTTCCAGGCGCTGCGGGCGAGCGTGAAGCCAGGCCTCACCGGCCTCTGGCAGATCTCCGAACGCAGCGACGCCGACCTCCGGCAGCAGCAGGCGATCGATACCTTCTACATCCGGAATTGGTCGCTGTGGCTCGACTTCTACATCGTCATCAACACGCTACCCGCCATGCTGAGGGCACGCGGCGCCCGCTAGGGCATTGTCCGAGACACGGGCGGAGATCTGGCTTCAACCGAAGGAGACTGCAGATGACGTCACTGAGAAAGCGCGTTCTGGTCACGGGCGGGGCCGGATTCCTGGGATCGCACCTCTGCGAACGCCTCCTGAGGGATGGCCATGACGTGCTCTGTGTCGATAACTTCTTCACCGGCCGCAAGAGCAACATCGCCCATCTCATGGGCCAGCCCCGCTTCGAGGTGATGCGCCACGACATCACCTTCCCCCTTTATGTGGAGGTCGACGAGATCTACAATCTCGCCTGCCCCGCCTCGCCGGTGCACTACCAGTTCGACCCGGTGCAGACGACCAAGGTGAGCGTCATCGGCGCCATCAATATGCTGGGCCTGGCCAAGCGTGTCGGCGCCCGCATCCTGCAGGCCTCCACCAGCGAGATCTATGGCGACCCGACGGTGCACCCGCAGCGGGAGGACTACCGCGGCAACGTCAATCCGCTTGGGCCACGCGCCTGCTACGACGAAGGCAAGCGCTGCGCGGAGACGCTGTTCTTCGATTACGCGCGGCAGCACAAGGTGAAGATCCGCGTTGTCCGCATCTTCAACACCTATGGCCCGCGCCTGCATCCCAGCGACGGGCGAGTTGTCTCCAACTTCATCGCGCAGGCCCTGCGCGGGGAGGACCTGACGATCTATGGTGACGGCAGCCAGACCCGCGCCTTCTGCTACGTGGATGACCTGATCGACGGCTTCATCGCCATGATGGACGCCGACGATTCGGTCACCGGCCCGGTCAATCTCGGCAATCCGCACGAGATCCCGGTGCTCACCCTGGCGGAGCGCGTGGTGGAGCTGACCCGCTCCAGCTCCGGCATCGTGCGGCGGCCGCTGCCGCAGGACGACCCTGTGCAGCGCTGCCCGGATATCACCTTGGCCCGCGGCCTGCTCAACTGGTCTCCCAAGGTGAGCCTGGAGGAAGGCCTCCGCCGCACCATCGCCTATTTCCAGGACGAGCTGGCCGAGAAGAGCGGCGTGCAGGGCGAGAAGGCCAAGCGGATCTACGAGGCCGCCCTGGCCCCTGTCGTGCATCCGATCGTGGCGCCCCCGGTGGTGGGGCTGCAGCCCGGCGCCGGCGTGATCTTCAACAACGGTGCGGAGGCCGTGCCGTCCGGCGTGCCGCTGAAGAACGGAAATGGCGCCGGCAAGATCGGCCTGTAAGGGCCGCGCCGGCGGATATCCTTTTGGAGAGATGATATGACCGTTGCAATCGTTACCGGATCAGGCGGCCTCGTCGGCGCGGAATGCGCCCGGCTCTTTTCCGAGCGCGGCCTGGATGTCGTCGGTATCGACAATGACATGCGGAAGTACTTCTTTGGGGAAGGCGCGAGTACGCACTGGCAGGTGGAGCAGCTGCGCGCCGCCCAGCCGAACTATACGCACGTGAATGCCGATATCCGCAGCGCGGAGGAGATCGACGCCGTCTTCGCGCGCTATGGGCGCGACATCGGCGTGGTCATCCATTGCGCGGCGCAACCTTCCCATGACTGGGCGGCGCGGGAGCCGCTCACCGACTTCACCGTCAATGCCAATGGCACCTTGAACCTGCTGGAGGCGACACGGCGCCACGCGCCCGATGCCGTCTTCATCTTCGTGAGCACCAACAAGGTTTATGGCGACCGGCCCAATTACCTGCCCTTGGTCGAGCTTCCCACCCGAATGGAACTGGACCCCGCGCATGAATGGGCGGCCCATGGCGTGCCGGAGCAGATGTCCATCGACGGCACGCTGCACAGCATCTTCGGCGCCTCCAAGGTCGCGGCGGATGTGGTGGTGCAGGAATATGGCCGCTACTTCGGCATGCGCACGGCCTGCTTCCGTGGCGGCTGCCTGACCGGCCCCGGGCATTCCGGCGCGCAGCTGCACGGCTTCCTGGCCTATCTGATGAAATGCGCCGTCACGGGCTCTCCCTACACGGTCTTTGGCCATGGCGGGAAGCAGGTGCGCGACAACATCCATTCGAGGGACCTGGCGGAAGCCTTCTGGTGCTTCTTCCGCCGCCCGGCTTCCGGCGAGGTCTTCAACATCGGCGGCGGCCGCCACGCCAATTGCTCGATGCAGGAAGCCATTGCCATGGCCGAGGAGATCGCCGGGCGCCCGATGAACTACACCTATAGCGATGAAGCACGCACCGGCGACCACATCTGGTGGATCAGCGATGTGCGGAAGTTCCGCAACATGTATCCCGAATGGAACTATCGCTACGGCATCCGCGAGGTGATGGAAGACATCCATGCGGGCCTGGTGGAGCGCCTGGGCGAGGCGCGCCCCCGGGAAGTGGCGGCGGCAGGCTAGGCATGCGGGGCAGGGCGCGCTTTCCAGGCCGGGACCGCAGGCGAAGGCGCACTACGCGATGCCGGCTCCATGATGTGATGCACGAGAAACGCCTACGAGAGATCAGCGGGTATGGCCATGAAACTCCGGCCCGATCGCCTAGCCGGGGCGCTGCCCGATACCGCCGCGCTCCCGCCGCAACCATTCCCTCAGGAGGAAGCCTGACATGAGGATCGCCATCATCGGAGCCGGTTATGTCGGCTTGGTCACAGGTGCATGCCTGGCCGATTTTGGTCACAGCGTCCGCTGTGCTGACAAGGATCCCGCCAAGATCGATGCCTTGCAGCGCGGGCGGATCCCGATCTACGAGCCGGGTCTCGACGACCTGGTGGCCCGGAACATGGCGGAAGGGCGCCTGTCCTTCGACAGCGACATCAACTGGGCGGTGGCCGGCGCCGATGCGGTGTTCATCGCGGTGGGCACCCCGTCCCGCCGTGGCGACGGGCATGCGGACCTCACCTATGTCTACCAGGCGGCGCGCGGCATCGCGCAGGCCCTGACGGGCTATGCCGTGGTGGTGACGAAGTCCACCGTGCCGGTGGGTACGGGCGACGAGGTGGAGCGGATGATCCGCGAGGCGCGGCCGGACCTGCATTTCTCCGTCGCCTCCAACCCGGAGTTCCTGCGTGAGGGCGCGGCGATCGAGGATTTCAAGCGGCCGGACCGCATCATCATCGGTGTCGAGGATGACAGCGCCCGCGTGGTGATGGCGGATATCTACCGGCCTCTCTGCGCCGGGCATGCTCCCTTGATCTTCACCACGCGCCGCACCGCGGAGCTGACGAAATACGCGGCCAATGCTTTCCTGGCCACGAAGATCACCTTCATCAACGAGATGGCCGATCTTTGCGAGATGGTGGGCGCGGATGTGCGCGACGTCTCAAAGGGAATCGGGCTGGACAGCCGCATCGGGCAGAAGTTCCTCGATGCCGGGCCAGGCTTCGGCGGTTCATGCTTCCCCAAGGATGTGTCAGCGCTGATCAAGACGGCGCATGATCACGGCACCTCCCTCCGCATCGCCGAAACCGTGGCGGAGGTGAACGAGCGCCGCAAGCGGGCCATGAGCCGCCGCGTCATCGCCGCCTGCGGCGGCAGCGTGCGTGGCAAGACCATCTGCCTGCTCGGCCTGACCTTCAAGCCCAATACCGACGACATGCGGGATTCGCCGGCCATCGCGCTTGTCCAGGCGCTGGAGGATGCGGGAGCCTGGGTCCGTGCCTATGACCCGGAAGGGATGGAGCAGGCCGCGCTGATCCTGAACGAGGTCGAATATGCCAGCGATCCCTATGAGGCCGCGCTGGGCACCGATGCGCTGGTGCTCGTCACGGACTGGGATGTCTTCCGCAGGCTGGACCTGAAGCGGCTGCGCGACGGCATGCGCTGGCCGATCATGGTGGACCTCCGCAACATCTATTCGAGCGGTGAGGTGGAGGCGGCGGGCTTCCTTTATACCTGCATCGGCAATGGCCGCTCGCGGCCCTTGCTGCCCCTGATCGCCACGAGCTGACCGGCATGGCGGGAGACCTGCGGCCATCCGCAGGTCTCCCTTTCGCGGCCTTCGTGCCGTGATTCCTAGCGCGCGGTGATCCGTTCGCTGCGCGCCAGCCGCGTCCGGGCCGGAAAGGCCGGCCCCTGCACCAGCCGGGCACGGGGCATCGAAGCGGCCGGCAGCCGCTCCGCCCCGTCATCCGGGCGGCTGCGCTGCCAGAGCGCCGCGATCTGCTCCACCGGGTCACGGGAGGCGCGGGGCCTCTCCTGATCCGTGGCGGTGGCCTGGCCCGCGCGGCCTTCTCCCCTGCGCGCATCGGCCCAGGCGGCGGCCACCCGGTCGCGCCGGAGATCGGCCAGCGACCTCCGGCTGGTCTTCGTCCAGGCAGCGAGCACGCGGTCGCGATAGGCTTCGGACAGGCCCGGCGTCGAGGAATGGTAGCGGCCAATGGCCGTCTCCCAGGTGCCGCTGCTGCCGCGCAGCCGGATCAGGAAGCGGGCGGCGTAGCGGGCATTGGCGGCGGGGTCGAAAGCCTCGGCCAGCGAGCCGAAGGCATCCGGATGATGATGCAGGTTGACCTGCATGCATCCCACGTCGATCAACCGGACGTTCCTGGCCTGCAATGCCTCGACCGCCGCCACGGCTTCCTCGCGCGTGTTGAAGACCATCGGCACGCCCTCGGCGTTGATGGTCCAGGGCCAGGGGATGGCGGCGCCGGAGGCAGGGTCCATGCGGCCCGATTCCACCCGTGCGATCGCCATCAGGATGCCCTGCGGCAGCTCGGCATCGATTTCCGCCGCCATGGCCGCCGGCCGGCACAGGTCCTCCATCTTCCGGGGCGGGGGCGATGCGGCGAGCGCCGCCCCCTGCTGCAGGAGGATGAAGCCGAGCACGGCCATGCCGTGGCGCCAGCGGCGGGCCGGCCCCCCGGGGCATGGCGGCGCCATGGTCAGAAACGCCGTTCGAAGACGTTCACGACATCCCCCGGCTGCAGCAGCGCGGAACGTCCGGCGCGGTATTCGTGGGCCTGGCCATCTTCCCCGATGCGGGTGAGCCCGACGTAACTGGTCACGGCGCGGTAATTGAAGCCGCCGACCGTGGCCACCGCCGACAGCACTGTCATGCCCGGCTGGTAAGGGGTCTGCCCGCCGCGCTCCACCATGCCTAGCACGAAGACCGGGCGATAGGTCAGGATCTCCAGCGCCACGGAGGGATCGTTGAACAGGTCGCGGGAGCGGAGGGCTTCCTCGATCTGCCGTGCGGCCTGCTCGGTGGTGCGCCCCTGCACCGGCACCAGGCCGACCAGCGGCAGGGCCAGGGAGCCGGTATCGCCAACACGGAAATCGCCGGTGAGGCGGGGGTCGTTGAAGACCGTGACCCGGACCTGGTCGCCGGCGCCCAGCCGGTAGGGGCCGGCCGTTTCCTCCGGCATGGGCGGCAGGTCCGCGCCGACCGAGGTGCATCCCCCCAGCAGGGCGAGGGAGAGCGCCGCACCCAGCGCCGCCCGGCGGCCCAGCGGGGAAAGCGGCGGGATGCCACGATGGATAGGTCGGGCCTGCATAGATCCTCCATTTGCCTGATCAAGGCACGCGGTTGCCCCGCCCTGCGGTGATATGCCGCCGGGCCCGGAGCCAAGCGGGGCGCGGCCTCGCCGTGCGGGGATGCGCGGCGGGCTCACAGGGTGAACCTCAGCCGCATCAGAAACAGGTTCTGGTCGAATTCCTGGATGCCGGCCGAAGCCTGCAGCCGCTCGTAGCGCTGGTAGCTGGCCAGCAGGGACACGCGGCGATTGAGGATGAACTGCGCGGAGAGAATGCCCACGGCATCGGTGACGCTCTGGCTCTCCCGGTCGTATTTCCGGTGTTCGCCCCGCAGCTCGGCGCTCAGGATGACATTGCGCAGCAGCTCATGGTCCACGTTCAGCCGCACCAGCGTGCGCGTGTAGCTGACATTGGTGGCGCGGGTGGATTCCTCGATGCTGCGCTGCGCGGTGAGCGTCACCGTGGTGAGCTGCGTGGGCAGGTAGAGGATCTGCCCCTCGAAGGCCGGGCTGGAGCGGTTGCGGAGGGTGGGGTCCTCGTAATCCCGGTGCCGGTAGCCGACCGCGATGCGGAAGCCCCAGAGCCCGGTGAGGTCGTAGCGGATGCCGGCCAGGGCCTCCCAGGTCAGGGAGTCGCGGCTTTCCTGCGCCGTGTGGAGGTAGGAGATATCGGTCACGCGCGCGATCACCATCACGTCGCGGCCGGGCAGGAAGCTGTAGGCGGCGGAGACTTCACCGGTGGTGCGGTCGTAGTCCCGCCCGTCGCCGGCCGCGCGGAAAGGAAAGGCCGTGTCGTCCAGGAAGGCGGCGTCGTTCCCTTCGTAGCGGACGGTCCTGTATTCCGCCGATGCGCCCAGCGTGATCCTGTTGAAGGCGGCGGTGCCGGCGACGGAGAGCACATCGGAATCGAAGGGCAGCGGGCGATTCAGCGTGCTTTGCTGCACGTCGAAATCCGTGACCTCCAGATGGCCGCGGATATGGGAATAGCCGAGGCTGACGGAGGAAGCGCGGCCGATGTCGTAGCGGCCCATCAGCCCCACTTGGTAGTCCGTCCAGTCCAGGCTGCCGGCGTCCGGGTGGCGGCGCGTGGCCTGGGAGGCGCTTACGGCAACGGCATGCCGCGTCCAGTCGCTGGCCAGGGAAAGCTGCGTGGATTCCTGCAGAAAGATGCCGGTCAGGCGTTCCGGCGCCGTGGGGGCGAGGTTGTCGCTGTAGCCCAGCCCCGCCTCGGCCCTGCCATCCAGCCTGAAGCCGCCGAGGCGCACCCCGGCAGGCTCGTAATCCGGCCGCAGCCGGCCAATGACCGTGGGAGAGCGCAGGGTGACTTCCGGCAGGCTGGTCTGCGCCAGGGCCGGGAAGGAGCAGAGCGCGGCAAGGACGGCGGCGATGGCGCCCGCCCCGGCCGGAACTATACAGGCCGGCCTGACCGCCGGCGCGGGGCCCGCGGCTGGCGCGGGCGATGGCCGCATTCGCCGTGTCTTCCTGCGGTTACGGAATGTCATCGGCGATCATGTATCCATTCCCTCGGGCCGGGGCGCCCATACCCTGCGGGCCGGTTCCAGCGGCGCGGCTGTCATGCCCGGGCTCGCGGTCGCGCCAGCGGGGGGCGGCGATGCGCTCCACATCCACATCGTGCGGGACGGTCAGGGGGCGGGGGCGCGCGCTGTCTGCTTCCTCGCCCAGCCAGGACGCGGCGCTGCCATCATCGGCGGCGGCGGCGGCGGAGAGGAGCTTGCTTTCCGGCGCGTTGTTCAGGGCCCAGATGGCGGCCTGCGTCCGGTTCGCCAGGCGCGTCTTCCGCAGCAGCGCCTTGACATGCACCTTCACCGTGGCCTCGGAGATGTCCAGGTCGCGGGCAATGGCCTTGTTGGTGAGGCCATTGATCAGGCATTGCAGGATCTGGTGCTCGCGGCTGGAGAGCAGAGCGCTCTCGCGCGCCACCTGCCGCGGCATGATCTCGGCGGGAGGGGGCGGGGGCGGCACCTCGGCTCCGGCGGCATCCGTCGGCTCCTGCCGCAGCAGCGGCCGCGTCAGCTCCGCCGGCATGATGCACTTGCCGAGCAGCACGAGTTCCAGCGCGCTCCGCAGCACATCGATCGAAATGTCGCGCGAAAGGATGGCCTCGATGCCCGCCTGCATGACTTTCAGCTTGGTCGAGACGCGGCGGCAATCGGTCAGCAGCACCGACTTGGCGTGGGGAAACCGCCTGTGGATGGCTTTGATGTTGTCGAGTTCCTGCTCGACATCCTCATCCGCGCCCAGGTTGTACACGATCAGGGCCAGGGGGCTGTCCGGGGTCTTGTCCTGCAGCGCCTCCTCCAGCGTCCGTCCTGCCCCCACGATCGTATAGGCAGACGAGGTGAGGAGGCGCCGCAGGGCGTCGAGGTAGAGTTGCTGAGGGCTGACGACCGCCACCTGCGCTTGGAGGTTCACGGTCGCGACGCTGCTCTCGGTTATATACACGGTGGTCTCCCTCCGAGGCGCTGAAGCGGGAAAGCCTGGCAAGAAAATCGGAGAAGCATTCAATAAACACTGCCGTTGAAGCATTCTCCTGCAACGAAAATTCCAGTAAAAATACCCGTCATGGTTGTGTAACTCTGCGTTCCGTAAATTCAGACCTTTGTTGGTCTCTCGAAGGTTCTATGAATTGCATCACCATTACTGAACGATTCCAAGGCAAAACAAAGCTGCCTCCAAAGTTCACACGGAAATTTGAAGGTAACCTTGAACAACCGGACTTCAGGTCGCTTGTTTCGGTGCGCCGGAGCGGAAGTTTTCCGGTTTTGCGCCAAGATGCGTGAGGCGCGCTGCCTTCCGTGCAACGTCAATACTATTCGCGTTACTGCAAATATACGGACAGAAGCCGTGATGAAATCGGCATTGTCTGCAACTGCACCATTGTGCCGCGGGCACTGCCTGCTGGCGGCAGGGCATGGCAGGGCAGGCGCCGTTCAGGGGGCTCCCTGGGCGGCTTGAAGCGGCTGGCCCCGCCCCAGGCCGGTTCCTGGGGGCAGGGCCGTCACGGCCTGCCGAGAGGCCGCCGCGTTATCTGAGGTTCAGGCGTAGCCCAGGTGCTTCGGGGCGGGCGTGTCCGGCGCCACGGGCCGGCGCAACCCGGCGGCCTGCAGCAGCAGCAAGGTAATGTAGAGCGGGTTAAGGAACAGGTAACGGCGCCAGAGCCGCCGTGGCTCGCTGGCCAGGCGGAACAGCCATTCAAGGCCGCGCCGCTGCATGGCGGGTGGGGCCTGCGGCAGCCGCCCCGCATGGAAGTCGAAAGCGGCCCCGACAGCCAGCATCGGCATCCGGATCAGGTCCCGATGTTCATAGAGCCAGGTTTCCTGCCGCGGGCAGCCGAGCCCCACAAAGAGAATGCGCGCGCCGCTGGCGGAGAGCGAGGCGGCGATCTCCGCCTGCTCCGCGCGGTCCACGCGGCGGAAGCGCGAAGGCACCATGGCCACGATCTTCAGCCCCGGGATGCGCTGCAGGAGTTTCTCGCGCAAGTCGTCCAGCACCACCTGCTGGCTGCCGTAGAAGGCGACCGGCAGGCCCTCCGCGGCGGCCATCCGGCAGACCCGCAGGGTCAGCTCCGGGCCATAGACGCGGTCGGGGAGCCCGGCCCCGAAGAGGAGGTTCAGCGCCCAGCGGACAGGCTGGCCATCCGGCACCACGAGGTCGAGCGCGTTGAGCCTGCGCCGGTGCTCGGCATCCAGCGCACCGGTCATGACGCCGTGCACCGCCAGCGCGGTCACCGTCAGCGGCCGCCCGGCCTGCGCGGCCTGCCGCACGGCGGCGCAGGCGCTGTTGTAATCCGTCGCGGAGATCCGCACGCCGAGCACCTCGTGGCGTGGCGGCGCCGCGGCGCTTCCTGTTCCTTCGCCTTGAAGCGGCACAGACATTCCCTGCATTGGTCGCTCCTGGTCTTCCCTTGGGCATGGCCGGAAGCGCCCCGCCGCGCGGAGCCGGCCCGGAACTCCCCCTGCCACCTCCGGCAAGGCGGAGCGGCCTGCTTCCTTCGCTCCTCTTCCAGGGCTTTAGCATGAGGGCAGGGGATCGCCCTTTGGTGCAATGGGAGTACCCCTGTCCTTTCGGAACAGGCAGCATGCCAATGCCAGGACCGGAACAAGAGGCGCGGATTCACCGGAGCGCGCCGGGCCGCCGGGCGCGGTTGGCCACGCCCGGCGCATCCTCCGGACGTGACAAATCACGCCCGGAGCTTTTGGCTCATCTGAGGCCGGAGGGTCAGCCGATCAGCAGCGAGCTGCCCAGGTCCTGGCCGACGACGGCGCCGAAGTTCTCGAAGGTGTAGTAGTCACCGAAGGCGAACTGGTCCTCGCCCCCCTCCGACACATGGTACACGTTGTTGTCGAAGCTGTTGCCGCCGGCCAGCATCCGCTCCTCGTCATAGTCGGCCACGGCGCCGACGCCGCCCTCGGAGGTGAGGATCAGCGTATTGTCGTGAACGCTGTTATTGACGGTGACATAGTCGCCGAAAGCGCCCTCGCCACGATCCTGCTGGATCAGGCCAATGCCGTTGCCGCCGCTGCTGGCGTCGATGAAGTTGTTGAAGATCTCGACATCCTGGCTGTTCTGCACCTGTATGGCGCTGCCCCAGAGCCAGGTCAGGCCATTGCCGCCGTTGCCGACAAAGCTGTTGTCGTGGATGCTGGCGGAATAGCTGATCTCGTGGTTGATGCCGCCGGCCGAGTTGTACTCGATCCGGTTGCCCTCATAGGTGGTGTTGACGTTGTCGATATCGGTCCAGAGGCCATAGCCGTTGTTGTCGTGCGAATAGTTGTTCCGCACCATCAACCCGTCGGTCTCGGTGAACTTGCCGCCGCCGCCTTCCCAGAGAACATCGATGCCGGACCAGAAGCCGTTGGAGGCGATCTCGTTGCCTTCGATCAGGATGCCGCCGCCGCCGGCATTCAGGCCCATCTGGCCGTTGTCATGGACGTGGTTGTCCAGGATCTGGCCGTTCCCGCCGATGTTGATGCCGACGCCGTAGTTGAGCCGCACCTCGTTATTGCTGATCACCCAGCCCTCGCCGTTGCCGCTGATGGCGGCTTCCTGGGTCGGGGTGGCATACTTCTCGACGGTCAGGCCGCTCACCGTGACGCCATTGGCGCCGCTGGCGATGGCGAAGGGGCTGACTGCGGCTTCCACCGTCTGGCCATGGGGATCATCGCCGAGGAAGATGCGGTCGGCGTCGTAGTCGAAGAAATAGGTGCCCGACCGCAGCTGGTCGAGGGAATCCACCGGCGTCAGCGGCTGGTCGTTGACATAGACGGCATCGGGGTAGCCGGGGCGCTGGGCACCTTCCGCGCTTTCATCCGTCTCGTGGCGCACGCCCTGCTGGGTCTGGCCTTCCGCGACCCAGTGCCCATCGACCTCGGTGAACTCGGTCAGCAGCCGGGAGCCGTTCAGGACGGCGCCGCTGGCACCTAGGATGGTCTGCCCTTCGAGCGGCTCGATCTGCTGCATGCGGTAGACGCCGGCTTCCAGCCAGAACACGGCGCCTTCGCCGCCAGCCCGCACCGCTTCCTGGATGTTATCGCCAGGATTCAGAACAATCGCGTTTTCCGGCTGATCAACAGAAGAAAGAATAGCCATAATATCTACTCCGAGTCTCATGCAATAATAGTCAATTGCTTCTCATTATCTGAACATAAAGAAGCAAGGACTGGATTTTTTCTATCCGGCTCAGGTCGTCTCGATGTATTCTGAAGTCCTTGAGTCGTGCCTCTACATTCCGGCGCCTGACAGGGTCCGTCAGGGCCGGCCACGACGATACGAATGGCAGGGCAGGAACAGAGGGCGGGACGCAGAGATGCTTCGCCGGACCTGCCGGCGAGGAGCGGCAAAGGAGCCGCGGCCTCGAAGCACCAGAGACATCCTACCCAACCGAGTTTCAGAACATCATCAGGTCAGCACCGCCGGTCCCGCCCTGGGACAGCGCCGCGTAACGCCTCTGGCACACGGGGGCGGGGGCATGCTGGAAGCTCTTTCTCCGCCTCCGAAGCACCAGGAGCCGAGGATCGCAGTCCGGGAACCTTCCAGTGGCTGTCAAGCATCTCATGGGGCTTCCTGCTTTCTGCCGGCCAGGAATGGCTTTGCCGCCTCGCCTGTCCTGCCACGCAACCTGCCGCCGTGAAATCCGCCCTTACCACTCAGGAAACCCGCTTTGCTGTCCACGAATCATATGCTCGTGAAATCAGCGGAAATTCAAGCTTGAGCAACAGAATTCCGCTTTAAGCTTGCGAGAAAGCGTGTATAGAAACGTAAAACGCCCTGCGCTTCTGCGGGTAGGAAGCAGTAACGTCCTGACGGAAAAAGGCTGCCCAGCATTACAGCTTTTCACAAATTTATTGCGAGAAAGCGGGATGAAAAGCTTTGCTGGCTAGCGGCTGTCCACTCCGCTCAACCATTCCGAATAAACCGGCGAGGTAGTTCACCATTTGCTTTTCGCGCCATGACCGGGCGGTCTGGCGCTGAGTAGGACGGAAACGCGCATTGGCGGCAGAAATATTAACGCGCCGATTTCATAAGGCGGCCCGCTGCGCGGCGGAAGGTTCCGGGGGAATGCATTTGCGCGACGCAGGCATGCTGAAAGCTGCACCGCTGCATTGCACAAACTAAGGGCTTTTGTTCGGAAACAAACCGGCTTGACGGTTTTCAAACAGGCTGTGCACTCTTTCGCGGCATCTCAGGGCGGCTTGGTCGTGACGCGAGTTCCGCAACACCGGCGCAGCGCGGAGACCGTGGCAAAGCTGCTCGATGCCACGGTGGACCTGTTGCACGATCGCGGCCTGGCGCGCCTTTCCACCGCCGACATCGCGGAAAGCGCGGGCGTGTCGCGTGGGGCGCTGACGCATCACTTCGACAGCAAGGAAGCCATCATCGCCGATGCGGTCAGCCGGCAGTTGCGCGTCTGCACCGCTGCCTTGCACCGCCATGCGGTGGCCATCCGTGGGTCCGGTGGCAGCAGTGACGACTTGGTCGACTACATCTGGAAGATGATGAACGACCGGCTCTTCTACGTGACGATGGAGTATCTGCCGGAAGCGCGCCACAACCCTGACTTCCGCAGCCGCATCCTGCCCGTGGTGAAGGAATTCCACGAGGGGCTGAATGCCGTGTGGGGCGAGCTGGCCGAGAAATCCGGCGTCGAGGTCGCGCGGGCGCTGGTGCTGATGAATGCCACCATGTGCATGATGCGCGGCATGATCGCGCAGAGCACGGTGAAGGACGACCCGGACTATTTCGCCACCTTGCTGGATTTCTGGAAGGAGCAGGTCAGGCGCGAGTTCCGCGGCGGCCGTTCCACCGAGACGCCGGCGGCGGTGCGCCTGCCATGAACACGGCGCCTCCGCTGCTGGCCGAGAATGTGCATCTCGCCTTCGGCGGGCTGAAGGCGCTGGATGGTGCCGGCTTCAGCGTGCGCCGGGGCCTCGTCACCGGGCTGATCGGGCCCAATGGCGCCGGCAAGACCACAATGTTCAACGTGCTCTCCGGACTCATGCGCTGCCAATCCGGCCGCATCAGTTTCATGGGCGAGCGCATTGAGCGGGAGCGGCCGCACCGCATCGCCCGGCGTGGCCTGGTCCGTTCCTTCCAGATCGCGCGCGGCTTTCCGCGCCTGACAGTCTTTGAGCATCTGATGGTCTATGGCCCGCGCCAGCCGGGCGAGCGGCTCGGCGCTGCCATCCTTGGTTCCGCGGCGGCCCGGCGGCGGGAGGCGGAGCTGGCGGAACGCGCGCTGGCCGTGGCCGCACGGCTGCGCCTCTCGCACCTCGTCGATAGCCAGGTCACCGCGCTGTCCGGTGGGCAGAAGAAGCTGCTGGAGATCGGCCGGGCTTTGATGGCCGAGCCGCGCATGATCCTCTTCGACGAACCGGCGGCCGGCGTGAATCCAACCCTGGCGGAGGAGATCGGCGACCAACTCCTGTCCCTGGCGCGGGAAGGGCTGACCATCCTGATCGTCGAGCATGACATGGCGCTGATCGAGCGCATCTGCCAGCGCGTCATTGTCATGGCCCAGGGCCGCACGCTGATGGAAGGCAGTTTCGACGAGGTGCGCGCCGACCCGGCCGTGCAGGATGCCTATCTCGGGGGGCGACGATGAGCGCGCTGCTCTCGGCGGAGGATATCGTCGGTGGCTATGCCTCCGCCGAGCAGGTGGTGAAGGGCGTCACGCTCACCGCCGATGCCGGGGAACTGGTGACGGTGATCGGCCCCAATGGCGCCGGCAAGTCCACCGCGCTGAAGCTGGTGGCGGGGCTGCTGCGGCCCTCGCGCGGGCAGGTCCGCATCGGCGGCGAGGATGTCGCGGGGCGCTCGCCGCAATCCATCGCCAGGGCCGGCCTCGGCTTCGTGCCGCAGGAGCGCAACATCTTCGGCAGCCTCACCATCGCCGAGAACCTGGAGATGGGCTGCCTCTTCGAGCGCCGCGCGACGCGCCAGCGCATGGAGGAGGCCTTCGCGCGCTTCCCCATGCTGGCCGAGAAGCGCCGTGCCGCCGCGCGCAGCCTGTCCGGCGGCCAGCGGCAGGTGCTGGCCGTCGCCATGGCGCTGATGGGCCGCCCGCGCGCCCTGCTGCTGGATGAGCCCACGGCGGGCCTCAGCCCCCGGGCCGCGAGCGAGCTCTTCGCGCTGGTGCGCACCATCGCCACGGGCGGCATCGCCGTGCTGATGGTGGAGCAGAACGCGCTGGAATCCCTTTCGGTCTCCGACCGTGCCTATGTGCTGGTGGATGGCCGCAACCATCTGGAAGGCCCGGCCCGCGCGGTTGCCGACGATCCCGATATCCGCCGTCTGTTCCTCGGCGGCCGTGCCCACCACCCCGCAGGAGAGTGACATGACCGACCTGTCGCGCAGGCAGATCCTTGCCGCCGCCGCGCTTGCCACCGGCTCCCTGGCCATGCCGCGCATCCTGCGCGCGCAGGGGAGCGGCCCTATCAAGCTCGGCACGCTGACGCCGCTGACCGGCTCCGGCGGCTCCTACGGCCCCAGCATGGCGGAGGTGGTGAAGCGCGCCGCCGCCGAGATCAACGCCGCCGGTGGCGTGCTGGGCCGCCAGATCCAGGTCATCTCGGAAGACGACCAGACCAACCCGGAAGCCGGGCTGCGCGCCGCGCGCAAGCTGATCGATGTGGATGGCGTCTCGGCCATCATCGGCACCTGGGCTTCCTCGGTCACCACCGCCGTGGCGCCGGTCTGCTGGCAATCCGGCGTGTTCCTGGCCACCGTTTCCGGCGCGGATTCCATCACGCAACTGCCGCACCAGGGCTTCATCATCCGCACCCAGCCCAATACCAGCCTGCAGGGCACCAAGTTCGGCGAATTCGCGGTGGAGATGGGCGCCAAGACCGTCGCCTTCATGTCGCCGCAGACGCCTTTCACCGAGGCGCAGTTCAGGTTCATCACCGAGGCCGTGACCAAGGCCGGCGGCAAGACCTCTTCCCTGATCTATGACGACAAGAAGACCACGCTGCGCACCGAGGTGGACCAGGTGCTGCGCGGCCGGCCGGACGTGATCGTCATGGGCGGCTATACCAATGACACCGCCGTGCTGGTGCGCGACCTCTACCGCGCCAGCTTCCGCGGCAAGCTGATCGGCTTCGGCTATGCCGTGAACAAGCAGCTTGTGGATGCGCTGCCCGCCGATGTCAGCGAGGGCATCTATACCCTCTCGCCCTCCACCGCCGCCGGTTCCGGCGCCTATGGCCGCGTTGCCCGGCTGCTGGGCGTGGATGCGCCGGATACCTACAGCGCCCAGTGCTACGACCACCTCAGCCTGATCGCCATGGCGATGGCGGCGGGCAAGGGCACCACGGGCGCCGTCATCAAGGACAATCTCCGCAAGGTGGCCCAGGGTGGTGGGGAGCGCGTGGACAATGCGGTGGACGGGCTCAAGCTGATCGCCGCTGGCACCAAGGTGGATTACGACGGCGCTTCCGGCCCCTGCGACTTCACCGAGGTGGGCGACATCACCGATGCCAAGTTCCGCTACGAGCAGGTCAAGGCCGGCAAGGTCACGCTGCTGAAGATCGCCTGATGCCCGAGGCGCTTCTCCAGGCTCTCGTCAATGGCGTCATCTCGGGATCGCTGCTGGCGCTGCCGGCGCTGGGCTTCAGTGCCATCTTCGCCGTGCTGCGTTTCCCGAATTTCGCCATCGGCGCCCTGGCCACGGCCGGCGCCTATGGGGCCTGGGTGGTGAATGCACGGCTGGGCCTGCCCATCGCCGCCGGCGTCGCCGCCGCCTTCGTCGTGGCGGCGGTCCTGGGTGCCTTTCTGGAATATGCCGCGCTGGACAGGCTCGGCCGGGGCGGCGCGCTCATGAAGGCCATTGGCTCCCTCGCCCTGGCCATGGTGATCGAGAATGCGCTGCGCTTCGCCTTCGGCAATGACCTTCAGGCCTTCGACCTGCCGTTGGCGCGCGACGTGGCCTTCGGCCCCATCCGCATCGGGCCACAGCAGATCAACAACCTTCTGGTGGCGCTCGGTGTCATGGCGGCGCTCTGGGCCTTTCTGGCGCTGACGCCGCTGGGCCGCTCCATGCGCGCGGTGGCCGACAATCCGGACCTGGCGCGGCTGAAAGGCGTTGATCCCCGCCTCATCGCGCTGCTCACCGTGGCGCTTGGCGGCGGGCTCTGCGGCATCGGCGGCACGCTGATCGGGCTCGACACCTCCATCGACCCCATGACCGGCGGGCGCATCCTGCTCTCCGTCTTCGCCGCCGCCGTGCTGGGCGGGCTGGGCAGCATTCCCGGCGCCGTGGCGGGCGCCTTTGTCATCGGCATCGCCGAGGAACTCACCGTGCTGGCCCTCGCACCCTCCTATCGCCTCGCCGTCAGCTTCCTGGTCATCCTGGCCGTGCTGACCGTGCGGCCCGCCGGCCTGCTGGGCAGCCGCGCGGCATGATCACCTATCTCCTTTTCGCGCTGGTCGTGGGCTCCGTCTATGCGCTGCTGGCGCAGAGCCTGATGCTCTCCTGGGGGCTGGCGGGGCTGGTCAATCTCGGCCTCGCCGGCTTCTTCGCGCTGGGCGCCTATGCCTCGGCCATGAGCACGAGCTGGGCGCATGTGCCGGTCCCGGTTGGCCTCCTGCTCGCCGTGCTGGTGGCCAGCGGCGCCGGGCTGGTGGTCTGCTTCTCCACCCTGCGGCTGCGGGACGACTACCTGGCCATCGTCACCCTCGGCTTCGCGGAGGTCGTGCGCCTCGTCGCCTCCAACGAGGTCTGGCTGACCAATGGCACGGATGGTATCTCCGGCGTGCCCAGCTTCCTGCCGCGTGACACCGGCCTGTGGTTCCACCTGGGCACGCTGGCCGTCGCGCTGGTGGCCGTGGGCGCCGTCTATGGGCTGCAACGGCGCCTGCTGCATTCCCCCTGGGGCCGCAGCCTGCGCGCGGTGCGGGAGGATGAGACGGTGGCCGCCGTCGCCGGCAAGAACGTGGTGCGCTTCAAGGCCCAGGCCTTCTCGCTGGCCGCCGGCATCGCCGGGCTCGCGGGCGCCATCTATGGCCATTACACCAGCTACGTGGCGCCGGACCAGTTCCAGCCGCTGATCACCATCTACATCTTCCTCGCCGTCACCGCCGGCGGCAATGCGCGGCCGGCGGGCGCGGTGATCGGCGCCTATCTTCTCGTCGCCTTCCTGGAATCCACGCGCTTCCTCACGGAACTCGCCCCCGGCGTCTCCGCCCTGCAACAGGCGGCGCTGCGCGAGATCCTTGTCGGCCTCGGCCTGGTGCTCGTGCTGAGCCTGCGGCCCGACGGCCTCCTTCCCGAACGTCCGCAGAAAGCACCCGGCCGATGAACGACCGCCTTCTCCGAAGCCTGCTCTCCGTCACCGACGCCATCGCGCGGGACGCCGCGCCCGAGGCCGCCTTCCGCGCGGTGGAGGCCGCGACGCGCGAGCTGATCGGCCACAAGCTCTTCACCATCCTGGTGCGGCGCGAGGGCGGGGAGGAGGTGGAGCGCGTCTATTCCTCCAATCCCGAGGCCTATCCGGTGCAGGGCCGCAAGCGCATGGGCCCGACGCCCTGGGGCGCGCTGGTGCTGGAGCAGAAGCAGACCTTCCTGGGCCCGGACAGATCCGCCATCCGCTGGGCCTTCCCGGACCATGAACTGATCGAGAGCCTCGGCCTCGGCGCCGTCATCAATGTCACCGCCATCCGGGGCGGGGAGGTGCTGGGCACGCTCAACCTGCTGGATGCCGAGGGCGCCTATACGGTGCAGGAGCAGGTGGACATCGCCCGCGCCTTCACGCCCTTCCTGATCCCCGCCCTGTTGCAGAAGCGCGCCTGAACCATGAGCAGCATCCTCTTTCAGAACGCCGCCATCCTCGACGGCACCGCCGAGACCGCGCTGGTCGACCGCCACGTGCTGGTCGAGAACGGCACGATCCGCGAGGTCTCGGACCGCCCGATCACCGCTTCCTCCGCCCGGGTGGTGGACCTGCGCGGCCGCACGCTGATGCCGGGGCTGATCGACTGCCACGTGCATGTCATCGCCACCATGGCCAATCTCGGCGCCAATGCGGAACTGCCGAACACCCTGGTGGCGCTGCGCTCGGCGAAGATCATGCGCGAGATGCTGATGCGCGGCTTCACCACTGTCCGCGACCTCGGCGGCGCCGACCACGGGCTGGTCATGGCAATCGAGGAGGAACTGATCGAGGCGCCGCGCCTGGTGATCTGCGGCAAGGCGCTCTCCCAGACCGGCGGCCATACCGACTACCGCGGCCGCTTCCATCACCGGGACGTGGATTATTACGGTGACCGGGCCGGTGCCATGGGCCGCGTGGTGGATGGCGTGGATGCCGTGCGCCGCGTGGCGCGGGAAGAGATCAAGGCCGGCGCACAGTTCATCAAGATCATGGCCAATGGCGGTGTCTCCTCGCCCACCGATCCCATCGCCTTCCTCGGTTTCTCCGATGACGAGGTGCGCGCGGCGGTGGAGGAGGCACGCAATGCCCGCACCTATGTCGCCGCGCATCTCTACACGGATGAAGCCATCCGCCGCGCGGTGGAATGCGGCGTGCTTTCTGTCGAGCACGGCAACCTCATCACGCCCGAGACGGCGCGGCTGGTGAAGGAGAAGGGGGCCTTTGTCGTTCCCACCAATGTCACCTTCGATGCCCTGGCCAAGGAAGGTGCCTCCCTCGGCCTGCCGCCGCCCTCCATCGCCAAGATCGAGGATGTGCGGGCGCAGGGCATGGAGGCGCTGAAGATCCTGCACGAGGCCGGCGTGATGATGGCCTATGGCTCCGACCTGCTGGGGGAGATGCACCGCCACCAGTCGGATGAATTCACCCTGCGCGGCCAGGTGCTGCCGGCTATCGAGGTCATCCGCTCCGCCACGATCCATGCCGCACGGGTGGTGCAGCAGGAGGGGAAGCTCGGCATCATCGCCCCTGGCGCCCATGCCGACCTGATCGTGGTGGATGGCGACCCGCTGGCCGATCTCTCCCTCCTCACCGGCCAGGGGCGGCATATGCCGGCCATCATGAAGGCCGGCCACTTCGTCAAGAACCTGCTGGATAACTGAAGGACAAGCCGCCATGCGCCTGAGCGACTACAAGGTCCTGACCTTCGACTGCTACGGCACGCTGATCGACTGGGAAAGCGGCATGTTCGCCGCGCTGCGCCCGCTGACGCAACGGGTGGAGCGCCCGCTGAGCCGCAACGAGATCCTGCAGGCCCATGCGCAACATGAATCCGCGCAGCAGGCGCAGACGCCGGCCAAGCCCTACGACCAGTTGCTGGCCATCGTCTATAAGCGGCTGGCTGAGCAATGGGGTGTGGTGGCCAGCCATGAGGAATGCCTGGCCTATGGCCGCTCCGTCCGCGCCTGGCCGGCCTTTCCGGATTCGATGGAGGCCTTGCGCTACCTCAAGCGTTTCTACAAGCTGGTGATCCTGTCCAATGTGGACAACGCCACCTTCGCCATGAGCAATGCGCGCCTCGGCGTGGATTTCGACGCGGTGGTGACGGCGGAGGATGCCGGTTCCTACAAGCCGAGCCTCGCCAATTTCCATTACATGCTGGACCGGCTTTCCAGCATGGGCATCACGAAGGGCGATATCCTGCACACGGCCGAAAGCCTCTTCCACGACCACAAGCCGGCCAATGAGATGGGCCTCGCTTCCTGCTGGATTCATCGGCGCCATGGCGATGAAGGCTTCGGCGCCACCATGGACCCCGGCTCGCGCCCCAGATACGATTTCCGCTTTACCAGCATGGCCGAGATGGCGAAAGCTCACGCCGAGGAACAGCGTGGCTGAAAGGACGATGGTTTCTTGACCCTGCCATCCCCCGGCCGCATCGCCTTCGGCGCCCTGGTCGCCGCCGCCTTCACCCTCATCCTCGCGCCCGTCGCGATGGTGATGGTGATCAGCGTCTTCCGCCAGGAGATCGTCTCCTTTCCGCCTTCCGGCTTCACGCTCGGCTGGTATGTCAATGCCTGGGCGCGGCAGGAATTCGCGCGCGGCTTGGTCACCAGCGCACAGGTGGCGCTGATGGCGACGCTGATTGGCGTGCCGCTCGGCACCGCCGCCGCCTATGCGCTGGTGCGCGGCCAGCCGCGCGGCGCCGGCGCGCTGAACACGCTGCTGCTGGGGCCGCTGGCCGTGCCCGGCGTGGTGGCGGGCACGGCGCTGTACATGTTCTACCTGCGCGCGGAATTCTGGCTGGACCGCGACATCACCTCCACCCTGGAAGGGCTGGTGGCGGCGCATGTGCTGCTGACCATTCCCTGGACGGTGCGGCTGGTGACCGCCAGCCTGCAGGGCATGGACCAGTCGGCCGAGGAAGCCGCCGCCAATCTCGGCGCGCGTCCCTTCACCGTCTTCCGCCGCGTGACGCTGCCGGCCATGCGGCCCGGCATCATCGCGGCCTGCCTGTTCTCCTTTATCCAAAGCTTCGAGAACCTGGAACTGAGCCTGCTGCTGGTGGGCCCCGGCCGCACCACGCTGCCGGTGGCCATGCTCAACTACCTCGAATTCCGCGTGGACCCGACGCTGGCCGCCGTGGCCACCGTCCAGATCCTCATCGTCGCCGTGCTGATGCTGGTCACCGACCGCTTCGTATCCATCGCGAGAACTGTCTGATGCCGGGAGCCAGTGCCTGATGGGCAGCCTTCTTCTTGATGCCCTGAGCAAGCGCTACGGCGCCTCCATGGCGGTGGAGCGCGTGGACCTCGATGTGCGGCAGGGTGAGATGGTGGCGCTGCTCGGCCCCTCCGGCTGCGGCAAGACCACCACGCTGCGCATGGTGGCGGGCTTCGTGCCGCCCAGCGGCGGGCGGGTGGTGATCGGCGGCAAGGACGTGACGCGGGCGCCGCCGCATGCGCGCGACACCGGCATGGTCTTCCAGTCCTATGCGCTGTTTCCGCATATGACGGTGGGGCAGAATGTCGCCTTCGGGCTGGAGATGCGCCGCGTCAACCGCGCCGACCGCGAGGCCCGCGCGCGCGAGGCCCTGCGCATGGTGCGGCTCGAGGGGCTGGAGGACCGGCTGCCCCGCCAGCTCTCAGGCGGCCAGCAGCAGCGCGTGGCGCTGGCCCGCGCCCTGGTGGTAAAGCCCGCCGTCTTTCTGCTGGACGAGCCGCTCTCCAACCTCGATGCCAAGCTGCGCGGGGAGGTGCGGATGGAGATCCGGGCCCTGCAACAGCGCCTGGGCCTGACCACCCTGATCGTCACGCATGACCAGGAGGAGGCGCTGACCATGGCCGACCGTCTGGTGGTGATGGAGCGCGGCCGGGTGCGGCAGGTCGGCACGGCGGAGGAGCTTTACGAACAGCCGGCGGACCCCTTCGTCGCCGGCTTCGTCGGCCGCTGCAACCTTGTGGAGGGACGGGTGGAGGGGCCGGGCCGCTTCCGCGCCCGCAGCGGTGCCCTGCTGCCCTGCGCGGCGGCTGCCACCCCGACCGGCGATGCCATCCTGGCCCTGCGGCCGGAACATGTCGCCATCGCCCCCGAGGGGCCCGCCCGCCTGCATGCCGTCACCTATCTCGGCCCGCAAACGGAGTATCATGCGGAGCTGGAGGGCACGCCGCTGGTCGCCATCCGCCCGACGCCCGGCCCCGCCGACCCGCTGCGCCGCCTTTCGCCTGGGGATGCCGTGAGCCTCACCTGGGACATCGCCACCGCCCGGCTGCTGCCGGCCACGCCGAACGACAAAGGAGCCTGACACATGATCATCTCCCGACGCGCTACCCTGTCCGGCGCCGCCATCGCCGCCGCTGCCGCCGGCCTTCCCGGCCTCGCCCGCGCCCAGTCCAAACAGGCCGTGGTCGGCACCTGGGGTGGGGATTACGGCGAGCTGCTGCGGCAGAACATTGACGTGCCGCTGATGCAGCCGCAGGGCATCGAGATCCTGCAGGATGTCGCCAATGCCGACCCGCGCAAGACCAAGATGCTGGCGGAGCGTCAGGCGCGGCGCGGCACCATGGACGTGTCCTGCCTTTCCGACACCGACATGCACATGATGGCGGCGCAGAACACGCTGGACACGCTGGAGACCGGCCGCCTGAAGCGGGCGGAGAGCATCGTGCAGGCGCTGCGCAAGCCCTATGCCATCCCGCATATCTATTCGGCGCTGGTGCTGCTCTACAATCCGGACAAGGTGACCACGCCGCCCACATCCTTCGCCGATATGTGGGACCCGAAGTATCGCGGCCGCGTCGGCTTCTCGGACATCCTCTATTCCACCAATACCTTCGCCGCCGCGATGGCCGGCGGCGGCGGCTTCAGCGACTACAGGCCCGCCCAGGCCAAGCTGATGGAGCTGCGCTCCCTCGATGCCAAGGTCTATCCCTCCAACGAGGCGCTGGCCGCCGCGCTGAAGGGCGAGGAAGTCTGGATCACGCCCATGTGGCTGGCGCGTGGCTTCATGTGGCAGAAGGCCGGCATCCCGCTGCGCCATGCGGTGCCGAAGGAAGGCGCCTATGCCATTGTCTTCGAGGCCGGCATCCCGAAGAACAGCCGCAACAAGGACCAGGCCTACGCCTATCTCGACGCCATGTTGCAGCCGCAGGCGCAGACCGCCTTCGCCGACCGCATGGGCTACCTGCCCACCGTGGCGGATGCCTCCCTGCCGCCGGAGATCGCGAAGCAGATCAGCCTGACGGAAGCGGAGCAGGCGCGGCTGCGGGCGCCCGACTACGACTACCTGCTGCGCGCCCATGGCGAGATCCTGGATTTCTGGAACAAGCAGTTCAAGGCTTAAGGCTTTGGCCGCGCTGGTCCTTCCTGCTGGAATCCTCGTGGTGCTGCTGCTGGTGGCGCCGATGCTGCTGTTGTTCCGCATCTCGCTGAACCAGTTCAGCCCCACCGAGATGATGGTGGAGGCAACCACCGCGGCCAATTACCTGCAGGCGGTGCGGGACCCATATTACCGGCAGGTGCTGCTGACCACCCTGGCCGTGGCGACGGGCAGCACGCTGCTCACCCTCGGCCTGGGCTTTCCCGCCGCCTATTGGCTGGCGCGGATGCAGGGGCGGGCGAAGAGCATCTTCACCATCCTCACCATCTTTCCGCTGCTGGTGGGCAATGTGGTGCGCGCGGCCGGCTGGCTGGCGCTGCTGGGCAATGGCGGGGCCATCAATGCGGCGCTGCTGGGCCTCGGCATCATCGCGGCACCCCTGCCGCTGCTCTACAACACCGGCGCCGTGGTGGCGGGCATCGTCGCGGTGGTGCTGCCCTATATGATCCTGACCCTCTCGGCGGTGATCGAGGGCATTCCGCGCCAGGCGGAGGAAGCGGCCTCCAACCTCGGTGCAAAGCCGCTCACCGTCTTCCGCCGCGTGGTGCTGCCGCTGGCGCTGCCGGGCGTGGTGGCGGGCTGCGTGCTGGTCTTCGTGCTCTGCATGAACACCTATGCCAGCGCCGTGCTGCTGGGCGGGCCACAGTTCAAGATGATGGCCCCCGCTGTCTACGACCAGTTCGTGCGCGGCAACAACTGGCCCTTCGGCGCCGCGCTGGCCTTCATCCTGCTCGGCTTCACGCTGGTGCTGACCGTGCTCGGCAGCGCTGTGCTGGGCCGCCGCTACCGTCGTTAAGGGAAGGAAACACCATGTCTGACAAGAGCGCGGCGGAAGCGCCGAAAGTCGGCACCGAGATCACGGCCAAGAATGCCAAGCTCGGCATGCCGCCGGTGCCCGCCGCCACGGGGCGCGACCGCGGCACCGGCCCCTACCGCCGCCTGGTGCTGCGCGGCGCCACGGTGATCGACGGCACCGGCGCGCCGCCCTGGGGCCCGGCCGATATCGTGGTGGAGGGCGACCGCATCACCGCCATCACGCCGGTCGGCACGCCGGGCAAGCCCATCAACCCTTCCCGCCGCCCGCCCGCCGGGGACCATGAGATCGACTGCCACGGCAAGTTCGTCACGCCCGGGCTGATCGACTGCCACACCCATATCGGCGTGCCCTATCACGCGTTGCATGGCGATGTCGCGCCGGCGGATTACGTCTACAAGCTCTGGCTGGCCCATGGCGTCACCACGGTGCGGGAGATGGGCTGCTTCAGCGGGCTGGACTGGGTGGTGGAGCAGCGGGAAGCCTCGGCGGCCAATCGCATCGCCGCGCCGCGCATCCTGGCGCATCCCTATTTTCCCGCCGTCAACGACATGCTCAAGACCATCCACACGCCGGAGGAGGCGCGGGACTGGCTGCGCCGCGCCAAGGATGCCGGCGCGGATGGCGTGAAGTTCTTCGGCGCGCCCCCCGCCATCATGCGCGCGGCGCTGGAGGAATGCGGCAGGCTCGGCCTGCGCTCCGGCTGCCACCACGCGCAGCAGGCGGTGACGCGCATGAACGCGCTGACCACGGCGCAATGGGGCCTGACCAGCGCGGAGCATTACTACGGCCTGCCGGAAGCGCTCTACGACGACCGCGTGGTGCAGAACTACCCCCCCGGCTACAATTACAACGACGAGTATTTCCGCTTCTCCTCCGCCGGGCAGACCTTTCTGCAGGCCGCCGAGCCCGGCAGCGCCAAGTGGAACGAGGTGCTGGAGAAGTTCCTGGAGATCGGCTTCACCTTCGTCCCGACCATGACGATCTACGACGCCAACCGCGACCTGATGCGCTTCCGGCGCGCGGATTGGCACGACGATTTCACCTGGCCCAGCATGTGGCGCTATTTCCAGCCCGCGCGCGGAGGCCATGGCGCCTATTGGTACCGCTGGTCCGTCACCAACGAGGTGGAATGGAAGGCGCATTACCGGCTCTGGATGCAGTTCCTCAACGCCTACAAGAACCGGGGCGGCCGCGTCTGCACCGGCAGCGATTCCGGCTTCATCTTCCAGATCTTCGGCTACGGCTTCATCCGGGAACTGGAGCTGTTGCAGGAAGCCGGCTTCAACGCGCTGGAGGTGCTGCGCTCCGCCTCCATCCTCGGCGCCGAGCTTCTGGGCATCGATGGCGAGACCGGCAGCATCGAGGTCGGCAAGCTGGCGGACCTGCTGGTGCTGGACGAGAACCCGCTGGAGGACTGGAAGCTGCTCTACGGCACCGGCGCGCTGCGGCTGAACGACGAGACCGGCCAGGCCGAATGGCGCCGCGCGCTGCGCCACACCATCCGCGCCGGGCTGGTTTTCGATGTCGAGGAACTGCTGGCCGATATCCGCGCCATGGTGGCGGCGCAGAAGGAGCGGGAGGCGGCGGCGCCATGACCGCGCGCACCGAGTTCATCCTGCTCGCCGGCTTCCTGGGCAGCGGCAAGACCTCGCTGCTGGTGGACTGGCTCGCCCTGCCGGAAGCCGCGCAAACCGCCGTCATCGTCAACGAGGCGGGCGAGATCGACGTGGATGGCGCCATCATCGCGGAAAGCGGCACCATCCCCATGGCCATGCTGGCCAATGGCTGTGTCTGCTGCTCCCTGACCAATGACCTCGTCTTCACCATCCGCGCCCTGGTGGAGGAACGCGAGAAGGCCGGCCTGCCGCCCTTCCGCCGCATCGTGCTGGAAGGCTCGGGCCTGTCGCGCCCGGGGCCGATCCTGCGCTCCCTGGCGCCGCTGGCGCCGCTCAACCTCGCGGTGCGGGTCGTCACCACCTGCGATGCCAGCCAGGCGGCGGAGCAGGCGCGGCACTTCGACGAGGTGGCCAGCCAGCTCGCCGCCGCCAGCACCATTGTCATCACCAAGCCGGACCTCGCCGGGACCGGCGCGGCCGAGGCGCTGGCCGGCGCCATCAATCCCCTCGCCACCCTGGTGCTGGAGCAGGACCGCGCGGCCCGCGCCCGCGCCGCCTTCGCCCCCGCGCCCCCAGCCGCCCTGCCAGCGGGCCCCATGGCGCCGGAGCGGGCGCATCCCCGCGTCTCCGTGCTGCGCGTTGCCTTCGCTCCGGAAGCCGGTTGGGAAGACCGGCTGGACTGGATGGAGGACCTCGCCGCCTTCTGTGGCGACCGCCTGCTGCGGGTGAAGGGCTTTATCCGGCATCCCGGAACGGGCGCCACCCTGCTGGTCCAGGCTGTCGGCACCCTCTTCAGCCCCCCCGCGCCGATGAGCGGCGGCCAGGACCTGCCGGAAGCGCTGGTCGTGATCGCCCGGGACCTCTCGGCGCAGGACCTCCGCGTGGTCAATCCCGCTGCGCCAGTCCTGGTCGCCCCCTATCGCCCCGGCAAGGCACTGACCTGCGTGCCGGGCTGAGCACAGCCTCCAGGGGGCAGGGCGCGCCGCCACGGTTTCCCTCCTGACGCCATCTGTTCTAGAGGCTCTGCTCGCCCGCCCCCTCGCTGTGGAACGCCTGATGTCCGTCGATGCCATGCATGAGATGCCCGGCCACCTGATCCGCCGGGCGCACCAGATCTCGGGCGCCGTCTTCGCCGCGAACCTTGCCGGCTTCGACCTCACCTCGGTGCAATATGCGGCGATGGAGGCCATTGCCTCCCAGCCCGGCATCGACGCCACCCGCCTTTCAGACCTGATCGCCTTCGACAAGGCCACGCTGGGCGGGGTGCTGGACCGGCTGGAGGCCAAGAAGCTCATCGCGCGCCAGCCTTCCCGCCAGGACCGGCGGGTGAAGAGCGTGACCCTGACCGGGGCCGGGAAGGCGCTGCTGGAAAGCGTCACCCCGCGCGTGGTGGCCGCGCAGGTGGAAATGATGCGCCCCCTTTCGGCGACCGAGCAGGCGCAGTTCGTCGCCCTGCTCAAGAAATTCGTGGGCCGTGCTTCTCCGGAAGATTGACCGTATACATACTTTATGTATTCATCCTGTTGCGCGGAGAGCAAGCGCGCAGGAGGATGATGTGCCGCCCGCCGATACCCTGGCCGCATCCGGCGCCGCTCGCCCTCCGCCATGACGGCTGTGCAGGGAGACGAGCATGCAGTTCCACCTCGATGGCTTCCGCGCCGGGGACCCGGAAATGTCGCCGGCCGAGGCGCCGGCTTCCGCCGCCGCGCTCACGCCCCTGCCGGAGGCCACGGATGTCCTGATCGTCGGCTGCGGCCCGGCCGGGCTGACGCTGGCGGCGCAGCTCTCCGCTTTCCCCGATATCTCGACGCGCATTGTGGAACAGAAGCCGGGGCCGCTGATGCTGGGCCAGGCCGATGGCATCGCCTGCCGCACCATGGAGATGTTCAACGCCTTCGGCTTCGTCGAGCGGGTGATGCGCGAAGCCTATTGGGTGAACGAGACGGTCTTCTGGAAGCCGGACGACACCGCCCGCGCCGCCATCCGCCGCAGCGGCCGCATCCAGGATGTGGAGGACGGGCTCTCGGAATTTCCGCATGTCATCCTCAACCAGGCACGGGTGCATGACTTCTACCTGGATGTGATGCGGCGCGGCGCGGCGCCAGTCTTGCCGGATTACCAGCGCCGCCTGATCGGGCTGGAGGTGGCGCCCGCTGGGCAGGCGGATTCCCACCCCGTCACCCTGCGCTTCGAGCGCCTGGATGCCGGCCATGAAGGCGAGGTGGAGACCATCCGCGCCCGCTACGTGGTGGGCTGCGACGGCGCCCGCAGCGCCGTGCGCAACGCGCTGGGCGTCGCGCTGAAGGGCGATTCCGCCAATCAGGCCTGGGGTGTGATGGATGTGCTCGCCGTCAGCGACTTCCCCGATCTGCGGCTGAAGTCGGTGATCCATTCCGCCCATGAAGGCAATATGCTGATCATCCCGCGCGAGGGCGGCTATCTCGCGCGCTTCTATATCGAGCTGGACAAGCTGAACGAGAATGAGCGTGTCGCCAGCCGCAAGATCGACGTCCAGCACCTGATCGCCGCCGCGCAGCGCATCCTGCGGCCTTATACGCTGGAGGTGAAGGAAGTGGCTTGGTGGTCGGTCTATGAGATCGGCCAGCGCATGTGCGACCGCTTCGACGATGTGCCCGAGGAGCGGGCGGGCGGGCAGGTGCCGCGCGTCTTCATCGCCGGCGATGCCTGCCATACCCATAGCCCCAAGGCTGGCCAGGGCATGAACGTGTCCATGCAGGACAGTTTCAACCTGGGCTGGAAGCTGGCCGCCGTGCTGCGCGGGCAGGCCGCGCCCGCACTGCTCGCCACCTATTCCGCCGAGCGCCATGCCATAGCCGCCGAGCTGATCGCCTTCGACCGCAAGCTGGCGGAGATGTTCTCCGCCCCGCCCAAGGACCCCAACGACCCGAACAGCGAAGGCGTCGATCCGGCGGAATTCCAGAAGTACTTCATCCAGCAGGGGCGTTTCACCGCCGGCACGGCCATGCGCTACACGCCCTCGTTGATCACGGGCGAGGGGACGCACCAGCATCTGGCGGAAGGCTTCACCATCGGCATGCGCTTCCATTCCGCGCCGGTGATCCGGCTGGCGGATGCCAAGCCGATGCATCTCGGCCATGCAATCAAGGCCGATGGCCGCTGGCGCCTCTTTGCCTTCGCCGCGGCGGAGGACCCGGCGGACCCGACTTCTCGCCTCCAGGCCCTCTGCCGCTTCCTGGAGCAGGATGCCGCCTCGCCGCTGCGGCGCCACACGCCGGCCGGCGCGGATATCGATGCGGTGATCGACCTGCGCGCCGTGCTGCAGCAGCCGCACCGCGATATCGACTACGGCGCCATGCCCGCCCTGCTGCGCCCGGCCAAGGGGCGCCACGGCCTGACGGATTACGAGAAGATCTTCTGCCCGGACCTGAAGAACGGTCCGAATATCTTCGCGCTTCGCGGCATCGACCGCGCGCGTGGATGCGTGGTGATTGTGCGGCCGGACCAGCATGTGGCGCATGTCCTGCCGCTGGACGACCACGCGGGGCTCGCGGAGTTCTTTGCCAGGTTCATGCTGGATGCCTGAGGCGCCTTCCATGACCTGACACAATCAGAACGATGACGTAAGGTCATTGACCCTTCGCCGGGCCGGTGCATACGATCTTCGCAAAACACAGGAGGAATTGTTCATGAAGCGCCGTTCGACCTATGCGGATCAAGGGCCGGCTGCATGACGCGCGACCTGCACGCGCTGCTCGGCGATCTGGTGATCGCCAACCGCATCCTGGCGCATGAAGGCGTGCTCGATGACTTCGGCCATGTGGCCGTGCGGCACCCGGAGCGGCCGGACCGCTTCTTTGTCTCTCGCTCCCGCTCGCCGGAGCTGGTCAGCCGCGACGACCTGCTGGAATTCACCCTCGACGGCGTGCCGGTCGATCCGAAAGGGCTGAGGCCCTATCTGGAAAGTGTGCTGCACGCCCGCATCTTCGCCGCGCGTCCGGATGTGCAGGCCACGGTGCATCACCACTGCCCGGCGGTGCTGCCCTATACGGTGGTGGATGTGCCGCTGCGTCCGGTCTTCCACATGGCCTCCGTTCTCGGTGGCCCGGTGCCGGTCTGGGACAGCCGCGACGAATTCGGCGACACCAATATGCTGATCGACGATGTGCCGCGCGCCGACAGCCTCGCCCGGGCGCTGGGCGATGGCACCTCCGTGCTGCTGCGGAACCATGGCGCCAGCTGCGCCGCCTATTCCCTGCCTGCCGTTGTCTTTGTCTGCGTCCGCATGAAGGACAATGCCGAGCTGCAGACGCGCGCCATGGCCATGGGCACGCCGCGCTACCTGACGGAAGGCGAGACGCGCCTGACCTCCGAGATGCTGATGGGAGAGCGCCCTCTGGACCGGGCCTGGGCCTATTGGCGGGCGCGCGCCGGCTTCTCCGGAATCTGAACCAGAAAAAGAACCAGGGATGAACGTCCATGCTCCTTCAACGCCGGGCTCTCGGCGCAGCGGCGCTGCTGCTGGGCCTTCCGGGCGTGGCGCGCGCGCAGCGCCGCCTTGTCCGCCTCATCGTCCCGGCCGCGCCGGGCGGTGCCATCGACGTGCTCGGCCGCATCTATGCCACCAAGCTGGCCGAGGCACTGCAACAGACCTGGGTTGTTGAGAACCGCTCCGGCGCCAGCAACACGCTGGGCGCCGCCGAGGTCGCCCGCACGGCGCCGGATGGGCAGACGTTGCTGGTGAATGCCGATATTCACCTGATGGCGCGCCGGGTGATGCGGAACGTGCCCTATGACCCCGTCGCCGATTTCACGCCGGTCGCGCGCATCGCCGTGGCGCCGATGGTGCTGGTGGGCCATCCGCGCCAGACGCCGGAAGGTGGGGTCGCCGCGCTGGTCGCGGCCATGCGGGCGCAGCCGGACAAGTTCACCTTCGCCAATTCCGCCCTGGGCTCCATGGGGCACCTGGCGACGGAAAGCTTCAAGCGCGAGGCCGGGGTGGAGGCGCTGGTGGTGTCCTATCGCGGCACGGCGCCGGCGCTGACGGATGTGGTCTCCGGCAATGCCACGCTGATGGTGGCGCCGCTGGGCTCGGCGCTGGCGCAGATCGAGGGCGGGCAGTTGCGCGCCTTCGCCATCATGGGGCCGCAGCGCTCGGCCCGCGCGCCGCAGATCCCGACCATCGCGGAACAGGGCATGCCGGGGCTGGACTTCACCCTGTGGTATGCGCTCTGGGCACCGAAGGGATTGCCGGAAGCGGAGGCAGAGCGCCTGAACGCCGCCGTGCAGGCCCTCTCGCGCGACCCCGAGATCCGCGCGCGTGTCGCCGACCAATCCGCCGAGCCGGTGGCCGAGGACCGCGCGGCCTTCGCGCGCTTCATCCAGGCCGAGTACGAGCGCAACGGCCGCATTGCCCAGCTTGCCGGGATCGAGCCGGAGTAAGGCGCTTCCCGCCACCAGGGCGCCAGCCGGATGGCGGCTGGCGCCCTGCCACCCGCACGCGAGCCAGCACGGGCGCAGGCGATCAGCCAGACAGGAACGGTTTAGCAGCACCCGGCGCGGCGGGGTTAGCATGACGCTGGCAGAACACGCGGAACCGCGACCGCCAAGGAAACGAGCCATGACCGATACGCCGCCCCCTGACGCGCGCGCCGAGAAACCCGCCATCCTGCGCCGCCGCGCCCTGCTCACCGGTGCCGTGCTGGCGCCGCTGGCCATGCCGGGCCTGATCTCCGCCAGCCAGGCGCAGGGCTCGGGCAGCATCCGCCTGATTGTGCCCTTCGCGCCGGGCGGTGCCACCGACAGTTCCGCCCGCGCCATGAGCGACAGGCTTTCCGCCGTGCTGGGCCGTTCCATCGTGGTGGAGAACCGCTCGGGCGGCGGCGGCTCCATCGGTGCCGCGGCGGCGGCGCAGGCGCGGCCGGACGGCAATACGCTGCTGCTCGACACCATCGTGCATCTGGTCAATCCGCTGGTGCTGCGCGGCCTGCCGCTGGATTACCGCACCGCCTTCACGCCCATCTCGCAGGTGACGCGCATTCCCCTGGCGCTGGCGGTGAAGGCGGATTCCCCGGCGCGGGACCTGGCGGGCTTCGTGGCCATGGCCAAAGCGGCACCGGGCCAGATCAGCTGCGGCCATGCCGGCAATGCCACCGCCGCGCATCTGGCCAGTGCCCTGCTGCAACTCCGCGCCGGTATCCAGTTGAACGACACGCCCTATCGCGGCGGCGCCGAGGCGTCGCGGGACCTCGCTTCCGGCACGCTGGACGCGGTCTTCGTGGCGCTGCTCTCGGTGGCGCCGGTGGTGCAATCCGGCCGCGCCCGGATGCTGGCTGTGGCGAGCCCTACCCGCACCGCCCTGCAGCCGGATGTGCCGACGCTTTCTGAAACCTATCCGAATACCGCGCTGGATGAATGGACCGGGCTTTTCGCCCCCGCCGGCACGCCGCCCGATTTCGTGAACCGCGTGCAGGCCGCCCTGGCGGAGGTGTTGCGCGACCCCGAGGTGCTCTCCCGCCTCGCGCAGCTTGGGGCTGAGCCGATCGGCAGCACCCCGGCGGATTTCGCCCGCTTCCTGCAGGAAGGCCGGGTGGAGGCGGAAAAGCTGGTGCGGGAGGCGAAGATCGAACTCGGCTGAGGTCAGTCGATCCGCCAGGGCGCGGGGCTGGTCCTGGACAGCGCCGCCACCTCGGCCCGGATCAACCCGCGCAGCGCATGTTCCGCCCGCGTCAGCGGCCGCCCGCTGGAATAGGCCAGAAACACCACGCGCTCGATGGGCGGGTCGATGATGCGCGCCGCCGTCAGCAGCCCCGCGCGGATCTCGGGCAGGAAGGTGCCATAGGGCAGGATACCGGCGCAGCGGCCTTCCAGCAGCAGCGGCCGCATCATGGCCATCGCCGGCACCTCATAGGCCACGTTCAGCTCATGGCCGGCGGTCCTGGCCGCGTTCAGCAGGCGGCGGGCCAGCGGCTCGTTGGTCAGGCAGGGCAGGGCCAGGGGCATGGCCGTCAGTTCGCCCAGCCGCACCACGCCGCCCGGGCGCGCAGTGCCCCCTGCCGCCGGCCCGCGCTCGACCAGGTGCATGGCCTCGCGCGCCAGGGCCTCACCGCGCACGGCGCGGTGCGCCTCCGGCAGGTCGCGCAGCAGGGCAAGGTCGCAGGCGCCTTCCGCCACCCGCTCCACCAGCGGGTCGCTCAGCGCCTCGATCAGCGCGATGCGGACTTCCGGCAGGCTTTCCGCGGCATGGGAGAGCAGGTCGGCGCCCAGCAGGTTGCCGATGCTGGGGGTCGCGCCCAGCACCACCCGGCCGCGCGGCGTGGTGCCATTGCCCAGCTCGCGCATCGCCAGCCGCAGCCCGTCGAATTCCTGCAGAACGCTCTGCGCGCGGCGCAGCAATTCGCGCCCGGCCTCGGTAGGCGCGATGCCGCGTGAATGGCGGACCAGCAGGGCCACGCCGAATTCTGCTTCCAGCTTGCGGATGGCCAGGCCCAGCGCGGGCTGCGCCACGGACAGGCGCTCGGAGGCGCTGGTGAGGCTGGCGCATTCCACGGCCGCAACGAAGTAGCGCAATTGCCGGATATCGGCCAAGGTTTCGTTTCTCCCTATCCCAGACGCTACAGCCAGGGCGGGCGTCACGTAAACGAATGCTTGGGCTGCCAGACCGGATCGGTTCTGGTCTGCCGCCCTGTCCCTGCCACCCTGCCAGCAACACGGGAAGGAGGCGGGCCATGCCGCGCGACGAACAGATGCTGGACCGGGCCGAGGCGATGGACCGGCCGCTGCCACCGGCAGCCAGCGACAACCGCGCCTGGGGCAGCGACGCCATCGCCGATGTGCTGCGTGCGCTGGAGATTCCCTTCATCGCGCTCAACCCCGGCGCCAGCTATCGCGGGCTGCATGACAGCCTGGTCAACCGCCTGGGCAATACCGCGCCGCAGATGCTGGTCTGCCTGCACGAGGAACACGCGGTCGCGCTGGCGCATGGCTACTACAAGGCCAGCGGCCGCCCGATCGCTGCCGCGCTGCACAGCAATGTTGGCCTGATGCATGGCACCATGGCCATCTTCAACGCCTGGTGCGACCGCGTGCCGGTGCTGGTGATCGGCGCCACCGGGCCGGTGGACGCGGCGAAGCGGCGGCCCTGGATCGACTGGATCCATTCCGCGCAGGACCAGGGCGCGCTGGTGCGGCCCTATGTGAAATGGGACGCGCAGCCGGCCTCCGTGCCTGCGGCGCGGGAGGCGCTGCTGCGGGCGCAGCAGATCATGGACAGCGCGCCGCGCGGCCCTGTCTATGTCAATCTCGACGCCGCCTTGCAGGAAGCGCCGCTGGAGGCCCTGCCGCCGCCGCCGGACCCTGGCCGCTACGCCCCGCCGCCGCCACCCGCGCCCAACCCGGCGCTGCTGGCCCGGGCCGCCACGCTGCTGTCCGGCGCGCAGCGCCTAGTGATCCTGATGGGCCGCACCGGCCGCACGGAAGCCGAATGGGATGCGCGCGTGCACCTGGCCGAGCGCCTGGGCGCCCGCGTGGCGACCGACCTGAAATGCGGCGCCACCTTTCCCACCGACCATCCGCTGCATATCGGCGCCCCCGGCACCTTCGCCTCGCCCGCCTTGCAGGAGGCTCTGCGGGAGGCCGATGTGGTGCTGGCGCTGGACTGGATCGACCTGGGCGGCACGCTGCGCGCCGCCGGAGCCGAGAACAACGGGCCCAGGGTGGTGCAGGTCTCGCCTGACCAGCGCATCCACAATGGCTGGAGCTTCGACCACGGCGGCCTGCCGCCGGCCGACCTCTATTTCGACAATGAGCCGGATGTGGTGGTGGGCGGGCTGCTGAGCCTGCTGCCGGAGCGTGCCGCGCCAGGCACCGCCGCACCGGCCGGCGATGAGGCGCCGCCGCCGGTGGGGGAGGGGGCGCTGACCATTGCCGGCCTCGCCGCCTCCCTGCG
>NZ_JACTUZ010000229.1 GCF_014490445.1 Pseudoroseomonas ludipueritiae | reverse complement strand
CGCTTGCGGCGCAGCCCGGCATCGTCCAGGCCGGTGCCGCGCCCGGCCCAGAAGGCGCCGAGGCTGGCGGCGCCATCGGCCCCGAACAGCGCCGCCGCCAGCGCCGCCCCGGCGGTGGTATTGCCGATGCCCATCTCGCCCAGGCAGAGTAGGTCCATCTCCGGCACCACCGCGTCATGCCCGGCGGTGAAGGCGGCGAGGAACTCGGCCTCGGTCATCGCCGGGGCGGTGCAGAGATCGGCGGTGGGGTGTTCCAGCTCCAGCGGCACCACCTGCAGGGAGGCACCGGCCACCGCCGCCAGTTGATTGATGGCGGCACCGCCCGCGGCGAAATTCGCCACCATCTGCGCCGTGACGCTGGCCGGAAAGGGCGAGACGCCGCGTGCCACCACGCCATGGTTGCCGGCGAAGACCAGCACCGCCACGCGGTCCAGCCGTGGCATCTCCCGCCCCTGCCAGCACCCGAGCCAGACGGCCAGTTCTTCCAGCCGTCCCAGGCTGCCCGGCGGCTTGGTCAGCTGCGCCTGCCGTGCCGCGATGGCCGCCGCCGCCGCGTCATCGCCCGGCAGCGGGGAGGCGCAAAGGGTGCGGATCTGGTCAAGGCTGTTCATGCGGCATCCTGACGCGCGATGACGTGGAAGAAACTACCCGAAACTTGCCCGCGCCAGCCGCCGCCCGGCGGCAGGGCGGTGCCATGGGCATCCGCCAGTGCGGCCAGCGGCGCATCGGCGCCGGGGTCGGTGACGCTGGCATAATGGAATTCGTGCCCCCGCAGCACCGTGCCTGCGGGGCCCAGCGCGCAATCCGCCAGCAAGGTTGCCTGCCGGTAGCCCAGGTTCATGCGGCGCTTGGCGAAGCTGGTGCTGTGGCCGAGCAAGCCGGCCATGGCGTGGCGGGTGCCCGAGGCATCTTCCAGCCCCTCTCCCAGCACCATGAAGCCGCCGCACTCGCCATGGATGCGGCCGGGAAAGGCGCGCAGGCCGCCGAGAAAACGCCCCGCCGCCGCCAGCCGCCCCGCATGCAGTTCCGGATAGCCGCCCGGCAGCCAGCAGGCATCGCAGCCCGGCGGCGGCGGCTCATCCACCAAGGGCGAGAAGGGCAGGATCTCCGCCCCCGCCCGCCGCCAGCCGGCCAGCACATGCGGGTAGACGAAGCCGAAGGCGGCATCGGAAGCCAAAGCCACCCGCTGCCCTGGCGGCGGCAGGGGCAGGGGCGTCTCCGCAGCCCCCGCCAGCGGTGCTGCCAGGGCCTGGATGGCATCGAGGTCCAGATGCGCTTCCGCCAGATCGGCCAGCCGTTCCAGCAAGGCCGGCAGTTCTTCCAGCTCCCGCGCCTGCACCAGCCCCAGGTGGCGTTCCGGCACCGCGACGGCGGCCTCGCGCGGCACGGCGCCCAGCACCGGCAGGCCCAGCGCCGCCATGGCCCCCGCCGCTCCCGCGCGGTGGCGCGGGCTGGCGAGCTTGTTCAGCACCACGCCGCCCACCCGCACCGCCGAATGATGCGTGGCGAAACCCCGTGCGACCGCCGCCGCCGATTGCGACTGGCCCGAGACATCCAGCACCAGCAGCACCGGCACGCCCCAGCGCGCGGCGAGATCAGCGGCGCTGCCCTGGCGCCCTTCTTCCTCGCCCGCGCCATCGAAGAGGCCCATGGAAGCCTCGATGATCTTCAGCCCCTCGCCAGCCGCCAGGGCATCCAGCAGCGGAGGCGGCATGGCCCAGCTGTCCAGGTTGGTGCTGGGGGCGCCGGTGGCGGCGGCATGGAAGGCGGGGTCGATGTAATCGGGGCCGGATTTGGCGGCATGCACCGCCACGCCCCGCCGTTTCAGCGCCGCCAGCAGCGCCAGGGTGATGGTGGTCTTGCCAGAACCCGACCGGGGCGCGGCGATGATGAGGGCGCGCTGTTGCGTCATGCCATGGCCAAGGGGGCGCCGCCCCCTTGGAACCCCCGCTGGAGTGACAGTGCCACCCCAGACCCTGCGACAACGTTTCCCGTGAAACCTTTTTCGCTTTGATGTGAAAGGATGCTGTGTTTCCGAGTAGTTTTTGAAAACTCTCTGCTGGAACCACGCTGGCCCATGGAAGCCAGGCACAAACTCGAAGCGGGGTCCGAGGTGGACTTTCCACCCCGGCGGGGTCCAGGGGCAGCGCCCCTGGCTTGTCCGTAGGTTCTCATCGCGCCAGCTTCCCCCGCATCTCCACGATTCCGCCGATCACGATCATCGCCGGCGACGAAATGCCTTCCGCCCGCACGCGATTCACCAATTCACCCAGGGTCGTCACCACCACGCGCTGCCCCGGCAGGGTACCGGATTCCACGGCGGCGGCGGGGGTGGCGGGGTTCATCCCTGCGGAGAGCAGGGCCTGTGCCGTCGCCTCCAGCCGCCGCAGCGCCATGTAGAGCACCAGGGGCTGGTTCAGCCGCGCCAGGGCGGCCCAGTCCAGCTCGCCCTCATGCCCGGGGGCGCCGTGGCCGGTGGCCAGCACCACCGCGTGGTTGATGCCGCGCATGGTGGCGGGGATGCCGGCGGCGGCCAGGGTGGCAAGGCCCGCCGTCAGGCCCGGCACCACGCGGAAGGGGATGCCGGCTTCGGCCAGGGCCAGGGCTTCCTCACCGCCGCGGCCGAAGACATAGGGGTCGCCGCCCTTCAGCCGCAGCACGCGGCGGCCTTGGCGGGCGAGGGTGATCAGCGTCGCGGTGATATCCGCCTGGGTGGAGGAAGGGCGGCCGCCGCGCTTGCCGGCGAAGACGCGTTCCGCCTGCGGTGCCAGGCCCAGCACACGGGCATCCACCAGGTCGTCATGCACCAGCACCTCGGCCTGGGCCAGGGCGGCCAGGGCATCGAGGGTGAGCTGCCCCGGGTCGCCCGGCCCCGCCCCCACCAGCCAGACATGGCCGGGCAGCAGGCGCGGGGCGGGGGCGCCGAGCAGTTGTTCCAGCAGGCTGAGGCGGTCGGTCGTGGCGGTCATGGTCTGGCGGGGGTATAATCGGCGCCGTGCCACAGGCCGAGACCGAACAGAGCGGGCCGCTGCGACGCGGCTGGACCACGGGCGCCTGCGCCACCGCAGCCGCCCGCGCGGCCTGGACGGCGCTGTTGACCGGCCACTTCCCTGACCCTGTCGAGATCCTGCTGCCGCGCGGGGAACGCCCCTCCTTCGCCCTGGCGGAAACCGCGCTGGACGATGGCACAGCCATGGCGGCGGTGGTGAAGGATGCCGGGGACGACCCGGACGTAACCCATGGCGCGCTGGTGCGGGCCTGGGTGCGGCGCGGGGCGCCCGGCAGCGGCGTGGTCTTCGCGGCGGGGCCGGGTGTCGGCACCGTGACGCTGCCCGGCCTGCCGCTGCCGCCGGGGGAGCCCGCCATCAACCCGGTGCCGCGCGCCATGATCCGCGCGGCGCTCGAGGAGGTCTCGGGCGGCGCGGTGGATGCGCAGGTCACCATCGGCATCGACGATGGCGAGGAAATCGCGAAGCGCACCATGAACGGGCGCCTCGGCATCCTGGGCGGGCTCTCCGTGCTGGGGACGACGGGGATCGTGGTGCCCTATTCCTGCTCCGCCTGGATCCATTCCATCCATCGCGGCGTGGATGTGGCGCGGGGGCTGGGGCTGCGGCATGTGGCCGGCGCCACGGGCGATGCCTCGGAACGCGCGGTGGCGCGCTTCCATCACCTGAGCGAGCAGGCGCTGATCGACATGGGCGATTTCGTCGGTGGCATGCTGAAATACCTGCGCGCGCATCCGGTGCCGCGCGTGACCGTGGCCGGCGGCATCGCCAAGATCACGAAGCTGGCGCAGGGGCGGCTGGACCTGCATTCGCGGCGCGGCACGGTGGACATGGCGGCCCTGGCCGGGCTGGCGCGGGAGATGGGCGGGGACGATGCCCTGGCCGCGCGCATCGCTGGCGCCAATACCACGCCGGAAGCCTTTGCCCATGCCGCGGCGGCCGGGCTGGCGCTGGGCGATGTGGTGGCCGGGCGTGCCCGTGCGGTGGCCGCGGATGTCGTGGCCGGCAGCGGCATCGCGCTGGACGTGGCGATCTTCGACCGGGAAGGCGCGCTGATCGGTCATGCCGGCCCGCCGCCCTCCTGGCCGCCGCCACGGAAGCGGCGGACGTAATCGGTGCTGTAGAGGGCGCTTTCGGAAAAATCCTCGGCGGTGAGGGCGGGGCCGACCAGGATCAGCGCGGTGCGCTCGGCCGGGGCGGCGGCCATGATGGCGGCGATATCGGCCAGCGTGCCACGCAGCACCCGCTCATCGGGCCAGGAGGCGCGCACCACCACGGCCACCGGGCAATCCGCCCCATAGAAGGGCGTGAGCCGCGCCACCACGGCATCCAGCGCATGGATGGCGAGGTGGATGGCCAGCGTGGCGCCGGTGGCGGCGAAAGCCTCCAGCGTCTCCCCCTGCGGCATGGCGCTGGCGCGGCCGGAGATGCGGGTCAGCACCAGGGATTGCGCCACGCGCGGCACCGTCAGCTCCTGCCCCAGCGCGGCGGCGGCGCCCGCGAAGGCCGGCACGCCCGGCGTCAGCGTGTAGGGGATGCCGAGGCGCCGCAGCCGCCGCGTCTGCTCCGCCACGGCGGACCAGACCGAAAGGTCGCCGGAATGCAGCCGCGCCACATCCTGCCCGGCCTGGTGGGCGCGGAGGAATTCGGCCTCGATAGCTTCGAGGTCGAGGGAGGCGGTATCGACCAGCCGCGCGCCGGGCGGGCAATGCGCCAGCAGCGCCGGCGGCACGATGGAGCCGGCGTAAAGGCAAACCGGGCAGGCCGCCAGCAGGTCGCGCCCGCGCAGGGTGATGAGGTCGGCGGCGCCCGGCCCGGCGCCGATGAAATGCACGGTCATGCCGCGCTTCCTGCCGCGCCGGCGGCGGTGGCGCCAGCCCCGATGGCGCAGGTCACGCCCGCGCCGGAAATGCGTGGCCGC